>NZ_JAHRBL010000004.1 GCF_019693445.1 Deinococcus aquaedulcis | reverse complement strand
CTGCTCGGCCAGGAGCGCCCTGGAGTGGTCAGGATGCAAGGTGAGCGTCCTCAAGGCAAACCAACGATCACGCTCGTCGGCGGTTGAGGCTTGGCGTTGACGACGCAGCAGTTCGTCTTCACTTAAGTGCTTCAGGGCAATCGTCGCTTTGATGTATCAACTATACTTCAACTTCGTATTAATCGGCGGCGGTGGCGTGCTCCATCGGAAGGTCCAGATGGTGGGCCCCCGTGTCGTGCAGGCCCGCAAAGCGCAGGTGACGCTGGCAGATGAACCACATCTCGTCGCGGTCGTTGGGCAGGATGAAATAGGCGTCCGAGGACTCCGACGGGTTGTACACCCCCAGGACGCGGTAGGCGCGTCCTTCGGAAAAGCCGCTGGACAGGGGCCGGGGCATGGGGGCGCGCGGGCCGTCCAGTTCGACAATCCGCACGAACAGGTGGGGGTGAAAAGCGATCATGCGTCTATGGTGGCGCTGGCCAGTGGCCCCAAACGGAGAGAAGCCACACAAGCTCAGCAGTGGCCTAAGATCGCCTGAAGCTCCGCCAAGTGACGCATGAGTTTCCCTGGCCTGGGCCCCTATGCTCCCCCCATGCCCCTGCCCCCGGACGTTCTGCCCCGCCTGAGCCGCGCCGAAGCGCAGGCGCACAGCCGCTATGGCCGGGCGGCCACCTTTGGCCCGCTACACGCCGCCTTTGTGGGCCTGGGGCTGCCCCTGAACGCCGCGTGGCACGACGGCACCCGCCCGCCAGACGCCGATGCCCTGGCCGCCTTTGAAGCCTTTTGCGCCGAAGTGGGTACCCCGCCCACGGTGCACCTGCTCTCGGATGCAGTGCCGGGGGCGCTGGGAGTCCTGGGGGCGCGCGGCTACGCCCTGAGCACCGTGCTGCACGTCTACGCCCACGACCTGACGGCGCTGCCACCCAGAGCCGAGGTGCAGGAAACCCATGACGCCGAGACCTGGGCCGCCCTGTCGGCGCAGGGGTTCGGGGAGGGGAGCGGCCCCACCATGCAGGTGGTGGCGGCGGCTCCCGGCACGCGGCTGTTCGTGGCCCGGCGTGGGGGCGAGGCGGCGGGCAGCGCGGCCCTGAGTGTGACAGCCAGGGTGGCGGCGCTGTTTGGCATGTCCACCCGGCCCGACTATCGCGGCCAGGGCGTGCAGACCGACCTTCTTTCGGCGCGGCTGCACGCCGCCGCCCAGGCAGGGGCAGACCTTGCCAGCGTGTTCGTAACCCCAAGCAGCCCCAGCGAACGCAACATCCGCCGGGCGGGGTTCAGGCTGGTGGGCGCGCGGCTGACGTTGACCCAAAGCGGGCCAAAGGGCACTGAAGGAACAAGCGCCTGAGCCGTTCTGGGGCGACTCAACTGGGCAATTGAGCCTCTGAGCGAGAGACGTGGCATTCAGAGCCCAGCAGAGGCTTTCAAACTCTCCGCCTGCGCTGCCCTCACCGCGTCGCGCACTGCCCCACAGACGGCTTCCTGCACCAGCGCGCCCAGCAGCAGCGGATCGGCCGCCGGGCGCGCGCCACTGCTGAGCACGAAGGCGCTGTCGCCGTCCCAGAAGGTGTGGCTGGGGTGAATCACCCGCGCCAGGGCGGCCTGCGCGGCGTCGGCCAGACGGCGGCATTCGGGCTTGGTCAGGGCATGTTCGGTGACCACGGCCACCAGCGTGGTGTTCTCGGCGTCGCCGGGGGTAAAGGCCACGGCGCCCGGACCCACCCCGGGCCCGGCCAGCACGCCACCCTGCTCGTCCAATACGTCGCCAATGGGGTTCACCACCGCCAGCGCGCCCACCTGCACCCCACGGCGCTCGACCAGCACACTGCCCAGGCCGCCGGGCACTGCCCCGGTCCCCAGGTACTTGCCGGCGGTGGCCCCGGTGCCAGCCCCCACCCGCCCCCGGGCCACTGGCTCGGCGCTGGCAGCGCGGGCGGCGAGTTCACCTTCACGTTCGCCGGGGCGCACCGTGGGGTCGCCCACCCCCAGGTCATAGATCACAGCGGCGGGCACGATGGGCACACGTGCCCACGGGGTTTCATGCCCTATACCGCGCTCTTCCAGCACCCGCACCACCCCGGCCGCCGCCGCCAGCCCAAAGGCGCTGCCGCCGGTCAGCAGCAGGGCGTGCACGCGCTCCACCTTCTTTTCCGGCGAGAGCAGCACCCCCTCGCGCGTGCCGGGGCTGGGCCCCAGGAAGGATGCCGATGCGACAGCGCCCCCCGCCGGGCACAGGATGACCGTGCAGCCGGTGCGGGCGGGGGCGTGGGTCCAGTGGCCCACCTGAAAGCCTGGAATGCCGGTGAGGGTGCGGTTGGGGGTCATGCCGGGCAGGAGAGCACAGCAGGGAGGGGAACCCCCTCACCCCTTGCCGCGCAAGGCCCTCTCCCACGAGGGGAGAGGGTCGGAAATACAGCACCGCCGCTTGTCTTAGTCCGCCGCCTGGACCTCGTTCTTGCCCTGGCCGCCACCGCCGCGTGTGCGCCACAGGCTGACCAGCACGCCGCCCGCCAGGATGCCCACCGTGACGGTCAGACTGATGGCCGGGTCCACCTTGCCGAAGAACTGGCCGTAGAAGATCTTGCCGCCAATGAACACCAGCACCAGGGCCAGCGCAGGCTTCAGGGCGCTGAAGCGGTGAATCAGGGCGTCCAGGGCGAAGTACAGGGCGCGCAGGCCCAGAATGGCGAAGATGTTGCTGGTGTACACGATAAACGGGTCCTGCGTGATGGCGAAGATGGCCGGAATCGAGTCCACGGCGAACACCAGATCCGCGAATTCCACCAGCAGCAGCGCCAGCAGCAGCGGGGTGGCGTGGGTGCGCACGCGGCCCAGGGCATCGGGCAGCTTGGTCAGGAACTTCTGGCCGTCCAGTTTGGGGCTGATGGGCATGACCCGGCGCAGGGCGCGCACCACCGGGTGGCGCTCCAGGTCGGGGGTTTCATCGTGGCCGCCCTTGTTCAGTAGCAGCTTTACACCCGTCAGCAGCAGGAAGGCGCCGAACACCCACATGATCCAGTCGAACTGCGTGACCAGCGCTGCACCCAGCCCGATCATGATGCCGCGCAGGACGATGACGCCCAGAATGCCCCAGAACAGCACCCGGTGCTGCAGGTGGCGGGGAATCGCCAGCGCCGCGAAAATCACGCTGATCACGAACACGTTGTCCAGGGCCAGGGCTTTTTCCACGGCAAAGCCGGTCAGGTAGGCCATGCCGCTCTGGGCGCCCAGCGTCACCCAGATCCAGGCACCGAAGGCCAGCGCAATGGCGATGTAAAAGGCACTCAGCTTCAGGCTGCTGGCCACCCCGATCACCTGGGCATCGTCGCCGTGCTCGGCCGCCTTGGCCGCGCGGCGGCGGCTGAGGACCCCCAGGTCAAAGGCCAGCAGGGCCACCACCAGGGTCATGAACAGCAGCCACATCCAGGCGGGCTTGCCCAGCCACAGCACCGAAAACGCCGACGACAGATCCGCAACTATCGCTTCCACAGGGAGCCTCCAGTGGACGCGGCGAAGAGGCAGGGCCACCACCAACGAAAAACGCCGGCAGGGGCGCGGCCTTCACCGCGTTCCTGCCGGGTCTGGCCCTTTGTGCGCGCGACCGGGTGACCTTTGGCCACCGGATTGACGATCACGTGCTCCCTGAACTTCAGGGCGGCGTACTCCCCCGGAATGACCCCCAGTCTGGCAACCGGGGGCGGGCAAGATTGTAAGAAGGGCACACAGCCTGCCGGGGGAACAGTCTCCCCCAGCGGCTCAAGGGGTCTTCAGGGCGTAGCCGATGCCGCGCACGGTACGGATGATGCCGTAGCCGTCCAGATCGCGCAGTTTGGCGCGCATGTTGGCCATGTGCACGTCCACCACGTTGGAGTTGCTGGGCAGTTCGCCGTTCCAGACCTCGCGCTCGATTTCCTGGCGGGAATAGACGCGCCCCGGCTGGCGGGCCAGGAAGGTCAGCAGGTCGAACTCCTTGGGCGACAGGCGCACCTCGTGGCCGTTGTAGTGGCACAGGCGCTTTTGCGGATGAATCTCCAGCGGCCCAATCGAAATCACCTCGCCGTGCTGCTGGTGCCTCAACTGCACCTTCACCCGCGCCACCAGCTCTTCGGGGTGAAAGGGCTTGGTCATGTAGTCGTCGGCGCCCGCTTCCAGCAGGTTGACCTTGCGGTCCACAGCGTCCATGGCGGTCAGGATGATGATGGGCACGCTGCTCGTCTTGCGCAGGCGCCGGGCAATCTCGGCGCCGTCAAAGTCGGGCAGGCCCAGGTCCAGAATCACGAGGTCGGGGCTGCTTTCGCGGGCGCTGGTAAGGCCAGTGACGCCGTCAGGAGCGGCCAGCACCTTGTAGCCCGCCTGCTCCAGTTCGTACTGCACGACGCGGGTGATGTCTGGATTGTCTTCGATTAAAAGGATGCGTTGCTCCATAGCTGCTGTTGGGTCTCCTCGGGAACGCGGCGGGCCGGACCGTTCCGTGGCCGGCGGCGGACAACGGCGGACGTCCGCTGGCGGCGGCGGATGCGCACTGCACCTGTTTCCGGGACATGGTAGGGGGCGCGCGCCCTGATTGGGGCGCAGGCACGGTTTATGGTCCCTTAACAGCTGAAAAGTGTGGGCCAAAGCCAGGGCCCTAGACGCCAGGCACGGAAATGCTGTCCACCTGCACCCCGTAGCGCAGCAGCACGGTCTTCAGGCGCTGCATGGCCGCCACCGCCAGCGTGCGGTCTGAAGGGGCAAACGCCAGGGTCAGGCGACCGGGGGCGCCCCCACGCGGCTCTTGCACCTGCACCTGCAGCGGGCGGCGAAAGGCAGGGTCATGCAGCACGTCGCGCAGCACCCGGGTAAAGGCCAGTTCGTCCAGCCCTTCCAGCACGAAACTGATGCCCAGCGGCACCTGGGGCTCGGTCATGGCGCGCGCCTCATGGCCTTACCCTAGCGCCCGCCCCCGGCACGCCCACCAGAACGCGGCCTACAATGGCGCCCATGACCGGCCCCGACGACCTTGCCCACGAAGGGACCCCGCCCCTGCTGTCACCCGAGGACGGCACCCAGGGCCGCGTGTACGTTGAGCGCCTGAACGGCGCGGAGTTGTACTTTGAGGTGACCGGCGACCCGACAGGCGACGCCCCCACGCTGGTGTTCCTGCACGGCGGTCCCGGATACAACAGCTATTCCTTCCAGGCCCTCTTTGGAGACCGCCTGCCAGAGCCAGCCGTGTTTCTGGACCAGCGCGGCTGTGGCCGCAGCGGGCCCCTGGCCGACACCGACCAGGGCGACGAAACCCTGGACCTGGACACGCTGACGGGTGACCTAGAGGCCCTGCGCGAGTTCCTGGGGGCCCGGCAGATTGTGCCGCTGGGCCACGGCTTCGGGGCACTGGTGGCGCTGGAGTATGCCCGGCGTTATCCCACACGCACGGCGCGGGTGGTCGTGGTGAACCCCTGGGTGCATTTCCCCGAACTGGCCCTGACCCTGCTGCGCGAGGCCAGTGGGCGCCGGGGTGTGGCCCTGGAAGACCCCGCCGACGACCTGCGCGCCCGCACCCCCGAGGGCCAGTACCCGGCGGTGGGCGGCGCGCGCGTGGAGGCGGCCTTTGCGCTGCTGAACGCCCGCGACCTGCTCAATGCCCTGCAATTCCGTGACAATGCCAGCCGCATGCACCTGGAATTCACCGACGCCGAGGGGCAACTGCTGGGCGGCGGCGAGGTGGGCGACGCCCTGGTGGCCCAGGGCCTGTGGGAGTTTGAATACCCACCCTTCTTACAGGAGATCCGCCGCCCGGTGTTCGTGATCGCGGGCGCGCACGACCACACCAGCTACCCCGAGCAGGTGGCCTGGGTGGCCGACCTGACCGGCGGCGACGTGACCGTGCTGGACGCCGGGCACTACCCCTGGCTGGACGACGAGGACGCCTTTGCCGAGGCGCTGGACGACGCCCTGAGCCGCTAGGGGCCTCAGGCGGGGTGGGCAACTTCGCAATCGGGCGCGCGCGCCGGCCCGTATACTCCCCTGTGATTGCATGAAAGGGCTTATTCTCGCCGCTGGGCGCGGCAGTCGTCTTCTTCCCATCAGCGCCACACGGGCCAAACATGCCGTGCCGGTGGCCGGTGTGCCCATCATTGCCCGGGCGGTGCAGGCCCTGCGGGACGCGGGCATTCAGGACATCGGCATTGTCACCAGCCCGTCCTCGGAAACGGATCTGCGCGACGCCACGCAGGACAGCGGCCACCTCACCTTTATCCGCCAGAGCGAGGCCCTGGGCACCGGGCACGCCGTGCTGGCCGCCCACGCCTTTTTGGAGCATCAGCCCACGCTGCTGTACCTGGGCGACAACCTGTTTCAGGACAACCTCAGCCCCCTGGTGGCGGCCCTGCGGGACGCCGAGGCGGCCCTGGGGGTCAAGGCGGTGCCCAACCCGCAGGCCTATGGGGTGGCGGTGGTGCAGCACGGGCGGCTGCAGCGGCTGGTGGAAAAACCGCGCAAGCCCGAGAGCAACCTGGCGGCCTGTGGGGTCTTTGCCTTTCAGCCCCACTTGCTGGAGCATGTGGCCGAACTGGCCCCCAGTGACCGGGGCGAGATTGAATTCCCGCAGGCCCTGACCCGCCTGATGGCAGCGGGCGGCACAGTGCGCGCCGTGGAATTCAGCGGCTTCTGGTCCGACGCCGGCACCCCCGATGACCTGCTGGCGGCCAACACCCACTTTCTAGCGCAGCAGCGCCCGCGCGTGGATGGCCGCGCCGAGCGCAGCGTGATCACCGGCAACGTGGTCATTGAGGCCGGCGCGCTGGTGGAAGACAGCGTGATCACCGGCCCGGTGTGGATTGGCCCGCACGCGCTGGTGCGCGGCGCCACCCTGGGGCCTTTTGTGAGCATCGGCGCGCACGCCCGGGTGGACACGGCGCGGCTGCACGGCGCCCTGGTGGATGAATTCGCCCGCATTCTGCACCCCAGCCGCCCGCTGAGCCGGGTGCTGATTGGCCGCCACGCCCTGGTGTCGGCGCCCAGCGAGTCGGGCCTGCAGCTGGTGATGGGAGACCGCAGCGTGGTGCGGATCTAAAGGTCAGGCGCAGCTCGTCCACACTTGCCACGGCGCCGCGCGCCGTAGAGTGCGGGGTATGACACAGTCCAGGGACAGCGCCAGCAGCGGCGAGGGGCGGCCCGAGGGCGCCCGCAGTGAGGTGCTGATCAGCGGCGTGGACACTGGCCCGCCCGAACAGGAGCGCGCCAACCTGTCGCCCACCGAGGACCAGGCGCGCTTTCAGCCGGCCCACCCGGCCCACGAGCCCACCGACGAGGACGGATAAAGCCAGCCGCCCCCGCCCATACGCTAAACTGCCCCCTGCACGCGCCCCCGAGGACACCTCTTCGAGCGGGCGCAGTTTTCACGCAAGGAGAGTTTTCAGCATGGCCGGTCACAGCAAATGGTCTCAGATCAAGCGCAAGAAGGGTGCCAACGACAGCAAACGCAGCGCGATGTACTCCAAGCACATCCGCGCCATTCAGGCCGCCGTCCGCTCGGGCGGCAGCGGCGATCCCGCCGGCAACCTCAGCCTGAAAAATGCCATTGCCGCCGCCAAAAGCGCCACCGTTCCGGTGGACAACATTGAAAACGCCATCAAGCGCGCGGTGGGTGCGGGCGAGGGCGCGGCCGACTACAAGGACGTGACCTACGAGGGCTACGGGCCCGGCGGCACGGCCATCTTCATTGAGACGCTGACCGACAACGTGAACCGCACGGTGGCCGACATCCGCGCGGTGTTCAACAAGCGCGGCGGTTCTCTGGGTACCAACGGCAGTGTGGCGTGGCAGTTCGAGAAAAAGGGCGTGCTGCTGCTGAAAGACACCAGCGAGCAGGCCCAGGAAACCGCCATTGAGCACGGCGCCGAGGACATTCAGGAGTCCGAGGACGGCCTGGAAATCAGCACCGGCCCCAACGACCTGTACGCCGTGCAGGACGCACTAGCCGCTGCCGGTTTCACAGTCGAAAGCGCCGAGGTGGCCATGCTCCCCAGCAACACTGTGGCGGTCAGCGGCGACGACGCCAAGAAGCTCTTGACCCTGATTGACGCCCTGGAAGACCTCGACGACGTACAGAACGTGTACTCGAACGCGGAGTTCCCGGAAGAAGAGTAAGGAGGCCGATGGCAAATGGCAGATGGCCTTTCCTAGCCATCTGCCATCTGCCATTGCCCATTTGCCCCTTACAGCACCAGAGCCTGCGCCGTCCCCCCCAAACGGTCCCACAGGGTAAAGGCGGCGCGGGCGCCGGGGCGGATCACGCCCTCGTCGGTCCAGCCGGCGGCCAGGGCGGGGCCGTGGGTGTGGGCGCGCAGCACGTCCAGCTCCGTGAGGGCCTCGTGCGGGGCGAGGCGCTCGCCCCCGTCGTCCACGCGGGTGAGGGCGGCGGCGAAGTTGGCGCGGTAGTCGGGCGGGGCCACCGGGGCGTCGCTGCCAAAGGCCAGCACGGCGCCGGCGTCCTGCAGCGCCTTGAAAGCGTAGCTCTGGGCCTGCAGGTGCGGCAGCAGCGTGCGGATCATGGGGCCGTCGGCCTGCAGGTGAATAGGCTGAACGCTGGCGGTCAGGCCCTGAAAGCGGGGGATGTCCTGGGGGCGCAGATGCTGGGCATGTTCAACGCGCAGGCGCACGCCCTGCTGCCGGGCGAGCCCCCGCAGGTCGTCGTAGGCGTTCAGGACTTCGGTGTTGGCGCGGTCGCCAATGGCGTGGGTGACTGGGGTCAGGCCCAGGTGCAGCGCCTCGCGGCCCCGTTCGCGGATCAACTCCGGCGAGTCCAGCGGGATGCCGGTGCCCGAGCCGTCGGCAAAGCCCGGGGCGTGCAGCCACGCGGTGCGGCTGCCCAGGGCGCCGTCAGCAAAGAACTTCACGCCACCCCACTGAAACAGCCCGCCCGGCGTGCGGCGCAGGCCCAGCTCCCGGGCCAGCTCCAGGCGGTCATGCGGCAGGCAGGCCCACACGCGCAGGGGCAACTCGCCGGCGTCGGCCAGGGCCTGCAGGGCGCGCGGCGCTTCGGGGGCTTCGAAGGCCATGGTGTGCGCGCTGACATACCCCCGCGCGGCCAAGTCCTGGGCCCCAGCGCGGGCGGCGGCCAGATACTGCGCCTCGCTGGGCGGCGCAATCACCGCCTCCACCAGCCCCGAGGCGTGCTCCAGCAGGCAGCCCAGGGGCCGCACAATCTTGCCTCCCTCGGGGTCTGGCGTTTCCTCGTGGATGCCCGCCGCCCGCAGCGCCGCCGAGTTTGCCCAGGCCATGTGCAGATCGCGCGAGTACAGCAGCACCGGGTGGTGCGGGCTCACCTCGTCCAGCAGGGCCGCCGAGGGGTAGTCACCCAGGCCCAGTTCGGACAGCAGAAAGCCCCCGCCGCGAATCCACTCTCCCTGGGGCGTGTTCAGCACGCGCTGGGCCACCTTCGCCTGCACCTCGGCCACGCCCCGCGCGCCGTGCAGGTTCAGCTGCCCCAGGGAAAAGCCGTAGGCCACTAGATGAATGTGGGCCTCCGAGAGCCCTGGGGTGAGCAGCAGGTCGCGGTGGTCGCGCACCTCGGCGCGGGGGGCCAGGGCGCGCAGGTCCTCGCGCGTGCCCACCGCCAGCACACGGCCGCCGCCCACCAGCACCGCGTCGGCGTTCGGGTGCTGGGGGTCCAGGGTCAGGGTACGGGCCTGCAGCAGGGTCAGCGGCGCGGGGGCCGCCGGGGTGGGCTGGGTCATGTGCGGCAGCGTAGTGCATTGGGCGCGTGGGCGTTGGGCTGGTCTTTAGTCCTGGCGCCAGGGCCGCCCGGTTTCGTAATACACTCACGCCATGCCCCGCATCCTCGTGGTGGATGACGACGCCGCCATCCTCAAGCTTGTCAGCGTGATTCTGTCCCGCGCCGGGCACGAGGTGCGCACCAGCACCCACCCGGTCGAGGCCCTGGACCTGCTGAAGGTCTTTACCCCCGATCTGGTCATCAGCGACGTGGTGATGCCGTACATGACGGGTCTGGAATTCCTGGAAAAGGTGCGGGCCCACGAGCAGCTCTCGGCCATTCCGTTCATGCTGCTTTCCAGCCATGCTGAACGCGGCGATGTGCGGCGCGGCATGAACCTGGGTGCCGACGACTACCTGCCCAAGCCCTTTACCCCCCAGGACCTGACCACCGCCATTGACGCCCGCCTGAGGCGCGCGGGCCTGACCCTGCAGGGCGAAAGCGGCATGCAGGCCAAGGGCCTGGGCACCGCGCAGGTGGTGTGGAAGGGCAGCGCGGTGTCGTGGGTGAGCCGCAAGGCGCTGGAGCTGTTCTTTTATCTGCTGGAACACAAGGAAGTCACCAGCTGGGAAGCCGCCGAGGCCCTGTGGCCCGAGAAGGACGAGGCCCGCGCCAGCAGTCTGTTTCACACCACCCTTCACCGGTTGCGCCGCAGCCTGAGCAACGAGGCGGTGGTGAGCGCCAACCGCCGCTACGCCCTGAACGCCGACCTGAACCCCGAATACGACGTGCAGCGCTTTGAACTGCTGGCCGCCCAGGCCGAGCAGGGCAGCCTGGGGCTGGAAGAACTGCGCGAACTGGTCACCCAGTATGGCCAGTTTCTGCCCGGCACCGACAGCCCCTGGGCCGACGACGTGCGCGCCCGCCTGGAGCAAAAGCAGCTGAGCCTGCTGGGCATTGCCGCCCGCGCCGCCACCCTGGCCGGACGCGACCGCGACGCCGCGCAGTTTCACCAGCGGGCCCTGGCCATTGACCCCATGAGCGAGAGTGACTGGCAGGGCCTGGCCCGGGCGCTGGACACCATTGGTGATCCCCGGGCGCGGCTGGCCGCCCAGCGGGAAGCGTGGTGGGCGGTGGATCTGGATTAAGGAACAAGGGGGGGCCGCAGGCACACAGGTGCAGCGGCCCCTGCCTCATTTGCGGCGCGCGGGGCCAGGCCTCTTGGGTACCCTGAGTGCACAACCGGTCAGGAGGTCCCCCATGTTTTCCCCAGAACAACGACTGAGTAACGACGGCGGCAAGCCCGCGCCCAAGCCCCAGCAGCCCGCCGCGCCGATGGCCCTGAAAAAAGCCCCCAAGAAATGGGAGCGCACCTTTGTGGGCAAGGGCAAAGACGTGAAGTTTCAGCTGCGCATTATCCGCGACGAAAGCGGCCAGTTAACTGGCCGCTATATGGCCACCCCCGGCAACAACGACGGCTGGCGTGTAGAGGGCATGATCCGCGAGGACAACACCTTCGTGTTGAAAGGCACCGACAACAACGCCGAGTTTGAAGGTAAATTCAGCCCCGACGGCAAGAAGATCACCACCAGCTTCAACAACAAGACTTCGAGTGGTGAATTCAAGGTCGAGAGCATGGCGATGGGCTTTGTGGTGATGCCGCCGAGGGTGGCTCCGAAACCCGCTGGCAATGGGCCTCAGGGCGCAAATCCAGACAGCTCCGCCGCAGGCCAGAACGCCGAGACTGAGGTCTCACCTGCAGAAGTGCAGACGGCCATCAAAGCGGCACAGGAGACCGCCAGAACTCTGGGCAAGGCGTTCACCCCTAGCTCAAAAGAGCACGTTGAAGCCATTCTGCGCCATTGTAAAAAAGCTGGAATCACTGATATTAACCAAGTTGCTTACATCCTTGCTACTGGAATCTGGGAGTCCAACGGATTTACTGCTCTTAGAGAGAAATATGACTCCGGCTGGGATCCGGAAGACTATTTCGAGCAGAAGTATGGCTGCAATCCCACTAAAACTCTCAAGTCTGACAGCAAACGTCTAGCAGATGGCGTATCTGCTCAAACCATTTTGGCAAAACGCAAGCAGAGAAACATCACGGAACTGGGCAACACCAAGCCGGGAGATGGATACAAGTATAGAGGTCGAGGCTATGTCCACCTCACGGGGAAAGCAGGCTACACGCGAGCACAGAAAGAGATTGTAGAGCCGAGTGGATATAAGATAGATGGCAAAATTCCCAACATCGTAGAGAATCCAGATCTCGCCGCAAGTGATCGCGATTTAGCAGGCATGATCATCGCGAAGGGGATGATGATGGGATTATTTACTAAAAAGAGCTTGAGTTCTTATGTTGCCGGCGCGAATATTGACTTCTCGGGAGCAAGACGAGTAGTAAATGGGACTGACTCTGCTGATGTGATCGCAAGGGGCGCTGCCACCGCCTCTCAAATGATGACCAATAATAACAGCGACCAAATTGAAGGGATCGAAGAATTAACGGATGAGCAGCGCGACGCTGTTCGCAACATTCCGAAAGGTGGATATACACAAGAAGAAATCCAGAGAATTACAAAGGGGGTTGAAATAGGTAGCTTCAAAGGAATAAGTGCTTATTATAATGGGACAGTAGAAAAGGAAACTTGGGGCAATAACTTTGGCGCAGGTGGCTTGTACTATGGTTTCAAATGGCAGTGCGTGGAGTTTGTTCGAAGGTTTACACATTTAAATTCTGGAGTCTATTTACATGAAATGGGTCATGCAGGAACTTGGTTCAAGAGCCATGTACAGGATGGCCAGAAGGGCCACAGTGGCCATCCACAGTATAGAAACTATGACATAAAAACTAAACTTCGAACCGGGAGCAAGGAAAAGCCTCAAGTAGGCGATATTATAGTTATAGGCACATCAACCTTCGGCCATGTTGCCATCATAGCCGAAGTAAACGACGATAGCATCGTAATCGTGCAGCAAAATGTAGAGACCAAATTTAGCGAATCAATCTCCATGGCTAATAAGAATGGGAAGTGGATTCTCGAGAGTCGAGTTCTATGCTGGATAAGGCCAAAATGAGATATTTTGTTTTTCTTACGCTGCTGGCTTCCTGTACAGCCCACTCATCCGCATTGTTAGGACAAGGGAGTCTAAAGACCCTGACAACATCCTTATTTTGCAATAAATACAAATGTCAGTCTGTAGATAACAACGAATCAGCAGATGTTCTGCAATATGAGGTCCTATTCAAAGACTCCTCCGGGAAGCAATTGGAGACATTCTTCGATGTTTATTACGAGAACAACCTCGTGAAGGGTTTAGTGCTCCAAATTGGTATCGACTATCCGAAAAATAAATTGAATCTTGATTATTCAGTCATAGTGGACGACTTCTACCGATTAGCGACCGGACGCCAAATATTGCCCCAGCAACAAAGATTCTATGGCGGCAAGGTCACAGAGTGTTATGATAAACTTTATGCTTCACTAGCAAAGTCTAAATCAAATACGAGGTATTTGCTAGAAGTGGGAAAAACCACCGATGGTCGTACATACTCGGCATACTGCTCGCAGTTATTTCTTGGAAATAGCAAAAGATCGAATAGATCGATAATTATAACCGTTAAATGACCGATCCAAAGCAACTATAATTTGCAATCAGCTCTTTCAAATAAGACTTCTTCCGTGTGCCGGTAAATCGCCCATCCTCGCTATACTCTCTCCTATGTCCACCTCGCTCTCCACGGCCCAGATTCGCGAGAAGTACCTGCAATTTTTCGAAAGCAAGGGGCATCTGCGCCTGCCCAGTTACTCCACAGTGGCGCCCGATCCCACCACCCTCTTCACTGTGGCGGGCATGCAGCCTTTCAAAGATCAGTTCATGGGGGCGCCAGCGGTCTTTGACGGCGTGGCCAGCAAGCGCGTCACCACGGCGCAGAAGTGCCTGCGTATTGGCGACATTGAAAACGTGGGGCGCACGCTGCGCCACTGCTCGCTGCTGGAAATGCTGGGCAACTTCAGCTTTGGCGACTACTTCAAGCGCGAGGCCCTGACCTGGGCCTGGGAATTCCTGACCAGCCCGGACTGGATGGGCCTGGACCCCAGCAAGCTGCACGCCACGATCTACCAGGATGACGAGGAAGCCTTCGCCATCTGGACCCAGGAGATTGGCCTGCCCCCCGAGCGGATTCTGCGCTTTGGGGCCGACGAGAACTTCTGGCCGGCAGACGCACCCAAGGAAGGCCCGAACGGCCCCTGCGGTCCGTGCAGCGAGATCTTCTATGACCGTGGCCCCAAATACGGCGACGATACCTGGGCCGAGTACGCCGACACCCGCGAGAGCGCCCGCTTTCTGGAAATCTGGAACTGCGTGTTCCCCCAGTATGACCGTCAGGACCCACTGCCCGACGGCACCCCGGTCCTCAAGGATCTGCCGTTCAAGAACATTGACACTGGCATGGGCCTGGAGCGCATTGCGACGGTCGTGCAGGACGTGTACGACTTCTACAGCAACGATGTGTTCGCGCCCATCATCGCCAAGGTGGTAGAGCTGAGCGGCCAGCCCTACGAGGGGCCGCAGAACGTGTCGCACCGCGTGGTGGCCGAGCACACCCGCTCGGTGAGCATGGTGATTGCCGACGGTTCAGCGCCCAGCAACACCGGGCGCGGCTATGTGGTGCGCAAGATTCTGCGCCGCGCCTCGCGCCACGCCTACCTGCTGGGCCTGCGCGAACCCAGCCTGTATCAGCTGGTGCCCCTGGTGGTCGAGCGCATGGGCGAGGCCTACCCCGAACTGCGCGAGCACCAGGCCAAGATTGAAGCCACCATCCGCGCCGAGGAAGAGCGCTTTCTGAAGACGCTCGAAGGCGGCATTCAGCGCCTGGGCGGCCTGCTGACCGGCATGCAGCGGGGCGACGTGCTGTCGGGCGAGCACGCCTTTGTGCTCTACGACACCTACGGCTTCCCAGTAGACCTGACCAAGGAAATTGCCGAGGAATACGGCATCACCGTGGACGAGGCCGGGTACGCCGAGAGCCTGGAGAATGCCCAGAACATTGCCCGCGCGGGCAGCAAATACGGCAAGTCCGAGCTGTTTGGCAGCAACCAGGAGGCCCTGGACGGCCTCTCCCCCACCGAGTTCGTGGGCTACGACGACCTGCAGGCCGAAGGGCAGGTGCTGGCGCTGGTGGGCGCGGGCGAGCGCCTGGAGCACCTGGCGGCGGGCAGCGAGGCCACGGTGGTCCTGTCGCGCACCCCCTTCTACGCCGAGGGTGGCGGCGAGGTGGGCGACACCGGGCGCCTGGAGTGGGAAGGCGGCGCTGGTCTGGTCCGGGACACGCGCAAGACGCCGCAGGGTGTGTTCCTGCATGACGTGCTGGTGGAAGAAGGTGAGTTGCGCAGCGGCATGACCGTGCGCGGCGTGGTGTCTGGTGGGCGGCAGGCCATCCAGCGCCACCACACCGCCACTCACCTGCTGCACGCCGCGCTGCGGGCGGTGCTGGGGAGCGGCGTGGCGCAGAAGGGCTCGCTGGTGGCCGCTGACCGCCTGCGCTTTGATTTCTCGCACGGGGCGGCCTTGAGTGCCGATGAACTGGCCGCCGTGGAAACGCTGGTGAGCCGCTGGATCAGCGCGAACTTCGCGGTGTCGTGGCAGGAAATGCCCATTGCCCAGGCCAAGGCCGCCGGGGCCACCGCCCTGTTCGGTGAGAAGTACGGCGAAACCGTGCGCGTGGTGAGCGTGGAAGGCGACGTGAGCTACCACGGCCAGCCTGTGAGCAGCAAGGAACTGTGCGGCGGCGCCCATGTACGCCGCACCGGCGACATCGGCGCCTTCGTGCTGCTGAGTGACGAGAACGTGGCGGCGGGCGTGCGCCGCGTGGAGGCCCTGGCGGGCGAGGCTGCCACCGCCTGGGTGCGCGAGCGCCTGAACGCCGCCGCCAAGGTGGCGGGCCTGCTGAACACCAGCCCCGAGGGCCTGGAAGCGCGGGTGTCTGGCCTGCAGGGCCAGCTGAAGGCCGCCGAAAAAGAGGTGGCCGCCGTCAAGCGCCAGCTGGCCGAGGCCCAGATGGGTGGCGGGGGCGCAGCGGCCCAGACCCGCGAACTGGGCGGGTTCCAGGTGGCCGCGCTGAAACTGGCGGGCATTGAAGGCAACGAACTGCGCGCCGCCGCCGACAAGCTGCTGGACCAGAGCGGCGCCGATCTGGTGGTCGTGGCCGGTGACAAAGGGCTGGTCGTGAAGGCCACCAAGGCCGCCGTGGGCCGGGGCGCACACGCCGGGCAACTGATCGGCAAGCTGGCGGCGGCCGGCGGCGGCAAGGGCGGGGGCCGCCCGGATATGGCCCAGGCCGGCATTTCGGATGCCGAGGCGGCGCTGGGGGCGCTGGACGGAGCGTTCTAACGGCCAAAGGGAAAGCGGCGGAGGCATCACCTCCGCCGCTCTCTCCTGTGATCTGGTCTGCGTCAGTCGGGCCGCAGCAGGCGCACGCGGAAGCCCCGGGCTTCGTCATAGGACGGCAGGCCCCGGCGCGCCGTGCCCGCTGTCCATTCCCACCGCAGGGTCCAGAAGTGCAGGTTCAGGCGAATGACCTCACAGACCTCGGAAAAGTCGAGATCGGCTTCGGCGGTGCGGTCGAAATAGGTCAGCTCGGACCAGAGGTGCAAGCGGTCTCCCTGGCGGATGACCTGCCCTTCCTCGCGCAGGTTCACGCCCTGCCCAGGCCGCAGGGCCAGGATGGCCTGCAGAAACTTTGGGGTCTCGCTGTCCTGAAGCCAGCTGCCCTGAAAGAAACGGGTCACGGCCTGAAGGGCGTCTGCCGGGCCCTCGGCCGCGAGAGTGAGCCGCGACGTGTAGGCAGGGACATCTGCCCATCCCGGGATGACCTGCGCGCTCAGGTGGATCTGCACCAGACGCAGGCCGGTGAGCACCGGGACGGGCAGCTGATTCACCGCAACTGCTCCAGAATCGTGGGGTCCTGAATCTTGCGGTCCTCGGCCAGTAGCAGCACCTTGCTCACCACCTCGGCCGTTTTAGGATCGGGGTCGGCAAACGGCAGAAAAATCCGGCCCTGGTGCTGATTGTGCACCGGTACGATGCACAGGAAGCCCCCCGGCTGGCGGTGAACGGTGCCGCTGCCCAGGTGCACGGTGTAGCGGGCGTGGTGGCCGTCAATCAGGGCGTGGTCGTTTTCCAGGCGCACGTTGCCCAGTTTCAACAGGCGCAGCGTTTCGCGCAGCAGGGCGGCGCGCATCTCGGTGGTGCTCTGGCTGGCTTCGGGGTCCACGCCGCCCACGTGGGCCACGCTGACCACCAGGTCCAGGTCGCGCATGGTTTCGCTGAACACGCGCGGCGGCACGTCCGCCAGGAGCAGCGGCTCGGTGGCGCCGGGGCGCAGGAAATACGCGGCGTGCAGGGGCGCACCTTCCACCTCGTTCGGGGTGCCGTAGCCCACGCTGGTGTCCACCCAGACGCTCAGGCCCTCGGCATGCCACGTCTTGCGCACGCCCTCTTCGGGGACCGCCACCCAGCCGCGCGTCTTGAACAGGGCCGCCGCCTTGCCGGGCTGCACGTGGTGGCCGTCATAGCGGGTGGTGCGGCGGGCGCCCTGCTCGGCCCCGGTGAGGGGGTAATACTCGCGGAAGGCCTGCTTGAAGGGCTGTGTCACCCCGCGCGTCATGATGTCCTGCTGAAGCTGCGGCCACTGCCCGCCCACGAACAGGTCATGCGGGTGCGCCAGGCGCAGGGCGTGGTCGGCCAGGGGAACGGGGCCGCCGGGCGTGTCCAACGCGTCCCCCTGCCACCAGCCCACGGCGTCCTCGTTCAGCACCCACAGCAGAGAGCGCAGCATGGGCGCAATCACCGGGTGCCCGGCCAGGTCGCGCAGTTCCTGGGGGGTAAAGAGGTCGCCGCGCACCATCGCCTCTTCCAGGGCCCCGCGCATGCGGCGCTGGGTGGCGCCCAGTTCCCTGACCGCCTCACGCAGGGCTACGACTTCGGGGTGCTTTTTCAGGGCGGCGGGCAGGGTTTTCAGGGCCTTCTGGCCGCGCGTCACGGTCAGGCTGGCTTCACCGCCTGCGGTGAGGTGGATACCCACGGTCACGTCGCCTTCGGTCACCGTCTGGGCCCAGTCGGGGGCCATGCGGGCTTCCATCGCCCACATCAGGCGCTGGGGGTCGGCGTAGCCAGCGGTGCGGGCGAGGTTCTGCAGGCCAATGTCGGCAGCGAGGCGTTCGCTGGCCTGCTTCTGCGCGCCCCACTGCCTGGCCTCGCGGCGAAAGTCGCTGAGGAGACGGTAGCGGGCCTCCAGTTCGCGGGCGGCCCTGGCGGCGCCCCGGCCCAGGGGCAGCAGGCCCAGGGCGCGCACGGCGTCCTGGTGGCGCTTCTCGCGGATGCGGGTGGTCAGTTCGGCCGCTGTGACCTCGCCGCGCAGGGCCTGGGCGTACAGCTCGGCGCGTTTGTGGCCGCCGCTGCTGGAGGCATATTTGGCCGCGCCCAGCAGCGCCTGAAAGCGCGCCTTGCCTAAGCCCCGGTGCAGGCGGTGAAACCACGCCACGTCCACCGCGCCCGCCATCAGGTCTTCGGGGGACAGGGCGGTGCGCTCACTGATCTGCACCTCCCAGTCCTCGCGGATGTCCTGGGGCACCGTCCAGTTCGTGTCGCGGGTGTGGGCGTGCAGCCAGTACACCCCGTCCTGCAGGCCGCGCCAGCCCAGGGCGCCGGCCACCAGCGGGGCCCACTGCGGGGCAAACATCGCCAGGTCCAGCAGCCGGGCTTCACTCAGCCCGGCCTCCTGCGCCAGCCGGGCAAAGGTGGCGGGGGTGTCGCCGGGCGCCGGGAACGCCACGCGAATCAGGTGGCTGAAGGTCACGTCGCGGCTCTCGTTGCGCCCCTGGTAGCCGCGCTTCAGCGGGTTCTTGCCCAGCGCGGCCAGCAGGCGCAGGGCTTTCTCCGCGCCGCTGATGGATTGCAGGGCCAGGGCCGCCGGAGTGGCGGGCGTTTCCAGGTCGCCGCGCACTGCTTCAATCTCCAGCACGCGGGCGCGCACGGCCTCCACCGCCGCCTGCCAGTCGGGGTGGGTGGGCGTGCCCTCGCGCAGGCGGCGCCGGGTAGAGGTGTTCAGGTCGTCAAAGTCGTTGCCGTAGTAATAGCCGGTGCGCTCCGGGCGCGGGCCGATCAGCTGATCGCACAGGTCGGCGCGGCCCGCCCAGCCTTGCTCGTAGGCGCGCAGCAGCAGGCCCGTGTCCGGGCGGCGGCGCGGCAGGTGGGGAAAGCCCGTTCCCTCGTGCAGGGTCAGGTGCCACAGGCGCCGCTCCTGGGCCGGGGTCAGGTGGCCGGCGTGCCTGGGCCGCAGGGGCGAGAGCAGGTCGCGTGGGTCCTCGCTGCGCCAGGAATAGCGCGGGTCGGTCAGCATCTGGGCGTCTTGCGGTAGCCCACTCAGGGCCGTGGCCCAGGCGTCCAGCGCCAGATCCACGTCGGCAGGGGTGCCGAAGGTGGCCTGCAGGTGGCCCGCGACCGCCTGCACCCGGTCCATGTGGGCCAGACGCAACGGCACCAGCGGGCCCAGCGTGCGGTGCAGGGTGGCGCGGCGCAGGGCCTGCCGGGTTTCGGCGGTGCGGCGGGCCTGGGCGCGTTCGGGGTCGGCCTCGGCGTCCTCTTCCCCCGCCAGTTCGGCCAGGACGTCGGCAAGGGCCTCGTCCTCTTCTGCCTCGGCTTCCAGGTCCGGCAGGGTGCTGTCCTGGCGGGCCACGAAGTGCGACAGGGCCCAGGCCATGCGGGTCAGGTCGCCGTCCTGGGCGCCGGGGCGCCCGGCCCACCAGCTGTTCCACAGGTCGGCCAGGGGCATGGGCTGCTCTGCGCGGGGGCTCAGCAGCCAGCCCGACACGTTGCCTAGCAGCGCCGTCTGCTGGCCGTCCCAGCCCAGGCCAGTCAGCGGGGTTTCGCGGTTAGCCTCGATCAGGGCGTCCAGCGCGCGCAGCAATTCTGCGCCGCGCGCCACCTCGGGGGCAAAGTCGCCCTCCACCGGCACGGGGGGCTCGGGGCGGGTCAGGGCCGCCGGGTCAAACAGGCCCAGGCCGTCGCGCAAGCTCAGTTGGCTCTCGGGCTCAGTCAGCGCGGCCAGCAGGGTCTGTTCGGTGACATTCTTCGGCTTGAAGTCGGCGGGCGGCGTCCCCCCCACCTCGCGCAGTAGTTGCAGCCCGGCCTGCCGCTGCTCGGTGCCCGTCTGGGCCAGCAGGCGCCCGGCACTCTGGGCCCCCTGAACCTGGTCGGCCGCCAGCAGCCGGATCAGCCCCCGGCGCAGGTCGGCGCCCCGGCGCCTCAGCAGCCCTTCGAGCACCGGCACCTCGTCCGGCGTGGGCGAGAGGTGGGCCATGATCTCCACCGCTGTCTGCGCCACGCTGCCCACGCGGTCTTGCAGCAGGGTCAGCAGCAGGTCGCGGGTGGGGGCGTCCAGGGGCTGGGGGGGCGCGGCCTTTTCCTCCGGCTGCGGGGTATGCCGCCGCCGCAGATGCCATAGCGCCGCATTCTTGCCGCTGCTGCTCATCTGGTTCAGGTAGGGCGCCAGGATGGCCAGAGGGGCCTCGCCCACCAGTCCGGGCAGGCTGTCCATCGCGTCACTGCGGGCCGGAATGTGGCCCAGCCAGGGAAACAGCAGCGGCTCGTGGCGGGCCTGGGCGGGCAGGCGCCCGGCGTAGGCCACGAAAGCGTCAAAGGGGGGCGCGTCCTGCGCCGCCTGGGCGTAGGCGTGGGGCCGCCCCCCGGCCAGCGCGGCGAGGCGCAGGTCCGGGTCGGCCAGTAGCGCGCCCAGGTCGGCGGGCGTCAGCGCGTCCGCCGCTTCCAGAAACTGCACGGCGGCCATGCGGCGTTCGGGGGCCGGGTCGCTCAGCAGGGGCTGGGCCAGGGCGGCGGCCTCCTGGGCATCGGCCATCGCCAGGGTGTACAGGGCGAGGTAGGCGCCTGCGCCGCTCCCGCCAGCGACGGCGGCGCGGGCCGTGGCGGGGTCTTCCAGAAAGCCCAGGGCGGTCTCCAGGTGGGCGCGCACCACCTTCAGGTCGGTCACGTCGTAGTTCAGGCCGAACCACACGCACGCGGCGCGCAGGGCAGCGGCAAAACGCAGCAGGTCTCCCTGCAGCAGCAGGCGCAGCATCCGGGTAAAGGCGCCCAGGCTGGCCTCGTCCACCGTTTCCAGAATGACCTGCCGCAGGCCCTCCTGGCGCTGGGCGGCCAGCAGCAGGCGCTCGGCCAGCGCCCAGGCGTCCTCGCGGGTGCTCGACAGCAGGGCCAGCGGGACGTGGCGCCCCATGCGGGCCACGGGGTGCTCGGCGCCGGCCGTCTGGCGCAGCACCTCGAACACGTCCTCGTGCCCGTCGCTGATGGCCTGCCCCAGCAGCAGGCCCAGGGTCTGCGATTCCCAGGGGTTCAGCAGACCGGCGTGAACGGCAAACCACGCGAGGTCCTGCGGGTAGTCGCGCGTGGCCTCCCAGGTCCGCCACAGCCAGTTCAGGGCGTGCCGGGCCATGCGGCGGTCACCCGGGGCCCGGAAGGCGCGCCGGGCGTAGCCCTGCGGGTAGGGGTGGCGGGTCAGCAGGGCGGCCAGGGCTGCAGCGGCCACCTCGGGAAACTGCGGAAAGAACACCTGCGCCAGCGCCAGCCGCTCGGCGGGGGTGCTGGCGTGCAGGTGGTCGGTCAGGGTGTCTTCGCGCGGGGGCGGCCCTTCGCGCTCGGGGCGGTGCTCCACATCGGCGCGCACCAGCTCGGCCAGGGGGGCAGGCAGGGTGTCCAGCCGCGCCAGAAAGGCCGGCTTCCAGGGCTGCTGAAAGGGGCGCAGGTATTCCTGAATGTCCATCTCAGCCCCCCGTCAGCGCGGTCAGGCGCACCAGCAGCAGCGTGCTGTCGGGCCGCAGGGTCAGCGGTGTGTCCAGCGTCTCGACCTGCTCGTCGTCCACGAACACGTAATACAGGCCGTCGCCAAAGCCGGTCAGGGCGGTGCGCACGGCGTCCTCGGTGCTCACGGTGCCGCCCGGCGCCTGGGGCGAGGTACTGACGCGCCCGGTCAAGGTGGCCTCGGACAGTTCGCGCTCGGTCAGCACGCGCAGCACGCCCACGCTGTTCTGGCGCTCGTGGTAGGCCGCGACCTCCTGCTCGACCAGATGGATCAGCAGGCTGCGCAGCGTCTGGGGGCCAGCGGGCACCTCCAGCGGGCGGCGTTCAAAGGGAGTCCGGCGACCAACAATCTTGGTTTCGACAATCATGGGTAACCTCGCAGGGGAATGGTGGTGCTGTTCACCATCCAGCTTACCCGGCCGAATTGAATATGTAAATAGCGTAATCCAGTCCAACCAGTTTGTTGGGGTTGAATGGTATCTGGGGGCCTAGCCTGGCTTCACCACGTCCAGCAGCACGCTGGTAAACCCGGGTGGGCGCTGACCCCGCCGCCACGCCTCGTTGCGGTGGTCCAGCCGGGCCGTGCGGTACACCGGGCCGTCGTCCGGCGACCAGGGCTGCTGGTGAAAGGTGCCGCCCGCATCCCACCATTCCAGGGGCTCCACCGTGAAGCCCGCCGCCGTGAAAAGGGGCGCGAAGGTTTCGAGCGTATACAGCACGCGGTGGTCATGGGCGGGCCCCGGGCCACCAACCGCGACCAGGGCCTGGTAGGCGGGGTCCGGGTGATGCCCGTCCGGCACGGCCACGCGCAGGCGGCCACCGGGCTTCAGATATTGGAAGACCAGCCGCGCCGCCTGCGCCCCTTCTTCTCGCCACAGGTGCTCCCAGACGTGCTCGCACAGAAAGGCGTCGGCCAGCCCTCTACCGAAGAACTGCTCGAAACTGGCGGGGTTCAGCAGGTCCAGCGTGGCCTGCTGCGTGGGCACCCAGCCGGGCCAGCGCTGTTCGCCAGCGCCCAGGATGACCCGCACAGGCCCCTCGTTCACAGACCCAGTTCGGCCCGTGCGGCGCGGGTCAGGCCAGCGGTGACCAGGGCGTGGCTGCCGCGCAGCAGTTCCGCCACCAGTTCGTCGGGCACGGTGCCGTCCAGGGTCACCGTGATCCAGTGGCGCTTGTTCAGGTGATAACCAGGAGCAATGGCGGGCCACGCCGCGCGCAGCTCGTCCCCCTGCTCTGGGCGCACCTTCAGCGACAGGGCCAGGGGCTCGGCCTGGATGTCGGTCAGGGCGTACATCTTGCCGCCCACCTTGAAGACCAGGGTAGTGGCGTCGAAGGGAAAGGTTTCCTGCGAGCCCGTCAGGGCGGCGCACGCGGCGCGCAGCTCGGCCATGGACTTCATGGGCCCAGCTTAGGGGCAAAGCAGGAAGCGCACCCGGCCTGCCGCGCAACGCCGGCCCCCTCAGCACAGAGAGCAGCGTTAGGAATGATGCGGTCCGAGCGGACCTCAAAGCCGTTCCAGCACTGACCTCGCAGGCCCAGAAGGCCGCCCATGCTGAAACGACTGGCTGCGCTTGCGCTCAGCTCTCTGTCGTCGGGTCCAGGCCCTCGGCGCTTTCCAGGGCCAGATTGGCTTCCATCATGGAGGGGTCCGCGCCGCCTACCAGGGCGGTCACTTCCGCGCTGCTCAGGCCGTCGCCGCTGGGCTGGGGCACGGCGGGGGCCGGTGGCAGGTGGTCCGGCGCCGGCCCCTGCTCGGCGGGGCGGTGGTCGGCGGCGGGGGCGGTGTGGGGCGCCAGGGTGGGGTTCACGGGAAGCGCGTCTCTGGGGGTGGTGGGGTCGTCGGGGGTCATGCCCCAGCCTGACCCGCCCCGGTCAGCCCCGGCTGATGATTTGCTCAAGACCCCATGAGACAGTGCGGCCATGCCGCTCCTGCGCCCCCTGCTGGCCCTGCTGCTACCTGCCCTGCTGTCGGCCGCGCCGCCGCCGGCGCCCCCGCTGCGGCTGGCGATTCTGGGCGATTTCAACGGTCCCTACGGCGCCACCACGTACCCGCCGCTGCTGGGCCGCGCCCTGGCCCAGGTGCAGGCGTGGCAACCCGACGCGGTGCTCTCGCCCGGCGATCTGGTGGCCGGCCAGAGTCCCCGCCTGAGCGCCGGACAGGTGCGCGCCATGTGGGCGGCCTTTGACCGCGAAGTGCGCGCCCCGCTGGCCCAGGCGGGCCTGCCCTTCGCCTTCACGCTGGGCAACCACGACGCCGCCCTGCCCGGCGACCGGCGCGAGGCCGCGCGCTACTGGCAGGCGCACGCCCCGGCCCTGGCCTACGTGGACCGCGCGGGGTTTCCCTTTCGCTTCTCGTTCACGCTGGGCGGCGGACAGGTGTTCGTGGTGTCGCTGGACGCCAGCGGGCCCACGGTGGACGCCGCGCAGCGCCGCTGGCTGGCGGCGCAACTGGCCTCGGGCCCGGCCCGCGCGGCGGGGGTGCGGCTGGTGCTGGGCCACCTGCCCCTGGCCGGGGTCAGCGCCGACAAGAACCGCCCCGGCGAGGTGATCCGCGAAGCCGGGGCGCTGCGGCAGGTCATGGAGGAGGGCGGCGTGCTGGCCTACCTGCACGGCCACCACGCGGCCTTTTACCCGGGACGACTGGGGGGGCTGAATGTGCTATCGGCCGGCGGGATTGGGGGCCGGGCCTACGTGGGTTTTCCCGGCACCGCGCGCAGCACGGTCACGCTGCTGACCGTCTGGCCGGCGCAGGGCCACGCCACCTTTCAAACCGTGGACGTGGCCACAGGCAAGGCCGTCCCGACCGAGACGCTGCCGGCCCGCCTGGAAGGACTGGGCGGGCCGCTGGAACGGGTCGAACGTTTTGAAGGGGGGCGTTAGGCCTTGTGCCCGCCCGGCGACGCGCTGTCGTCCCCGAAGCTCCAGATATCCAGATCGTCCAGCGCGCTGCCCAGGCCCTGAAGCTGCTGCAGGTCCTCGGCCTTCACAGGTTGGTTACGCACGTCGTCCACCTGCCCAATGGCGCGGGCCATCACGTCCTCGGGAACGGCGGCCATCAGGCGCTTCAGCTCATCGGGGGTCACGTCCAGCAGCGCGTCGGACAGCACCTCGTCGGGCACATCGGCCTGCACGGCGGCGCGGGCGGTCGCCACGGCTTCGGCGCTGACTTCGGGGCGAATGGCGTCGGGGTCGTCCAGGGCAGCGGTGCCCGGAGGGGCCAGGAAGGCGGGGGCCGCCGCCACAGGGGCCACTGTCACGGCGGTTGCTGCCACGGCCGGCGCCGCAGCGGCAGCAGGCGGGACAACGGGGGCCGGCGCGGCCTGGACCGGGGCTGCCGGCATGGGCACGGGGGCCGGCGAAATGGGCGCGGCCGTCTGGGGCGGCAGGGGGCTGACCACTGGGGAGGGGGCGGCGGGGGTGGGCACCACGCGCACGCCCGAGGGCCGGTCCGCTGGGGTGGCCGGGGGCGCGGCGGGGGGACGGCGGCGCCGGGCCACAGCCCAGACCAGAGCGAGCGCAGCCAGCACGGCCAGGGCGACAAGAACTCCCATCATGGCTTCAGCCTAGAGTGCCGCCTATGACACTTTTCTGAACCCTGGGGCCGCACGCCCCCCTGGCTGGTCAGAGGTCCCGGGTGCACCAGCGCAAGAGGGGCCAGCAGAACCCAGCACAGGCGCCGTTTCTCGAAGACGGCCCAGCAAAAAAGGCGACCCGCAGGCCGCCTTGATTTTTTAAAGATAGAGCGGTATCCAGGCCCTGTCAACCTATGCACCTGCCTGCCCTGGGCTTGAAAGGGCGCCGCCACCCAGGCTCCAGACCATCAAGCGTTGGGCAGCCCGGCGCGACCCGTAGAGTGTGGCAATGAGTACCATTGTGGTCTTTACGCTGTCGGCGCTGGGACATGTTCACCCCACCCTGCCCATCGTGACCGAACTCGTTCAGCGTGGATACCACGTGGTGTACTACTGCGGCGAGGAGGTGCGCGCGAAGATTGAGGCCACGGGCGCCACCTTCCGGCCCATTCCCTGGGATTTCCGCTCGGTGGAGCGCGCGCAGCAGCCCCGCCTGAGCGCCTATGCCCTGGCGCAGGCCCACTGCGCCGCCGCGCTGCTGCCCCGGCTTCTGGCCGAGGTCGTGGCCCTGGCCCCCGCTGGCGTGCTGGCGGATTTCATGTGCCTGTGGGGCCGCATGGTGGCCCGCACGCTGAAGCTGCCCCTGGTGAACATCAGCAGTGGGTTTGCCCTGGGCCCGGGGGTCCTGCCGCCCCGCCCCATGCTGATGGCCCTGGACGTGGGCCCCGCGCCGCTGCCCGGCGGCCGGGAGGTGCTGGAACTGCGCCGCCTGACCGCGCAGCTGGCCCGGCAGTACGCGGCGCCGCCCATGCAGACCCAGTTTGATCTGCTGTCTATGGACGGTGACGACGTTCTGGTCTGCACCGCGCAGGCCTTTCAGCCGCGTGGGGAGCAGTTCCCGGCGCACTTTCACTTTATCGGGCCGTCGGTGGCCCCCCGCGCCGAGCAGCCGCCGACATTGGGGCCACTGGACGACCGGCCGCTGGTCTACGTGTCGCTGGGCACGGTGTTTAACCGCAAGCCAGACTTTTTCCGCCAGTGTGTGGCGGCCTTTGCCGACGGCGCCTATCAGGTCATCCTGTCGGTGGGCGACCGCACCGATCCTGCCGTGCTGGGGCCGCTGCCCGACCATATTCAGGCGCGGGCCTACGTGCCGCAGCTGGAGGTGCTGTCGCGCGCCAGCGTCTTTGTGAGCCACGCGGGCATGAACAGCGTGTCTGAAGCCATCTCGCAGGAGGTGCCGGTGGTGGCGGTGCCGCAGGCCGCCGACCAGTTCACCATCGCCCAGCGGGTGGCGCAGCTGGGCATTGGCCGCACCCTGCAGCCATTCCAGCGCAGCGCCCGGCAGTTGCGGGCGGCGGTGGACGCCCTGGCGCAGGACACGGCGGTGCGGGGCCGGTGCCGCGATCTGCGCGGGGCGTTTGAGCAGGCCGGGGGGCCCGCCCGCGCGGCGCAGATCATTGAGGCGCGGATGGCCTGAAGGCGGCATGCGCTCAGCCAATGGCTGCGTTTCTCCTGCCTAACCGTCTTCCCCGGTCCAGCGCCTGACGCTGTGCCCGGCCAGCAGGTCCAACTCCCAGGCCAGCGCGTCGTAGAGGTAGGCGGGCAGACCGGGCCACAGGGCCGCGCCCTCAAAGGCAGCCTCGATGGTCCCGAACCGTTCCTGCCGGCCAGCAAAGGACAGCCCCACCTGTCCGCCGGGCAGCACATCCAGCCTCAGTTCGCCTTCCTCTGCCGGAATCCGTACCAGTGATCGCCGCACCATAGGGGCCAGCGTACAGGGCGCAGGCAGCAAAAGCGGCCAGCCCTGGGAGGAACTGGCCGCTCGGGAAAACCGAGGTCTTACGCTTCGCTGTAGGTTTTTTCGATGGGCATGCCCACGGCGTTGCCCCATTCGGTCCAGCTGCCGTCGTAGTTGCGCACCTTGGGGTAGCCCAGCAGTTCGCGCAGCACGAACCAGCTGTGGCTGCTGCGTTCGGCAATGCGGCAGTAGGCGATCACGTCCTTGTCGGGGGTCACGCCTTCGCCTTCGTACAGGGCCCTCAGTTCCTCGGCGCTCTTGAAGGTCCCGTCCTCGTTGGTGGCCCTGGCCCAGGGAATGGAGCGGGCGCCGGGGATGTGGCCGCCGCGCAGCACGCCTTCTTGCGGGTAGGCGGGCATGTGGGTCACCTTGCCGCTGAACTCGTCGGGGCTGCGCACGTCCACCAGGGCGCCCGCGCCATTCTTGACGCTCTGCAGGTGCGCCTTGACCTCGTCACGGAAGGCGCGCAGCGAGTCGTCGCGGGTCAGCGCCGGGTACTGGGTCGCCTCCACCTGGGGTGCGTCGGTGGTGGTCTCGCGGCCCTCGGCGATCCACTTCTGGCGCCCGCCGTTCATCAGCTTCAGGTTCTTCACGCCGCTGTACGACAGGAACCAGTAGGCGTAGGCGGCCCACCAGTTGCTCTTGTCGCCGTACAGGATGATCTGGTCGTTGGGCCCAATGCCCAGGCGGCCCAGCAGCGCGCTGACTTCCTCAGGGGTAATAAAGTCGCGTTCCACGGGGTGCCACAGGTCGGTCTGCCAGTCCAGCTTCACGGCGCCGGGAATGTGGCCAGTGTCGTACAGCAGGATGTCTTCATCCACCTCCACGAGGCGGATGCCGGGGGTGTTCAGGTTCTGGGCGACCCAGTCGGTGCTGACCAGTACGTCTTTTGCGTAGTCCATAGGTGTGCCTCCTGAGGCGAAATTGGGCCGGTCTTGCTCGGTTTGCCCCCGGATTGTAACCCTGAGCGGCAGTTATTGACAAAAGAGGTCAACTGGACAGCCCACCCCATTCCCCCGCCGGGGCGGGCGCTACAGTGGCGGGCATGACCGAGAGCGCGCCCCTTCCCGAAAAGCTGCAGAGCATCGTGAATCTGTTCCGCAGCGCGCCCAAACCGCTGCGGCTGCAGGCCCTGCTGGAGTACAGCAAGAAGCTGCCCGGCCTGCCGGAGAAGTACCTGGAGCACCCGGAGTTCCTGAAGCCCGTGCCCGAATGCACCAGCCCCTTTTTCCTAGTGACCGAGCAGGACGAGGCTGGCGGTATGCACCTGTATTTCAAGGTGCCTGAGGAAGCGCCGACCGTGCGCGGCTACGCGGGCATTCTGCATGAGGCGCTGGACGGCGCGCGGCCCGAAGAGATTTTGAATATTCCGGACCAGTTTTATATGGACATGGGGCTGACGGAGTTGATTACGCCGATGCGGCTTCGGGGGATGGGGGCGATTTTGATGCGGTTGAAGACGGATGTTCGGGAGCATGGGCAGGGGTGAGGGTGGCGCTTCCTGGCTAGCCCCACCCCCCAGCCCCCTACCCCAGAGGGGCAGGGGGAGCAGACGTTCGCACTGGGCAAGAGTTTCTACTGAAGTCGGCTGCGCTTCCCTCTTCGTTGACGTATCCGGCTTCGACGCCATCCTCCGAGAACGCGCAAGGGCCCGCGCGCTGCGCGCCCGACGGCCTCGTCTGGACCTGGACGGTAGAGGAGCCAGGCATCTTGGTGCGGCCCAGAAGGTTCTCCTTTTCAAAACAAGGGGGCTGGGTGGGTAGGTTCAGGCACACTCACTGAACAGCACGTCTCTGGCCCGACGAGTTCCATACCCAGAACAACCGCCCACCTCATCCTTTGCGGGACGGGGTGGGCGGTTGCTCTTGGGCTTTATTCGTCGCTTGTGGTGGGGACGGGGCGGGCGGGGGGGCCTTCGCGGTAGGCATGGACCAGAGCCGCCAGGGCCTGGCCCCGGTGGCTGATGGCGCGCTTTTCAGGCACGGTCATTTCGGCGAGGGTGCGGGTGTGGCCGTCGGGCACAAAGAGGGGGTCGTAGCCGAAGCCACCGTCGCCGCGCGGGCCTTCGAGCAGGGTGCCCTGGAGTTCGCCCCGGTAGGTTTCCACGTGACCGTCGGGGTGAGCCAGAATCACCACCGACACGAACTTGGCGCGGCGGTTGGCCTGCCCGCGCAGCTTGTCGAGCAGGTACACGTTGCGCTCCACATCGCTGTTCCAGTTGCCGTAGCGCGCCGAATACACGCCGGGTTCGCCGCCCAGGGCCTCGACTTCCAGGCCGCTGTCGTCGGCCAGGGCGGGCATGGCGGTCATGTGGGCCACAAAGCAGGCTTTCAGGGCGGCGTTGTCCTCGTAGGTGCGCCCGGTTTCCTCGGGCAGAGGCAGGCCGCTGACGCTGGTGAGGGTCCAGTTCAGGCCAGACAGCGCTTCTTGTATTTCCCGCACTTTCCCGGCGTTGCCGGTGGCCAGCATGACCTTCATCCCTGCGTCGTTCATCACGCCCCCGAGTCTAGGCGATGCCCTGGCCCGCATGTGAAGAACCCCACGCCCGGCAGCGGGGCGGCGCGGTGGGGGTATCGAGGCCCAGGCGGTCCGGGGGTCAGTAGCGCGCCGCCAGTTCCTGCACCAGTTCGTCCTGCAGAGCACGCAGGGTAAGGATAGGGGCATCCTCGGGGCCGTTCATCAGGATCGCAAAGGCCAGGGGGTGTCCACTGCGGCCCGTCACGTATCCGGCCAGCGCACTCACCCCGGGCAGGGTGCCGGTCTTGGCGCGCACGTCCAGCCCCGCGCCCAGCAGCCGCCGGGCCAGGGTACCGCCGCGCCCGTCGTGCTCCGGCACATTTTCGCCGGTGCCGGCCTGGGGCAGCGCTTCAATGAAGGCGTTGCCCCGCGTGCGGTACAGGGCCCCAGGCAGGCCTGTCTTGCCGGGCAGGGGGTGGGGCAGATCGTACTGGGCGCGCAGCACCGTGACCAGCGCCCGCGCGGTCAGGCGGTTCTCGCGGCTCAGGCCGCTGCCGTCAGCGAGGCGCACGCCCCGCAGGTCTACGCCCACGCGGCGCAGCCACGCCCGCTCCCGGGCCAGGGCCCCGGCGAGGGTGCCGTTGCCGCCGGGGCGGTGGGCCAGGGTGGCGAGCAGTTCTTCGGCCCGCAGGTTGTCACTGGGGCGCAGCATGGCCGCCAGCACCCGCGCAGGCGAGGCGCTGCGCACACTGGCCACCCCCTGCTCGGGGCGCTGGGCCAGCGGAATCCAGGGATCGGGGGGCAGCGGGCGGCCCTGGTCGTCGGTGCGGGCGGGGGGCACGTAGGGCCGGAACGGGGCGGCGCGCCCAATCTGCGCTGAGGCGACAGAGATACCGGCGCGGCGCAATTCCTGCACCAGGGCCGCCCCCAGGCGCGCCTGGGCTTCAGCGGCGGTGGCAGGGGGACGAACGCGCCATTCGGCCAGTCGCAGGGCGGTCATGGGCAGCCCCAGCGGAGTCTGTGCCCAGGCGCCACTCAGCGGCGTTTGGTCCAGCCGCACCTGCCCCACCTGCCGCACGCCGTGGGCATAGGCCTGCTGCGCCAGGGCCCGCAGGCTGTAGGCCCCCGTGACCGCCAGCGTGGGGTCGCCGCTGCCGCGCAGGGTCAGGTGCGACACCTGCGCGCGGCCCACCTGGGCAGCAGGCACCGTCAATTCGGCTGTCCAGGCCCCCGACGACCCCCCGCGTTCGTCCAGCACGCTGCTGGCCGTGATCAGCTTGATCGTGCTGGCGGGAATAAAGGCGTCGTCGGGGGCCTGGGTTTCCAGCACCGCCCGCGTGCGCAGGTCCACCACCAGCACCCCTGCGCGCACCCCCGGCGGCAGCTTCGAGAGCACCCCGCGCGCCGGCGCACTCAGGCCCGGCTCGCGCGTCAGCCGAACCGTGTCGCCTCCCTCGGGCGCCTGGGCCCCTGCGCTCAGCAGACAGAAAATCAGCAGGGCAGCGCGGCGCATGGGGGACAGGATAGAGCAGGGGGCGGGGTGGCAGTGAGACTGCCTCATGCGGCCCGGCGGGCCTGTCAAGCCCTGGTTTGCCCGCGCCCCGCCTTTCTCTTTTCCCACTTCCTCCTTCCCACACCCCACTTCCCACAGCCCTACATCACCGAATCGCTCTCCCGCAGCAGCAGCGGCGCGCGGAAGGCCGCCGGGCGCCAGTGGGTCTGGGCGTGAATGGCTTGGGGGGGGCAGGACTGCAGGCAGGCCATGCAGCCGGTGCAGGCATTCAGGGTCAGCAGCAGTTGCACGCCGCCGTCGGGTTGCAGTTCGCGGGCAATGGCGCCTGTGGGGCACACGTTGGCGCACACCGGGCAATCAATACAGCTGTCGTCCACCAGCGGGGCGGGCCAGGAAATGGCGGCGTCCTCCGGGGGGGCGGGCTTCAGGCTGCGCGCGCGCCACACCCATTCCTGGGGGGTGCGCTCTTCAGGCACGCTCCAGTCCACGAAGGGCAGGGGTTGCTCGGGCAGGCTCTGGGCCACCTGCTGCTTGCCCGCACGGAACAGGGCCCCAAAGGCCCCCCGGCGCGACACGGTCAGGGCCCGCGTCCTGTCCTCGGGCGCCGCGCGGCGGATGGTCACCCGGGCGGGCTGGCCGGTGGGGGCGCGCAGGCGCTGGGCTTCGTCCAGCACCCGCTCCAGGCGGGCCGGCACATCGGGGGCGCCCACCGGGCACGCGGCGCAGTCGCCGTGCAGCAGGGTCAGCGGCGCGCCCCAGGCCCCGGCGGCCGACAGCAGCGCCGGGGTCACGCGCCCCAGGCAGGGCAGTGTGGGGCCGCCCGCGCCGCTCTGGGCACAGGTGAGGCTGGCGTCGGGACCGGGGCGGCTGCCGGGGGCCTGCTGGTCTTTGACCGCTTGCAGGGCGGGTTCCAGATTGTATTCCAGGGCGCCGCTGGGGCACACCTGCACGCACAGGCCGCAGCCGGTGCACTTGGCCGGGTCAATCTGCACGCTCTGGCCCAGTGGGCCCAGTTCGATGGCGCCGTGCGGGCAGGTGCGGTGGCAGGCGTCGCAGCCCCCCACCGCCTGACGTTCCAGCAGGCAGCGCGGGGCCGTGAAGCGGGGCAGGGGGTTGGTGGCCTCGTCCAGCCGGGCCAGGACTCCGTCAAGCATTGGGGCAGTCTACGCGCGGGCCGGGCCGGCACACCGTGGCGCAGCGCCGGGTCTGCGTTCAGCGCCGCGTGGGCACCCGCAGCGTGATGTACAGCACGCCGGCCAGCCCCAGCAGCACCCAAAGCACCTGTCCGGCCAGCACCGGAATGCGCCCCACGCTGAAGGCCACGGCCAGCACGATGCACAGGCAGGCCACCCATTTGGCCCGCAGCGGCATCCCCCGCCCCGCGCGGTAGTCCTGCACCAGCGGCCCCACCACCGGGCGCGAGAGCAGCCACGCCTCCCAGCGCGGATCGCCGCGCGAGAAACAGGCGGCGGCCAGCACAAACCACACCGTACCCGGCAGCCCGGGCAACAGCAGCCCCAGCACACCCAGGCCCGTCAGAACAAAGCCCAGCGCCACCCACAGGGGGCGGATTTTGGGGGGCGCCGGCGGCAACGAAGCCATAGCCCCCAGCCTAGCCCAGTCCCAGGTGGCCCAGTCCCAGGTTTAGGCACCTAGGAAGAGGGACGCCCCCCTCAGGCCGGCAGCACCACGATGCCGTCTTCATCGGCGTGCAGGCGGTCACCGGGGCGAATGGTGACGCCCGCAAACGTGACCGACACGTTCTGTTCGCCCTGCATGGCCTTGCCGCTGCGGCGCGGGTGGGCGGCCAGGGCCCGCACGCCCAGCGGCAGGCAGCGCAGTTCGGCGGTGTCGCGCACGCAGCCGTGCACGATCACGCCGGCCCAGCCGTTCTGCACCGCCAGATCGCCCAGCAGCCCGCCCAGCAGCGCACAGTTCAGGCTGCCGCCGCCGTCCACCACCAGCACGCGGCCCTCGCCGGGGGTTTCCAGGGCGGCGCGCACCAGCGGGTTGTGCTCGTGCACCCGCAGAGTCACCGCCGTGCCGGTAAAACGGGGGCGGCCACCGTAGTCGGTCAGCAGCGGCAGAAGCACCTGCGCGTCCGGGTAGAGGTCGCTCAGGTCGGTGGTGGGCAGGTCCTGGGTAGGCAGATCGGCACTGGGTTGATCGGCGCTGCGGAGCTCGGTGTGGGTGGGGGTGGGGGTCATGCTCTAGTGAAGCAAGCGGAGCGGAGCGGCAGCCGTACTCCGCAGGGAACAACAGCAAAGCGGGGGCAGGAGGTGAGGAGCGGTGCGCCTCTCCCCCGCCTGAGCCCCTGCCCTGGGCACCCCGGGCCTTTTGCCAAGCGCGACTTGACAGGCGGCGCTTCCGGAGTACGATGGTTTTGTAACCGCTTACATTTTCTGAGCCACCGGGCCCGCGCGTTCTCCTGCTTTGCCGCCAGTACGGCATCACTCTCTTTTCGCGCTGCTGTTGTAACCGGTTACAGTCTGCCCACTCCCCTCACCTCTCCCCCGCCAGCGGCCTGGGCCCGCCAGAATCGGAGCCATGACCCCCACGACCCGCGCCACCATTGACGACATCGCCCGCGCCGCTGGCGTGAGCAAGGGCACCGTCAGCCGCGTGCTGAACGGCCACAGCACCGTGGCGGCGCGCACCCGGCAACGGGTGCAGGACGTGATGGTGCAGCTGAGCTACGCGCCGGACCCGGCGGCCCGGCACCTGAGCTGGCGCACCGGGCAGACGCTGGGGCTGTCGCTGGACCGCGACGATCCGCTGCTGCACCCCTATCACGTGCTGTTTCGCCGGGCGCTGGAAAGCCAGACGGCCCCGCAGGGTGTGCAGCTGGTGGACCTGCGCGCCGACCTGCAGGGCATGGCCCGGTTGCCCAGCGCGGTGCTGGTGATGCACGCCGTGGACGGCGACCCCCGCCTGAGCTATCTGGCGGCCCAGGGGGTGCCGGCTGTGCTGATCGGGCACCAGCCGGGGGCCTTCTGGGTGGCGCCCGACGATGTGGGCGGCGCGCGCCTGGCCACCCGGCAACTGACGGGCGCGGGCCACCGCCAGCTGGCCTACCTGGGGGCCGGGCCCAGCCAGGTGGCCCAGGACCGCGAATACGGCGCGCGGGACGCGGCGCGCGCCGCCGGGGCCACCCTGCAGACCATTGCCAGCGATTTCACCGTGCTGGGCGGCTACCGCGCCGTGCGCCGCGCCTGGGAAGGGGGGCTGCGCTTTACCGGCCTCTTTGCCCAGAGCGACGAGAGTGCCGCTGGCGCCGTGGCCGCGCTGGACGACCTGGGCGTGCGCGTGCCGCACGAGGTCAGCGTGGTGGGCTTTGACGGCCTGCCCGAACTGCCCATTCCGCTGAAGCTGACCACCGTGGCCCAGGACATTCCCCGCATTGCCGCCACCGCCCTGACCCTGGTGCAGGAGGCCATTCGCGGCCTGCCCGCGCGGGGCGAATTCATTCCTGTACACCTGATGCCCGGCGCCACTGTCGCGCCACCCCCCGGAGGGACGCCATGAAAAAGACCGTGCTCCTGAGCCTCGCCGTGCTTGCCGCCGCTGCCGCCCAGACCGCGCAGGCGCAGACCACCATCAAGATCAACGGCTACGGCGGCACCGACCCGGCCGTGGTGGGCGACCTGATCAACCGCTTTGTGAAGCCTGCGCTGGCCAAGGACCGCATTACGGTGGTCTACGAGCCGCTGCAGGGCGACTACAACAAGGCGCTGACCACCCTGCTGGCGGCCGGCAACGCCGGGGACGTGTTTTACCTGCCTGCCGAGACCATTGACGGCTTTGTGGCCACCGGCAAGGTGCTGCCGCTGAACGGTCTGGTGAACACCAGCCCCTTTATCAGGAGCCTGAACAGCGCCTTTACCCGGAACGGGCGCCTGTACGGCGTGGCCAAGGACTTCAACACCCTGACCCTGGTGTACAACCGCGACCTGTTCGACGAAGCGGGCGTGCCCTACCCCAACAACAACGACACCTGGGCCACCCTGCAGACCAAGCTGACCACCCTGAAGCAGAAACTGGGCCCGGACTACGCGGGCATCTGCCTGCAGCCCAACTGGGACCGCTTTGGGGCCTTTGCCTTTGCCACTGGCTGGCAGCAGTTCGACAGCAAGGGGCGCACCAATCTGGCCGATCCCCGGTTTGTGGAGGCCTTTAACTTCTACACGGGGCTGGCGAAAAACAAGGTGGGCGTGCAGCCCAGCGAGGTCAGCGAGGGCTGGACCGGCGGCTGCCTGAAAACCGGCAAGGTGGCGGTGGCCATTGAAGGCAGCTGGATCGTGAACTTCCTGCGCGACAACGCCCCGAACCTGAAGTTCGGCACCGCCCTGATGCCCAAGTACACCAAGACCGGCACGCGCGGCAACTTCCTGTACACCGTGGGCTGGGCCATCAACAGCGGCACCAAGAACCGGCAGGCCGCGCTGAAGGTGCTGAACATCCTCACCAGCCCGCAGGTGCAGCAGTACGTGCTGGAACAGGGCCTTGCCATTCCCAGCCGCACGGCGCTGACCAGCAACGCCTACTTTAAAAAGACCGACCCCGGCGCTGTGAACAGCCGCCTGGTCTTTGACGGCGCCGACGACGGCAACGTGCGCGCCTTTACCTTCGGGCCCCAGGGCACCGACTGGAGCAAGCCGATCAACGAGGCCCTGGCCGCCGTGCTGAGTGGCCAGAAGAGTGCCGCCGACGCGCTGAAAAAAGCGCAGGCCGACATGAGCACCTTCCAGAACCGCTAAGGGACGGATAGGCCCTTGCCCCTCTCCGCTTCTGGGGCTCAGAGCGCTGCCTAGCGGAGAGGGGGCCCCGGGAGGGTGGGTGAAGGGACGTGCCTGCCCCCTCCCCCCCCTCCTGACCACGTCAGGGCCCTGGGCGCCCCTGACGCCTCTCCCCTGCCCGGCTGGAGGGCCCCTATGCGCCAGCACCGCTCGCAGACCCCGACCGCCTACCTGTTTCTCGCGCCGTTTCTGATCACCACGGCCATCTTTTTCTTCTATGCCTTTGGGCGGGCGCTGTACTACTCGTTTACCGACTTCAACCTGTTCAACACGCCGAAACTTATCGGCGTGGCCCCCTACGCCGACGTGCTGGGCGATCCATCGTTTCGCCGGGCCCTGGGCAACAGCCTGGTGTTTGCCCTGGTGACCACCACGCTGCAGACCATTGGCGCGCTGCTGATGGCCGTGGCGCTGAACAACAAGATCCGGGGCATGGGCTTTTTCCGTTCGGCGTGGTACATGCCCAGCATCACGTCTTCTGTGGTCATCACGCTGATTTTCCTGTGGCTGTTTCAGCGCCGGGGCATCGCCAACTACCTGATCACCCAGTGGCAGGCGTACCAGCCCCTGATCCTCACCTTTCTGGGCACGCTGTTGGCCCTGCAGGTGGGCCAGGTGCTGTGGGAACGCGCCCGGCGGCTGCCCGCTGGCTGGCTGGACCCGGCCCTGGCGGCGGTGAGTGCCCTGGGGGCCCTGGCGGTCACAGGGCTGCTGGCCTGGACCGGCGTGGTGGGCGCGCGCGAGGTGGCCCCCTTTGACTACCAGTACTTTGCCGACAAGTGGATCGAGGTGGGCGGGGTGCGGGTGCTGAGCGTACCGCTGCTGGTGGTCATCATTCAGAACACCTTCACCACCATTCCCACGCTGATGCTGTTTTTCCTGGCAGGGCTGCAGAACATTCCCGGCGCGCTGTACGAGGCCGCCGATATTGACGGCGCCACGCCCTGGCAGAAACTGACGCGCGTGACGGTGCCCATGCTGCGCCCGGTGACCTTTTACGTGGTGACCGTGGGATTGATCGGCACCATGCAGATGTTCGATCAGGTGGCGGTGATCGGCAGCGCCGCGCCGCCCGATACGCTGGTCACGCTGGCGTACTACGTGTATACCAACACCTTCAAAGCCGGCGCCGCGCCGGTGAACATGGCCTCGGCGGCGGCGATCATCCTGGCCCTGATCATTCTGGCGATGGTCTTTGTGCAGCGCCGCTTCTTTCCCTCGGAGGCCTCATGACGGCTGCGCTGCCGGGCACCCCGGCCCACCACACCCCCCAGGCCCGCGACCGCTGGCTGGCGCGGCGCCGCTGGGCCCGCGCGGGCTGGCTGTACGCCTTCATGCTGGTCATGAGCTTTTTCTTTCTGGGCCCCTTTGTGACCGGGCTGCTGAGTTCCCTGAAAGACAACCCCAACGAGTACCCGCCCACCCTGAACATTCCGCAGCTGACCCCGCAGTTCATCACGCGGGCGTGGCAGCTGGGTGTGCAGGGCGGGGGCGACGGCTGGCAGGGTGGCCTGAAGCCCGGACGCAGCGTGAGCTTTGAGGTGAGCGTGCAGTCGCCCGCCGGCGCGCCGCAAACCCCGCCCACCGTGGCCCTATTTCCCTACCAGCCCGTCAGTCTGGTGGCGGTGGCGCGGCAGGCCCAAGCCAAGGACTACGCCGCCCTCACCACCGAGCAGGTGGCCCAGCGCAACGACGTGCGCACCTACCGCGTGACCGTCAAAAGCCCGGTGCTCACCCGCCAGACTGGCGACCCCGTCCGCGCGGTGCTGGTGGCCCCAGACGCCAATCTGCGTGCCCGGCTGCCCGGGGGCGAGGTGGTGCCCGTGGTGCTGGACACCCCCGAAGCCCAGGCCAAGCAGTACGAACTGAACGAGGGGCAGGCGGTGGAACTGGTGCGCGGCCCTGGCGGCTACGCCCTGCGCGGGCCCCTCTTCGAGCGCACGCCGCTGCAGGTGGACGTGGTGCGCGGCCAGAGCATCGTGGGCAGCACCCTGCCGCCCAGCGACCGCCAGAACTTCGGGCGCTCGTTCGCCTACCGCAACATCACGCCCGGGGTGCTGGGCTACACCTTCAACAACTACCGCCGGGCCTTTAACGAAACCCGTGACGGCAAGAGTGGCCGCAGCCTGTTTTTCAGCTGGGTGATGAACTCGTTCCTGTACGCCTTCCTGCGGGTGGCGGCGGCCGTGGTGTTCTGCTCGCTGGCGGGCTACGCGCTGGCCCGCATGCAGTTTCCCGGCAAGAACCTGATTTTCCTGGGAGCGGTGCTGTTCGTGCAGATGGTGCCCACCCAGGTCAATCTGGTGAGCAACTACGTGCTGCTCAAGGATCTGAACCTGCTGAACATCTGGGGCCTGTGGCTCTCGGGGCTGGTGGCGGCGGGCGGCGTGTTCCTGATGAAGCAGTTTTTTGAAGGCATGCCGCGCGAACTGGAGGAATCGGCGGCCATTGACGGCGCGGGCACCCTGACCACCTTCTTCCGCGTGATGCTGCCGCAGGCGGGCCCGGCCCTGATCGCCCTGGCGATCACCCAGTTTCAGGGCGCCTGGAACGACTTTTTCTGGCCGCTGGTGATTCTGCGCGAGAACACCAGTTTCACCCTCACGGTGGGCCTGTCCAACTTCCGCGAACTGTACGGCGGCCAGGGCGACTACGGCCTGATTCTGGCCGGGGCGGTGCTCAGCGCCATTCCGGTGATCATCCTGTTTGTGGTGTTCCAGCGCTACTTCGTGGACACCGGGGCCGACAGCGCGGTGAAGGGCTAGGCGCGCGCCGCTGCCCCTCCCTTTTCTTCTTCCAAGGACGGTCATGCTCAACACCCGCACGGTTCTCAAAGACAACGACCTTTATCTGGTGGGCGACGCCCAGTACGTGGTGGCCCAGGGCGAAAGCGGGCTGTACCGCCGCGACACGCGGGTGCTGTCGCGCTACGAGTGGCGCCTGGACGGCCAGCCGCCCCAGCCCTTGCTGCAGCAGGAACGCGCCCCCTTCTGGCTACACGAGCAGGCCGCCAACGCCAACGTGGGCTACACCATGAAGGTGGGCCTGCGCCGCGACCTCACCCTGAGCGCCACCGAACTGCGCGACACCCTGCAGGTCACCCGTTACCGGGGCCAGGGCCCCCACGAACTGAAGCTGTACCTGGGCGCCGATTACCTGGATATGTTCGAGGTGCGCGGCTGGCCCGGCGGCCTGGGCGCGCGGGCGGTTGAGGCGCAGGCCACCGCCCAGGGCGTGACCTTCGCGTATGCGGCGGGCGACGGCCTGCGCAGCCGCACCGTGGTGCAGGCCAGCCTCCCCGCCACCTGGGACGGCGAGGCCCTGGTCTGGACATTGCCAGATGCCCACACCCAATTACAGGTGAGCGTCTTTCCCCTGCAGGACGATGAGGTGCCTACCCCCGGCGACCCGGCGGCGCTGCTGGCCGAATACCGCGCCCTCACCGAGAGGCTGCGCGCCCAGGTGCAGCTGCCCGACCCCGCCGACCAGCAGGTGCTGGAGCGCAGCGTGGCCGACCTGCGCAGCCTGAGTTTTCAGACCGACCACGGCGCCTTTCCGGCGGCGGGCCTGCCCTGGTTCGTGGCGCCTTTTGGCCGCGACTCTATGCTGATGGCGCTGATGGTGCACCGCCACCTGCCCGAGCTGGCCCGCACGGTGGCGCGCTACCTCGCCGCCCACCAGGGCGTGCGCCACGACCCAATGACCCTGGAGCAGCCCGGCAAGATCCTGCACGAACTGCGGGTGGGCGAGCTGACACGCCTGGGCCACACCCCGCACCGCCCCTACTACGCCACCGCCGACGCCACGCCGCTGTTCGTGTGGCTGGTGGGCGAACTGGCCCGCACGGACCCCGCCCTGGCCGGGGAACTGCGCCCGCACTGGGAAGCGGCCCTGCAGTGGTGCCTGCACGACGGCGACCCCGACGGCGACGGCTTTCTGGAATACACCCCGGACCCCAACGGGATTACCAACGCGGTCTGGAAAGACAGCGGCGACTCCACCTTTACCGAGGACGGGGTGGATGTCAGCGGCCATGTGGCGGTGATCGAGGTCCAGGGCTACGCCTACGCGGCCTACCGCGCGGCGGCCAGCATGTACCGCCAGCTGGGCGAACCCGGAGCCGCCGAAGCCTGGGACGCGCGGGCCCTGGCGCTGCAGGCGGCCTTTCAGCGGGCCTTCTGGTGGCCGGAGCGCGGCACCTACGTGCACGGCCTGAACGGCGATAAACAGCCGCTGCGGGTGCTGGTGAGCAACGCGGCCCATACCCTGTGCACCGGCATCATTGCCCCGCCCTACGCGGTGCAGGTGGCCGCCAGCGCCCTGGGCCCAGAACTGTGGAGCGGCTGGGGCATTCGCACCCTGGGCACCGGGGAGCGGCGCTACAACCCGGTGTCGTACCACAACGGCAGCGTGTGGCCACACGACACCGCCCTGGCGGCCCTGGGCATGGCCCGCTGCGGCCTGCACGCCCAGGCCCAGCAGGTGGCCCGCGCCCTCTTTGACGCCGCCCGCGCCGCCCCCGACCACCGCCTCAGCGAACTGTTTGCCGGCTTCCCCCGCGAGGCCCACACGCCCCCCGTCCCCTATCCCGCCGCCTGCCACCCCCAGGGCTGGGACGCCGCCATTCCCCTGGCCCTGTGGCCCCTGCTGGGCAGCAACGCCGACGCCGTCCCCCATCCTACCGAGGTGGTCGCCAGCCGCTAACCCAGACGGGAAACTGGCTCATGGCTCATGGCTCATGGCTCATGGCTCATGGCTCACGGCCCAGGGTCTGCCCCCGTTAAGGTTTTCTGCAGCCCACCCGCCCCAACCTCACCGGCGGCGGGCGCACACTGACAGGCATGCTGGACAACATTCTGAACACCGTCAAACGGGGCGCAGAGCGGGTGCAGCGCCGGGGCGAAGAGGTGGCGCACGCCGCGCGGCTGCGCATGGAAATCTTTCAGCTGGGCCGCGAACTTGACGCCCTGTACGCCCGCCTTGGCCGCTCGTACCATGCCGGGGCCCCGGCTGACGTGCTCTCGGGGGTGCAGGAAGAGGTGCGGCGCCTGGAAGACGAGATCCGCGCCCGCGAGCGCCTGATGGCCGAGCTGAACACCGAGCCTGAACCCGCCGCCGCCGACGCCGCCCCGGGGGGCCTGAGCCCCAGGCCCGCCACCCCGCCGGGCGCCGCCACCGAACCCACCGTCCCCGACGCCATGCCCCGACCCCACCACCAGGAGGCCACCATGACCGACCGCGACCCCTACGTGACCCCCGCCGACCGCACCCCCGACGAGCGCCCGGCCGGCGTGCCCACCACCCCCGACCCCACCATGCAGCATAGCGACAAGCGCCTGGAACCCGGCGACCACCGCGCGGGCGTGGCCCTGGAAGGCGAACGCGAAAAGCAGTTCCGCCACGACAACACCATTGAAGAAGGCAAGATGGCCAGCCGCAACCCGGACCCGCTGGACAAGTAAGGGAAGAAGGAGCCCAGGCGTCCAAAGGGGCGTCTGGGTTTTTTGTGGCATGAAGGTGGGCCGAGGGGTCGAGCAGTGGGGAAAACTCTGATGCAGGCCCTTCTGTGGTTCAGGGCGGCTCTGTCGTTTTGGCCGGGCCGAACGTCCCCCTTCTCTCTTCAGCCCAGGCGTGCAGCAGCCCCTAACCTCCTCCCCTGCCCTTACCCCTCTTCCCGAATAAACTGCGCCGGCCGCTTGGCCCGGAATGCCTCCACGCCTTCCTTGTGCTCCCAGTGATCGCCCGCCACCTGCTGCAGAATCGCTTCCTGGTCCAGGGCCTCATCCAGGGTGCTCGTCTGGGCAGCCATCAGGGCCTGTTTGGTCAGCTTCAGGGCGTGGGCGGGGCGGGCGGCCAGGCGCTCGGCATAGGCCTGCACGTCGTCGGCGAAGGTCTCGTCGGGGAAGACATGCTCGCACAGGCCCAGCTTCAGGGCGTCGTCGGCGCGCACCCGCTCGGCCAGGGCCATCAGCTCAAAGGCACGGTGGTAACCCACGATGCGCGGCAAGGTCCAGGTGCTGCCGGAATCGGGAATCAGGGCAATGTTGGAAAACACTTCAATGAAGCTGGCCCCCTGCGCCCACAGGCGGATGTCACCGGCCAGGGCGAGGCTGGCCCCTGCGCCCGCCGCCACGCCGTTCACAGCGGTCAGCACCGGCTTGCCCAAACCCCGGATGGTGCGGATCAGGGGGTTGTAGGTGTGGTGCAGGTGCTCGGTGAAGGTCATGTCGCGCCCGGCCACGTCGCCCAGGTCCTGCCCGGCACAGAAGCCGCGCCCGGCCCCGGTGATCACCACCACGCGCACGGCCTCGTTCTCGTCGGCCTGCTGCAGTTCGCGGGTCAGGGTCAGCAGCAACTCGTCGTTGGCGGCGTTCAGCTTGTCGGGGCGGTTCAAGGTCAGGGTCAGGACGTGCGCCTTGAGCTGGGTGCGGATGACGGGCTCACTGGTCATGGGCCCCAGGGTAACGCCCGAAGGGCACCCTGCTACACTCCGGGCCGTGAGTGATCCCGCGCCGCCCGTGGTTCTGGCCCTGGATGTCAGCAAGTCGCGCATTGGCTTCGCGGTGAGCGCCGGGCGACTGGCCTTTGGGCGCGGCAGCGTGGACCGCAAGCGCCTGCCGCTGGACCTGAAGGCCGTGCGCCTGAAAGTCGAGGACACCGGCGCCACGCTGCTGCTGCTGGGCCTGCCCCTGCGCACCGACGGCGCCCCCAGCCCCGCCGCTGACCGCGTGCGCGCCTTTGGCCGTGTGCTGCAGGAACGCGGCTACCGCGTGGCCTACCAGGACGAACGCTTTACCACCCGCCGCGCCCGCGACCTGGGCGCCGCCGATGAGGACGAGGCCGCAGCGGTGCAGATTCTGGAACTGTACCTGTTGGGTCAGGAACGGGAGCAAGGCGCTCTGAGTGGGGACACAGCGGCGAGCGGGCCAGAGCAAGGCTAAAGAGGCTCTGGGCCATGAGCTATGGGCCATGAGCAAGCCAGCGCCCCCGGCCAGCCACACAAAAAAGCAGACAGCCCGCAAGCCATCTGCCTTTCTCTATCAACCATCACCCCTCTCTCACCGCCCGCCCCAGCACCGCCTTGCCCCCCAGATACGGGCGCAGGGCTTCGGGCACGCGGACCGTGCCGTCGGCCTGCTGGTGGTTTTCCAGCAGGGGCACCAGAATGCGCGGCACCGCAATGCCGGTGTTGTTCAGGGTGTGGGCGTACAGCAGCTTGCCGTGTTCGTCGCGGTAGCGCAGGCCGGTGCGCCGCGCCTGCCAGTCGCCCAAGTACGAGCACGAATGCGTTTCGCGGTACAGCCCTTCGCTGGGCACCCAGGTTTCCAGGTCGTACATGAGCACCTTGCCGGCCCCCATGTCGCCCGTGCAGTTCTGCACCACGCGGTAGGGCAGTTCCAGGGCCTGCAGCAGGGCTTCGGCGTTCCCCAGGATGGTCTGGAACCAGCGCAGGCCCTCGGCCTCGTCGGCGCGGCAGAGCACGTACTGCTCCACCTTGCGGAACTCGTGCACGCGAATCAGCCCGCGCACGTCGCGCCCTGCCGACCCCGCCTCGCTGCGGAAGGCCGCGCTGATCGCCGCGTAGGTGATCGGCAGCGCCTCGGCCGCCAGTTGCTCGCCCGCGTACAGGCTGTTCACCGGCACCTCGGCGGTGCCCGCCAGCATCAGCTCGTCACCCTCAACCTTGTACACCTGATCCTCGCCGCCCGGGAAGTGCCCGCTGCCCACAAAGGCGTCGGGGCGGGCCAGCGCGGTGGTGGACAGGGGCGTAAAGCCGCGCCCCGCCAGGAAATCCAGGGCGAAGGTCAGCACGGCCATTTCCAGCATCACGGCCTCGCCTTTCAGCAGATAACTGCGGCTGCCCGACACCCGGGCCACGCGTTCGGGGTCGCTCCAGCCCTGCCGTTCCAGCAGTTCCACATGGTCCAGCGGCGGGTAGGCAAAGGCGGGCAGGGTGCCTTCGCGGCGCAGTTCCACGTTCTCGCTGTCGTCCTTGCCTACCGGCACGCTGGGGTGCGGAATGTTGGGCACGCGCAGCAGCAACTGTTTCAGGCTGTCCTCGTGGGCGCGCAAGGCGGGTTCCAGGGCCTTGATTTCCTCAGCCAGATCCTTGCCCTTCTGAATCAGGGCCGGGCGCTCTTCGGGGCTGGCCTTGGGCACCAGCTTGGCGTTGGCATTACGCTCGGCCTGCATGGCCTCCACGCGCTGCTTGAGTTCCACCAGTTCGCGGTCCAGGCGCAGCACCTCGTCAATATCCAGGCTCAGGCCCTTGACCTGCACGGCGTGCTTGACGGTGCCAGCGTGTTCACGGATAAATTTCAGGTCCAGCATTACTGCGCCCCCCGGCACTCTGTGAGCGGCAAGTCCAGCGAGGGGCCGCCCCTGAGCTGAAGGCCCCGCATCAGTCCTGCTCCACGGTGCGCGGCACGCGAATGTGGCCGTCGGGCAGGTGCTCGGGGGCCAGGGCCATGACGACCTCGGGGGGGAAGACCTCGCCGGGCACGTCGTCCCGCAGCACGTTCACCAGGGCCACGGGGCGCTGCATCTCCGCCACGCCCTCTGTGTCCAGTTCGTTCAGCTGCTCGAAGTACCCCAGCACGCGCCCCAGGTCGTCCGCCATCGCTGCGCGTTCCTCCGGGGTCAGGTGCAGCCGCGCCAGCTGCGCAAGATGAGAAATCTGGGCCGCGTCAATCATGCCGCGAAGTATAAAGCAGGGTCCGGGGCGGCTGGGGGCGGGCCACAGGGTCTGGAACCCGGCCGCGCACCCCCGCGTAGCTCCTGACATGCGCTTTCTTTCCATCGTCCCCGCCGCCCTGACTCTCTCGCTCTCTGGCGCCGTGGCCGCCCAGGCCCCCACCCCGGCCCAGGCCGTGACCCGCGTGCTGAGCGGGCAGGCACAGGAAAGCGACTTCGCCCCCAGCTTTCTGGCGCAGGTGCCACTGGCCACGCTGAAGGCGGGGCTGGAGAACATCCGCCGCGAGCTGGGCAGCTTCCAGCGCCTGCACGACCAGGGCGGCACCCTGCGCGCCGTGTTCGAGCGCGGCGAGCTGATCGTGTCGGCCCTGTCGCTGGATGCCCAGGGCCGGATTGTGGCGCTGCGCTTCAGCTCGCCCACCCCAGACAGCGTAACCGCCCAGCGGGAAGCGGTGCTGCGCGCCCTGTTCGTCACGCCGTTGGACCCCGCCCTGTTCACGCCCGAATTTCTGCAGGCCGTGCCCCCTGCCCAGCTGAGCGCCCTGCTGGACAGCCTCCGCGCCCAGTTCGGCACCTTGCAGACCGTCGCCCTGGCCGGCGAGGGCGCCACGCTGACCTTCTCGAACGGCACGGTGCAGGTGCGCGCCCTGGCGCTGGACGACCAGGGCCGCATTGAGGGGCTGCTAATCGCCCCGCCGCGCCCCGAGGTGAAGGTCACCACCCTGGACGAGGCCCGCGCCGCCTTTGCGGCCCTTCCCGGGCAGGTGAGTGTGCTGGTGCAGGAGGTGGGCGGCCCGGCCCGCCTCAGCCTGAACGCGGGCCGGCCGCTGGCGGTGGCCTCGGCGTTCAAGCTGGCCGTGCTGGGCGAGTTGCAGGCGCAGGTGCAGGCCGGGCGCCTGAAGTGGACCGACGAGGTGACCCTGCAAGACGCCGACCGGGTGTTCTCCAGCGCCGCGCTGGAGAAAGTCCCTGCGGGCCGCCGCCTGACCCTGCAGGAATTGGCCGCGCAGATGATCTCGGTGAGTGACAACACCGCCACCGACCTGCTGCTGCGGGCGGTGGGCCGCGACGGCGTGGAGCGGCGCCTGGGCGTGCGCGTGATGGTCAGCACCCGTGAAGCGTTCATCCTGAAAAACCCCGCCAACGCCGAACTGCTGCGCGACTACCGCGCCGCTGGCCTGAATGAGCAGGCCCGCCGGGCGGTGCTGGCCCGGACCGACGCGCTGCCCCTGCCCGCCCCCGAAACCTGGCCGGACGGCCCCCAGGCCCTGGACGTGGAATGGTTCGTGAGTGCCCCGCGCCTGTGTGCCCTGATGGCCGAAGTGGCCGCCCTGCCCGCCACGCAGCTGAACCCCGGCGTGGCCCAGCCCGGCACCTTCAAGACCGTCAGCTACAAGGGCGGCAGCGAGCCCGGTGTACTGAATCTGACCACGCAGGTGACCACGGCGGCCGGGCGTACGTACTGCGTGGCCGCCACCTGGAACCATACCGAGGCGCTGGACGACGACCAGTTTATTGGCCTCTACAGCGCCCTGCTGGACCTGCTGCGCTAGGGGGGACTGGGCGCAGGGGCAAAACCCTCACGCTTTCTTCAGCAGGGCTCACGCAGCGTCAGGCCCACAGGCTCAGAGTGGAACCATGACCCCACGTCTGCTGCTGACAGCCGCCCTGCTGGGCATGTCCCTGGCGCACGCCCAGGTGAGCATCTTCAACATTCCGGCGCTGCCCCCGGGCCAGTCGGCCCCGGCGGCCCCGGCCCCCACCACGCCAGCCGCGCCGGGTACCGCAACGCCAGGGGCAGGGGCCACTACCCTGCCCACCGCAGGCGAGGCCCTGGACATTCCCCACCAGGCCACCCTGAACGGCCCCGGTAGCCTGAAGGTGGGCGAAGCCACCACCTGGACCTTTGACCTGAGCAACCAGGGCGAGCAGCCCATTCGCCTGGAACACGGCGCCTGCGACGTGCGTTTTGAGGTGCTGAACGCCGCCGGACAGGTGGTGCGCGGCAACCCCCGCGACACGGTGTGCACCATGCAGATTGTGGTGACCGAGGTGGGCCCGGGCGAAACGATGGACGTGCAGACGATCCGCTGGGACGGCCGCGACAGCCAGGGCCGCGCCCTGCCCGCTGGCGAGTACACCATCCGCGCGGTGTTCAGCGGCGCGGGCGTGCGCATCGCCGCCGAGCCCTTTACCGTCACCCTGGAGCGGTAAGGCAAAGGCGCGGGCAGGTGGAGAAGGAGAGTTTCCCTCTCCCCTGCACCCGCTCTGTTGTTGTTCACAGTGGCGGCCTGTTCCACCCAGGGCCTCCAGCACAGCCCACGCGGCCCCAGGACCTTGGGATAGACCACCCCGTAAACGCTCTGTTCAGTCTTCGGTCACCTGCACGCCCTTCCAGAACGCCACGCGGCCCTGAATCTGGCGGGCGGCATCCTTGGGGGCGGGGTAAAACCACGCGGCGTCGGGGTTTTCCTGGCCGTCCACCGAGAGGCTGTGGTAGCTGGCCTCGCCTTTCCAGGGGCAGGTGGTCCGGGTCGCGCTGGGCCTCAGGTACTCGGCCCGCACGCTGTCGGCCGGAAAGTAATGGTTGCCTTCCACCACCACCGTGTCATTCGACTGGGCGATCACCGCGCCGTTCCACATGGCTTTCATGCGGCCCAGCGTAGAAAAGCGCGCGCGCCGTGACCGTCAGACCGGGTGCAATCCGGGAACCCGCTGGGCGAGCACACCGGGTGACTGAACGGCCACCTGTCATAAAGCCACCCTCCTTTTGTCATCAGCCACGCAGCCCAGGCCGCCTCCCAGGTCACCGCAGCTGTCCAGATTCAAGGGTCGTCTAACATCAGCCCATTGACTTTCGGAAGCGCTTCCTCATTCAATGTTGAGACACATGAAACGCTTCCAGATGCTCGGGCGCGCTGGCGCCCTGACGGCCCTGACCCTATCCCTGGCGGCCTGCGTGCCACCACGCACGCCGGACGCCGGCCCGCGCGCGTGGCAGGACGAGGTCATTTATTTCGCCATGACCGACCGCTTTGCCAACGGCAATCCGGCCAACGACAACGGCCCGAACCGAAACGCCGGGGACCGCGCGGACCGCACCAATCCGCTGGCGTGGCACGGCGGTGACTTCGCGGGCCTGAAGGCCAAGATTGAGGAAGGCTATTTCAAGCGCATGGGCTTTACCGCCATCTGGGTCAGCCCGGTGGTGCTGCAGGTGCCCGCCATCAACACCGGCAGCGGGCCCAACCAGGGCAAACCCTTTGCCGGCTACCACGGCTATTGGGCCGAGGACTTCAAGAAGGTAGACCCCCACTTCGGCACGCTGGACGAGTACAAGGCCCTGATTGACACCGCCCACAAAAACGGCCTGAAGATCATTCAGGACATTGTGGTGAACCACGCCGGCTACGACGCCACCCTGACTAAAACCAACCCCGAGTGGTTCAACACGCCAGCGGACTGCGCGGCGTCGAGCAACAAGACCACCGACTGCGATCTGGCGGGCCTGCCGGACTTCAAGCAGAGCCTGCCCGCCGTCACCGCCTACCTGAACGACTTCGTGCGCTACTGGCGGGACACCACCGGCATTGACGGCCTGCGCATAGACACCATGAAGCACGTGCCAGACGCCTACTGGAAGCAGTTCTTTGCGGCGGGCGGCGCGGGGGACCCGGCGAAGGTGTGGTCGGTGGGCGAGGTCTTTGACGGCAACCCCTCATATCTGGCCCGTTTCATGGACGACCTGGGCTCGCCCAGCGTCTTTGACTTCGCGCTGTATTTCGCCATGAAAGATCACCTGACAGGCGCGGGCGGCAACCTGGACCGGGTGGCCGACGTGTTCGCCCAGGACGGCGCCTACCGCGACCCCACCCGCCTGACCACCTTCGTGGACAACCACGATGTGCGCCGCTTTGTCTCGGAAGTCACCGAGCGCGGCGGCAGCGCGGCGCAGGCGGCCGAGCGGCTGGACCTGGCCCTGTCGACCATGTACTTCTCGCGCGGCACGCCCAGCGTGTGGCAGGGCACGGAATACGCCCAAAGCGGCAAGGGCGACCCCTACGATTACCCGCTGGGTCAGGGCAACCGCGAAGACATGGACTTCATCAAGCTGGCTGGCAGCACGCTGGATGAGCGCCTGGGCGCCCTGGCAAGCGCCCGCGCCACCTACCGCGCCCTGACGCGCGGCGCCCAGCAGGAACTGTGGCGCCCGAACGGCGGCGCGCCTGTGCTGGCCTACCGCCGGGTGATGAGCGGCGTGACGGGGCAGGCCGGGCAGCCCGTGGTGTTCGTGGTGAACGGGGGCGACACGCCCGTCGACCTGAGCACCCTCAGCGGCGGCGGCATTCCGCTGCTGGGCACCTTTGCCGGCACCGCCCTGACCGAAGTGACGGGCAAGGCCCACACACTGAGCGTCAGCGGCGGCAAGCTGGTGGGCAGCGTGCCCGCGCGCAGCGTGCTGGCCGTGACCGCCCCGGCTGGCGCGGGGGCCAGCGGCACCGTGAATCCGGGTCTGCCCGAAGTGGCGGCCCTGAGCGTGAAGGCCGGCGACAGCGCCGCGCAGCTGTCGTGGACGCCGAGCACCGACCCCAAGGTGAGCGGCTACCGCATCTACGTGAAACAGGGCGCGGGCGCCGAGCGGCTGGTGAACTTTGCGCCCATTGCCCGCGATCAGGGCAGCTTCCTGGTGCGCGGTCTGACCAATGACGCGAGCACCACCTTCCGCGTAGTCACGGTGGATGCCAGCGGCGCCGAAAGCCGGGGCAGCGCGGTCAGCGCCACCCCCAGCAGCAAGAACACGGTCAAGGTGACCTTCACGGTGGACGCCCGCAGCCAGGGCAACGGCCCCATTGAACTGCGCCGCTTCGACACCGGCCAGCAGCTCGAACTGTCCATGACCCAGACGGGCCGGGGCCTCTGGAAAACCGAGGTGGAGCTGCCCCTGTTCCGCGAGATCAAGTTCAAGTTCGGCAACGACGGCCCCGGCGCCAAGAACAGCGGCTACGAGGGCCCTGGTCAGGGCGACCGCGTGTATGTGGCCGGCACGAACGGCAATGCGTACAGCGGCACCTACGACTTTATTGATAAGCCGGTGCCCGCCGCCACCATTGAAGGCAAGGTCACAGGCGCTGGGCAGCCCCTGGGCGGCGCCCTGGTGGAGGCCACCACCGCTGACCCCAGCCTGAACTACGCCCTGACATTCAGCGACGGCACCTACACCCTGTTTGCCCCGGCAGGCACCCACACCCTGAAGGCCAGCGCGGGCGGCTATCTGGATGCCACGCGCAGCGCCACTGCCCCGCAAACCGGCGCCGACCTGAACCTCAGCCGCGACACCCGCACGAAGTACACCATTGACGGCAACCTGAGCGACTGGACCGCCCCCAAGGTCACGGTCCAGAGCCCGAACCCTGGCGTCTTCGGCGCGGACAACAACTGGCTGAGCCTGCGCGCCGACAGCGACGCCCAGTATCTGTATCTCGCCTACACCTACCGCGTGGCGGGCAACAGCGCCATCCTGTACCTGGACACCGGCGCGGGCGGCGCGGCCCAGGCCGACAGCTTTGAGGCGTGGCGCCGGGCGGCCACCTTCAGCGGCGGCGTGAATGGCGTGGACGCTTTCGTGGCCCGCTATGAGAACCAGACGGCCCAGCTGCGGCGCGTGGCCAGCGCCACCAGCACCCCGGAGGTGAACGCCGCCGACTACTTCCAGGCCAGCAGCGGCACCCTGCCCGAACAGACCGTGGAACTCGCCATTCCCTGGACGGCCCTGGGCCTGAGCGGCGCGCCCGCCGGCGGTGTGAAGGTCATGGGCGGCATCTTCGGCGGCGACGGCTACGGCGCTGGCGACATCATCCCCGATGCGGGCAGCACGCCCGCTGGCGCCAACACGATTGGCACCGACGGCGAGCAGCGCCGCGCGACCTTTACAGCGCCCGTCACCGTGCCTTAAACCATCTGCTTAGAAGGGAGAGCGGCGAGGGCCCAAGTGGCATCCCTCGCCGCTCTCCCTTTGCCGTTCAGGACGCCGTGCCGGTGCGCAGGTAGTCCAGAATGCCTTCCACATCGGCCGGGGCCAGGTTCTCCGTCAGCCACCCAGCGTCCACATGCCGGCCCTGGGCACGGGCGTTCAGCACCTCGGCCAGGGCGCCCAGCACAGCGTTCATCAGCTCGGTTTCGGGGGCGTCGTCGCCAGCTGCCGCCAGCCGCCGTTCTTCAGCCAGCGACAGCGGCAGGCCCGAAAAGGTCAGGTCGTTGATCGCGAAGGGCGGCTTTTCGTTGAGGTGGCGGCCAAATTTCACTTGGGTCATGGGGGCTCCTGAGAGGGTGAAGGGGTTATGCCTGGGGGCGTGGCTGCTGGCGCAGGTAGGCCGCTCTGGCCTCGCGCAGCCACGCGGTTTCCGGGGCTTCCTGCACGGTGGTCAGGTAGTCCAGCAGGGCGTCGTGGATGGCCTGCAGCTGCGCGGTAAACAGGTTCAAGGCGTCGGTTTCTGGCGAGACGTAAAACTTGTTGCAGATCAAGAGGCGCTCGCGGTCAATCAGGAAGCAGATCTGCCGGTGCCGCAGGGCGACGGAATTGATGAGGTCGAGAATCTGCTCGCGGTGCTGGTCATAGAGCCCTTCGTAGTCCCGTAAGTCGTAGGAGATGATGACGGACTCAGCGTCTAGAGTCTTCTGTATGCCGAGTGGTAAACCACCCGTGTCGAAGGAGACATACTTTTGATCCTCTGATGTTATCCTGTCGCCCTTTATTTCCGCCATAAAGTGTTTGAACGCCTGCCAGGAGTACAGCTTGGTCTTTCCATTAATGTATGAACGAAATCTGCCCACGGATGTCAAAGGGGGCTTTTTTAATAGGACTAGATTTATTTGAGAGAACAATGCATCTAAGATTTCCATAGGAACACCTTGATGCCATAAAGATATTCCCCTCTGTATATAGATAGCTTCATTTATTCTTAGCGGAGAGAAATAAATATCCCATTCTGGCATATTGTCTATTGACGTATCACTTGCATGACACGGTATTCTAAAATTCAGAATTCCTTTTCCGTTGGGCTCACAATAGATATCCAATCCATCGTAGATAATCTTCATAACATTGTTACTAACGCTGCTTTGAATACCCCTTTCTAAAAGGTATTCTTTTAATATGAAAATAGATTCTCCTAAAAACTGGCTTGGTAAGTCTTTAGGTTGCGCAAGCAGACCCCTAAATAGCCTATTTAACACCCTTTTGCTCCTTATCGGGTTTATCGGGCTCGGTGATCTCGTGGAGATCACCACCTATAACGTTACCCAGTGAGCTTCCAAGATATTTCAGGACTGTGTCGAACCCCATCGCAGTCGGCAGCATCCCCGGTTTCCCGAGCAGCTCTGGCGGAATGCCAGCAAGACTTTGGAGCGCAGCGTCACCATAAGTGGTGACTTTTCCAAACTCATCGGCCGTTTTTCCCATAGCCAGGGGAATAGCCTGACGACGAGTCTGCTCGTCTTTACTGCCAGAGTTGGCTTTCACATTCAAGCTGAATTTCAATCCGGCGAACTTTGTGAGTTCCTCGGCCACTGACCCCACATTCTGTCCTATTCCTCCGGCCAGACCGTGGTCCGTGAAGGCCTGTAGGAAGGCCTGTGACTTCTGCTGAATATTGGCGGCCATCAGCCGTGGACCTGTGAGGGCCATCATGCCTGCCTTGCCGCCAACAGTGGTCGCGTTGCCAACAAAACCCTGGCGCACCTGTTGCCACATACTGCCCCGAGCCGCTGAGTAGGCTGCCCGGCGCAGCTGCGGATTGGCTTTCCACGCCGCTGCGATCAAGTCCTCTTGCGGATTGGCCTTGAGTTCGTTGAAGAGCGCCTGCCGAATTTTCTTGGCACTGGCACCCGGCATATTCAGGCGGTGGCGAGCCAGAATCAGTCCCATTGGTCTGTTCAGTTCTGCCTTGACTTGGGCCCGGGCGACACGGTTCACGCTTTGCCGCAGCACATCTGTTCCAGCCAACAATGTTCCCACATCACGCTGCCCTATGCCGCGCCAGCCTGCGTTGCCCAGCATGTCGTGGCGCACGCCAGCACGCACACTGGCCACAATGTTCTGGTTGTACTGCTGCACGCCCTGGCGGGTGGCCTGCCAGACCTGGGCGATCTCTTGCCGAATAGAGGACGCCTGATTGCCCACACGCGCGGCACGATTGCCTGCCAAGCGGGCAGCAGTGCTTCTAACACCCTGCCACCCCGCTCCAGCCACCTTCCCTACAACCTGCCCTGCACCGCCCACATACTTCAGCGCGCTGCCCACCCCTCTGGCCACGCCACCGCCGACCACCCGCGCCGCCGGCCCCAGAAATGCCCCCAACAGGCCGTCTACCGCCAGGGTCGAGGCAGTGATGCCCGTGCTCCACTTGCGGTTCTTGTAGTTCTCTGGGCTGGCACTTTTCAGAACCGCTGTTTCAGCCAGCGAGCCCGCCACGCCGCTCGCCATGCCGGCAGCCGCTAGAACGAGGGGCAAGGCGGCGCCACCCGTTCCGATCACCGCCACCACGCCCACGCCCACGGCAATGGACGCCCCGAACTTGGCCAGGATCGCGGCGCCTTCTGGGGAGCGCACCCACTTCCAGGCGCCGGCCACGGCTTGACCGACCTGACTCTTCTTGACTTGCTCCCACTTCGCGTTGGCCCAGGTCATGGCCTGTTTGGACTTCTGCACCACGGCCACCACCGCGTCTTTGCCCAGCTTGCCAATACTGCCGGCCAGCTGCTGCAGGGGCATGGTAATGCGCTTGCCGGCCTGCGCCATCCTGGCCAGCTGTTCACCCCGGTACGCCTTGTCGGTGGTGAAGCGGTGGATGTTGCCGCCCACCTGCGCTATCTGCTTGACCATCGGGGTCTGCGCCAGCCGCTTGAGCGCCTTGCCCCGGTACGCGGGGTCGGTGGCGAATTTTGCCGCACTCAGGCCCAGGTTCTGCAGGTTCTGCACGGCCGCCCGGCCAGTCTTGGCCAGCCCCTTCAGGGCCTTCTGCGCGGGGGCAGGCAGCGATTTGGCCGCTGCCCGCAGCGTGCGGTGCAGACCAGCTTTGGCCTGCTTGACGAGCTGCGCGCGCCCCTTGGCCGTGCCCAGCTGCCGGGCGGTGCGGCCCACCCGCGTGGCCACCTGGGAGACCGCTGCCCGCGCCTTTTTGGACAGCTGCCCCACGCTGCTCAGTAACTGGGCAGCGCGCGGCAGGCGTTTGCCCAGGGTCTCCCCGGCGCGCTTGACGGCGCCGCGTGCAGCGGCCATACCTTTGCCCAGGCCCGCACGCACGCCACCCACCTTCTTGGCCGCCTTCTTGATGGTGGCGCGAATGGGGGCAGGGAGCTTACGTTTCAGGGTGTTCAGGGCCGCCTTGCGGGCTGCTGGGTTGGTGACGGTTCTCACCACCTGCTTGACCGCTGCCTTGGCCTTCTTCTTCAATTCCTTGAGTTTGTCCAGGGGGTTGAACCAGCGCTGAATGGTAGGGGCCTCGGCCAGCCGCTGCAGGGGCTGGGGGGAACGCACCTGGGTCAGTGCCCCGGGCCGGTGCCGCGCGTGCTGCGTGCCGAAGCGAGGGCCTTGAGCCAGCTTGGCGCCCATCGTCCGAGCCTCGCTTTCCAGCCCAGCATCGGGGTCCACGCCCGGTCCGACGCGCCCTTGAGACTGCTGCACGGTGTGGGTGACTTCGTGCGCCAGCAGTTCCAGCCCACTCTGGCTGTTCGGATTGAACTTGCCACTCTGGAAAAAGATGTCACTGCCGGTGGTAAAGGCCAGGGCATTGACCCCCTTGGCCAGCGTGTCCGCTTCCGCATCATCATGAATACGAACGCGGGACAGGTCGTGGTTCAAGCCTTGTTCGAGGTGCCGTTGAATCGCTTCGGGCAAGGGATTGCCTGCGCCCCGTCTGGCTTGAATCCGTTGCAACACGGGTTGCGTGGCTTCGGCGTCCAGTTCCGCCAACTGCCGCTGCAAGGTCTGGCGGTGGGTCAAGGTCGCTGCTACGGCCGCCTCGGCTTCATAGCGTTGGGCGGCTGTATCCACAGCTCGCTGAAGGGCCAGCCGTTCTCCAGCGGGCACCAGGCCCAGAACGACCCGGCTGACCGGCGCACTGATTTCATGCCTCTGCAGGGTCGCTAAATGCTCGCCGTAGGTGTCATAGCGGGCTTGGGCGGGGCCTCGATCTGCACGGAAGCCTTGGACCAACGTATTGGCCACTTGGCGCTGCAGGGCCGTGAACTGGGCGTATTGCCGTGTGTCTAACGCTTGGCCTTCAACCTGCTGGGCCTGATGGCGCATCACCGTCACCCAGTCGGCGGGGCTTTGGGGTTTCGCGGGCACAGGCTGGGCCTGTTGCTGGACCGCCACACCCTCCACCTGGGGCAGGGCGGCCAATTGCTCGCTCACCGCTTGGCGCTGAATGGCAAGCCGGGCTACCTCCTGCTGGGCCAGCCCCGACGCCCGCAGCACCGGCCCCGCCGCTTGTCTCTGCACAACAGTCGAGGTTGGATTCAGGCGCCGCAATTCCTGGGCCAGACGCTGCAATTTCAGCGTGGCCAGATCGGGCGCGGGAGCAAGGACTTCAGAGACCCGGCGGCGTGCCGCAGTGGGCCCAGCCGGGTGCTGGCGGTGCAGACGTTCACCCATACCTGTGCATCTTAGAGAAAGTGCCGGGCAATTAGTGCGCAGGTCAGCAAAGGGCGTCTGGGCGGTCCGCTGGCCCTTTGCCTTTACACTGTGACCAACGCGGGAGGCCACCCCAAATGCCTCCCGCTTCTTTGTGACCGCCCGGGCTGACATTCCCATGACATTCGGGCGAAACATTCGGGAGGATTGTCATGGTTCTGTCTAAATTCATGCCCAGCAACCCCAAGTTCAGCGAGAAGTTCGCGGCGGCGGCCCGCAATGCCCACGCCACCGCCCAGGCCCTGGTGGACCTGCTGGAGAACTACACCGATATCGACGCCAAGGTCCAGCGCGTGCGCGACCTGGAACACGAGGGCGACCGCCTGACGGGCGAGGTCACCAACCTGCTGGCCGAGTCGTTCATTGTGCCGTTTGACCGCGAGGACATCATCAGCCTGAACAGCGAGCTGGATGACTTGGTAGACGACATGGAAGACGCCGCGCGCAAGCTGAGCCTGTACGGCGTGGAGCGGCCCCTGCCCCAGATGGCGCAGCTGGCCCGGGTGGTCGAGCAGCAGTGCGCCCTGCTGGCCCAGGGCATGCCGCTGCTGGAGCAGGGCAGCAAAGTGGCGGACCTGAACCGCATTACCCGCGAGGTGCGCGCCCTGGAAGATCAGGCCGACACCATCAGCGACGAGGTGCAGCGCCATCTGTACAGCGGTGTGAACGACGTACAGGGCATGATCCGCGCCATGCGCGGCGGCGAGATTGTGGCCCTGATTGAAGACGCCAGCGATCAGGCGCAGCGCGTGGCCAAGACCATCGAGAGCATTCTGCTCAAGAACGCTTAAGGACCGCGCCCTCTATGGAAACGGCTCTGATTGGCCTGATCGTCATTGTGACGCTGGCCCTGATTTTCGACTTTATCAACGGCTTTCACGACACCGCCAACGCCATTGCCACCAGCGTGGCCACCAAGGTGCTGACCCCCGCCCAGGCCATTGCCATGGCGGCCATCCTGAACGTGGTGGGCGCGCTGACCGGTACGGCGGTCGCCAAGACCATCTCCAAGGACATCGTGCCGCAGGAATACGCCACCCTGGAATTGGTGGGCGCCACCCTGGTCAGCGCGATTGCCTGGAACCTGTTCACGTGGTGGAAGGGCTTGCCCAGTTCGTCCAGCCACGCCCTGGTGTTCAGCCTCGTGGGGGCGGGCATCGCGGCAGGCGGCGTGGGCATCATCATCCCCAAGGGCGTGCAGAAAACGCTGACCGGTCTGGTCACCAGCCCCGCCCTGGGCTTCCTGATCCCTATTCTGCTGATGTTCCTGCTGTCGTGGCTGGTGCTGCGCTGGATGAAGCCCCGGGTGGTCACGCGCACCTTTCGCACGCTACAGATTTTCAGCGCCGCTTTCATGGCCTTTTCGCACGGCGGCAACGACGCGCAGAAAACCATGGGCATCATCACTTTCGCGCTGGCGGCCTACCTGAACACAGAAATCGAGATCGTGCCGCTGTGGGTGATTCTCTCGGCGGCGGCGGCGATGGGCGCAGGCACCGCTGTGGGGGGCTGGCGCATCATCAAGACCATGGGCTTCAAGGTCGTGGACCTCAAGCCGGTGGACGGCTTCGTGGCCGAAACCAGCGCCGCGCTGATCATCGAAACGGCCAGCCGCCTGGGCATTCCAGTCAGCACCACCCACACCATCTCCACCAGCATCATGGGCGTGGGCACCACCAAGGGTTTCCGCAAGGTCAAGTGGCAGGTGGCCGGGCGCATCGTGCAGGCGTGGATTTTCACCATTCCGGTGTGCATTGCGCTGGGCTGGCTGGTGCATAAGCTGCTCCTGGCCGTAGGGGTGTAATTCGCAGGCTGCCCGCCGGGCAGCAGCACAGGGGTCAGCGGCGTGCCGGCTGACCCCTTACCGTTGGGCCCCAGCCCTGTTGGGGGCGGTCTGGGCCGGGTGTCATGCTGGGGCATGGTCTGGAACAGGTGGGCAGGACTGCTGCTGGCGCTGGGCGGCGCCGCACTCGCAGAGGGAACAGGCGCCCACAGCGGCCCCCCGGCCTTTTTGCTGCAACTCACGCTGCTGCTGGGGGTCTCGGCGCTGGCGGCGTATGTGTCGTTCCGGCTGCGGCTGCTGCCCATCATCGGCTTTCTGGTGGCGGGGGTGCTGGCGGGCCCCGGCGCCCTGGGCCTGATCCGCGAACCAGAGCTGATTGCAGCCGCCTCGGAAATCGGGGTGATGCTGCTGCTCTTTACCATTGGCATCGAATTCAGCCTGGAGCGGCTGGGGCGCATTGCCCGCCTGATTTTCCTGGGCGGGGGCCTGCAGGTGGGCCTGACGCTGCTGGTGACCGTGGGGGTCATGCTGGCGCTGGGACGCGGCGCGCCCGACGCGGTGTTTACCGGCTGCCTCATTGCCCTGTCCAGCACCGCCATCGTGATGAAGCTGCTGGGCGAACGCGGCGAAACGAACGCGCGCACCGGGCAGGTGGCGCTGGGCATTCTGATTTTCCAGGACCTCGCGGTGGTGCTGATGGTCCTGATGATTCCGATGCTGGCCGGGGAGGGCGGCGGCCTGGGCGGGGTGGGACTGGCGCTGCTGAAAGCGGCCGGCATCATTGCCCTGGTGCTGCTGGCCGCGCGCCGACTGGTGCCGCCCGTCATGGAAGTGGTGGCGCGCACCTGCTCCTCCGAGATTTTTCTGCTGACGGTGGTGGCGCTGTGCTTTGGCACGGCCAGCCTGACGGCCGCCGCCGGGGTCAGCCTGGCCCTGGGGGCCTTTCTGGCGGGGCTGCTGGTCAGCGAAAGCCGCTACGGCGCGCAGGCCCTGGGGGAGATTCTGCCCCTGCAGATTCTGTTCAGCGCGGCGTTTTTCCTGTCGGTGGGCCTGCAGCTGGACCTGGGGTTCCTGGCCGGGCACCTGGGGCTGGTGCTGGGGGCCGCCGCCGTGATTGCCGCCGCCAAGACGGTCATCACGGCCCTGAGCGTGCGTCTGCTGGGCGAGCCCTGGTCGGTGGCCCTGCCGGTGGCGCTGCTGAGCGCGCAGGTGGGCGAGTTCTCGTTCGTGCTGGCGGCGGCTGGCACCGCCCTGGGCCTGAGCTTTGCGGGCCTGGGCGCGCAGGGCAGCGGCGTGTTTATTGCCGCCACCGTGCTGCTCATGACCCTGACCCCGGCCCTGGCCGCGCTGGCCCGGCCACTGCTGGCCCGCCTGGGCCCGGCTGCCACGCCCGCGCAGGCGGCGCTCGCAGTGACCGCCACCGCCCACGGGCTGGCGGTGGCGGGCCGGGTGGTCTTTCTGGGCTACGGCGCACACGCGCGGCTGGCGGCGCGGGCGCTCAGCCGCGCGGGGCACCCCTACGTGGTCGTGACCCGCAGCCCGGACGGCCCCAGCGAACTGCAGGGCCGGGGCGTGGCGGTGCTGATCGCCGATTACACCCGCGCGGCCCTGCTGCGCGAACTGGACATCGCGGCGGCCCAGGCGGTGGTCATTGCCGACGACGACCCCGAAACCACCGAGCGCGCCGTGCAGGTGCTGCGCACGGTAGCGCTAGAGGTCACCGTGATCACCCACGCCCCCACCGCCGAGGAGGGGCTGAAGCTGCGCGGCCTGGGCGCCCAGCATGTGCTGTCGCCCCGGCACGAAGTCGCCGCCGGGCTGCTGGACCTGCTGACCCCCGCCGAGGTCTCACGCGGTCACCTTGCCCGGCACCTCGCCGCCCACCCGCCCGTGGCCCTCAGCGCCGAGCAGCAGGCGCAGTGCGAGCATGCCCGCGCCAGCGCCGGCCCGGTTACCCCCGAGGCCGATGTGTGCCTCGCCTGTGTGGCGCAGGGCGACACCTGGGTTCACCTGCGCGTGTGTATGACCTGCGGGCATGTGGGCTGCTGCGACTCGTCCAAGAACAAGCACGCCACCCGGCACGCCCAGAGCAGCGCCCACGCCGTGATTCGCAGCGCCGAGCCCGGTGAAAGCTGGGCCTACTGCTACGAGCACGGGTGGACGAAGTAGGGCGCAAAGGGGTCACAGCGGACCCCTTTGCGCTTGCGCGTGAACGGGGTGCAGGGAGAGAGCTGGTCGCCGTCAAGCCAGCGGGGTTTTGTCCTACGCCCTCGCTTTAAGCCCTCTCCCCCGCTTCAGCATTCAGGGGTAACCAGTTGCGCTCTGAACAGCCTGTTCTCAAACGCGGGGGGCCACCCGCAGGGCCTGCAGCGCCAGCAGGGCAGCCGCCACATCCAGCGCGGCATGCAGGCCGTACACCAGCAGGTCGGCGGCTGAACGGGGACCGCCCAGCCCGGCCACCGGCACCAGATTCACCACCCCAATCGCCAGACTCAGCGCGGCGCCCACATTCAGCCACGACGCCAGCGCGGCCCGGCCGGCCAGATCCAGCGGGGCGGGAGCAAAACGCGCCAGCGTGCCGTACACCGCGTTCTTGGCCAGAATGAAGCCCAGTTCCACCGTCGCCAGGGCGGTCAGGGCCACCGGGTTGGCGTCGGGGACGGCCCCGCCCGCATACAGGAACACACCCATCAGCCACAGCGCCAGCCGCAGGGCGGTCAGCCAGGGAAACAGGCCGCGCAGGGAGCGCAGCACGCCGTCATCATCCTCGGTTTTCAGGGCCTGGGCATAGCGGGCGAACACCTGCGTCCACCACACCAGCACCAGCGCCGAGAGCAGCGTGCGCAGCGCGCCCAGCCAGCCGAATTCCGAAAGCGGCCAGCCGGACCACACGGCGTATGCGCACAGCCCGAAGGTGGCCACCACCAGCGCCCACAGCGCCACCAGCGCGGCCGTGCGCCAGCGGGGGGCGGTCATGGGGCCCCTGCGGGGCGTCTAATGGTCAAAGGGTCTGAGGGTCTAAGGGATTTACTGCCCCATCTCCTTAGACCCTTTGACCCTCGACCCTTAGACCTCCTCACAGGCCCAGCTTCGCCTGCAGGCGCTCGCGCACGACTTCAGGTTTGGCCTTGCCGCCGGTGGCTTTCATCACCGGGCCGAACAGAGCGTTCATGGCCTTGGCGTTGCCGGCGCGCACCTTCTCCACCGTGGCGGGGTCGGCCTGCATGGCGGCGTCAATGGCGGCGTCAATGGCGGCGGTGTCGGTCACCACGCTCAGGCCGCGTGCGCGCACCAGTTCGCGCGGGTCGTGGCTGCCCAGCACGTCGGGCAGCAGGTCCTTGGCCACCCGGCCGCTGATGGTGCCCTCGTCAATCAGCGCCACCAGGGCCGCCAGATGCGCGGGCTGCAGCGCGCTGCCGTCCACCGTCTGCCCCTGGGCGGCCAGCAGGCCCGAGACGTCCCCCAGCAGCCAGTTCGCCAGCTTCTGTGCATCTGGTTTCTGGGCATCGGGGCCCGCGCGCATGGCCTCGTCGTAAAAGCGCGACAGGGCCACGTCGTGGCTCAGGGTATGGGCGTCGCCGGCCCGCACGCCCGCCGCTAGATACCGTTCCTGTTTCTGGGCGGGCAATTCCGGCATGCGCGCGCGCACCCGCGCGATCCAGTCCGGAGTGATGTCCAGCGGCGGCAGGTCGGGCTCGGGGAAGTAGCGGTAATCGGCCTCGCCTTCCTTGGTGCGCATCAGAAAGGTCTTCTGGCCGCCCTCGTCCCAGCCCAGGGTGTCCTGGGTGATGCGCCCGCCACCTGCGAGCACCCGCGCCTGCCGAGCGGTTTCATATTCAATGGCACGCGCCACCGAGCGGAAGGAATTGAGGTTCTTGACCTCTACCTTGGTGCCCCAGGGCTCGCCGGGCTGGTGCAGGCTGAGGTTCACGTCGCAGCGCATCTTGCCTTCCTCGGGGGCCGCGTCACTAACCCCCAGCGCCTGCGCAATGGCCTGCACGCTTTCCAGAAAGGCGCGCGCTTCTTCGGGGCCGGTCAGGTCGGCCTCGGTAACCATTTCCAGCAGGCTGGAGCCGGCGCGGTTGAGGTCCAGCATGGAATAGGGCGCGTAGGTGGGGTGGGTCAGCTTGCCCGCGTCGTCTTCCAGGTGCGCGCGCTTGATGCGGATGCGCCGCACCTCGCCGCTCTCCAGGGTCACGTCCAGAAAACCGTCACGGGCAATGGGGCGGTCGTACTGCGAGAGCTGAAAATTCTTCGGCGCGTCGGGGTAAAAGTAGTTCTTGCGGTGAAACTGGGTGGGCCCCGAGACGTCGCAGTTCAGGCCCAGGCCGAACATCATGGCGAGTTCCACCGCCTCGCGGTTCAGCGTGGGCAGGGTGCCGGGCAGGCCCAGGGTGTAGGGGTCGGTAAAGGTATTGGGCGCGGCGCCGTGGTAGTCCTGCGGGCAGGCGCTGAAGATCTTGCTTTTCGTCTTCAGCTGCAGATGCACTTCCAGCCCAATGACCGCCTGATACGCCATGCGGCCGAGCATAGAGCATTTGCCCGCGCGCGCCCCGGCCCACCGCAGACAGGCGCGCCCCCTCCCCGGCGCCCAGGGCCATGCACTACCCTGCCTCCCATGTGGATCTCTGGGCGGGCAGCGGCGGTGCCGGGCAGCGTGTTCGCGCTGATGGACGCCGCCAAGGAGCGGGCGCGGGCTGCTGGGCGCGTGGTAACGGACCTGAGCATTGGCAGCAGCGACCTTTCGCCGCCCGAAGCGGTGCTGTCGGCGCTGCGCGAGGCCACCCGGGACCCGGCCACCTACCGCTATCCCCTGTTCAGCGACACGGCCCCGCTGCGCGAAGCGGCGGCGCGCTATCTGAGCCGCCGCTTTGGCGTGCAGGTGGACCCCCAGACTGAGGTGCTGCCCCTGATCGGCGCGCAGGAGGGGCTGGCCCACCTGCTGCTGGCCGTGACCGATCCCGGCGACACGCTGCTGCTGCCTGACCCCGGTTACCCGCCCTACCTGGGCGCGGCGGCGGTGGCGGGCGTGCAGGTGGCGCCGCTGCCGCTGCGCGAGGAGCACGGCTTCCTACCTGATCTGGACGCGGTGCCGGCTTCGCTGCGTCCCCGCGCCCTGCTGCTGAATTACCCTAACAACCCCACCTCGGCGGTGGTGGACGATGACTTTTTTTCCCGGGTGGCCGCGTGGTGCCGCGCGCGGGGCACCCTGCTGATCCACGACCACCCCTACGCCGAACTGACCTTTGGCGACTACCACGCCCCCAGCGCCCTGCAGGCGGGCGTAGGCGGCGTGGTGGAACTGCACTCGCTGAGCAAGACCCACCACATGGGGGGCTTCCGGGTGGGCTTTGCCGCCGGAGACGCCGGGGCCATTGCGGCGCTGGCCCGCGTGAAGGGCAGCGTGGATTTTCACCCCTACCTGGGCATTCAGCGCGCGGCGGCCCTGGCGCTGGACCTGCCTGAAGCCCTGGGCCGCCAGGGCGCGGCCGTGTTTCAGGCCCGGCGCGACGCCCTGGTGCCCGCCCTGCGCGACCTGGGCTGGACCGTGGCGTGGCCCCAGGCCAGCATGTACGCCTGGGCCCGGGTGCCGGGCCTGCAAGACAGTGTGGCCTTTGCGGTGCGCGCCGCCGAACAAACGGGTGTGGCCCTCAGCCCCGGCGCCGCCTTTGGCCGCCAGGGCGAGGGCTACGTGCGCCTCGCCCTGGTGCAGCCCCCTGAAGTGTTGCTGGACGCGGCGCAGCGGTTAGGCGAGGTAGAGACATAGGTTGTGGGCTGTCAGAACGGCTTTTTCCCACACCCCGCTTCCCACACCTTTACTTATCGAACTTGTCGTACCCGGCCGCGCTGCGGCGCTGGGCGCCCCGGGCGTAGTCCATCTGCATTTCCACCGTCTCGTGCTTGCCTTCGGTGAAGGTGCTGTCGTGAATCCAGTAGTTCAGGCGGTCGTCGCCCAGTTGCACCCAGAACTTGTGGGCGTCTTCGGGGTCACGCCAGAACACCACGTGCTCAAAGGCGTTGCTGTGGGCCCACTTCTGAATGTCGCTCAGGACGCGGGCGGCCTTGGGATGGGTCATCTCGAATTCCTGACCGTCGCTCTCGTTGCGAAACTTGATCTCGACCATAGTGAAAGCAGCGTAACAGACCCTGCCTGCTGCCCACCTGCAGCTTGTCTGAAGGAAAATTCAGGGTGCGGTGAAGGCGGCGCGGGCCGGTCCTCTATGCTGCGGGCTGCCCATGACCGACCCGCCCCTGCTGAAGGTCACGACTTTGAACCTCAATGGCCTGCGCAGCGCCCTACGCAAGGGGCTGCGCGAGTGGCTCAGCACCGAAGCGCCCGACGTGCTGTTGCTGCAGGAGGTGCGCGCCGACCCCATGCCAGACGCACTGGCCGACCTGGGCTACGCCGGGGCGTGGTTCCCGGCCCAGAAGGCGGGCTACAGCGGCGTGGCCATTCTGGCCAAAGCGCCCCTCAGTGATATCCGCGTGGGCCTGCCGCACGACGAACTGGACGCCGAGGGCCGCGTGCTGAGCGCGGTCGTGGGCGGCGTGCGCTTTGCCAGCGTGTACCTGCCCAGCGGCAGTTCCGGCCCCGAGCGCCAGGGCTTCAAAGAGCGCATTCTGGAGGACTATCACGCCTGGACCCAGGCCCTGATGGCCGAGGGCACCCCACTGGTAATCGGCGGCGATTACAACATCGCCCACCAGGCCGTGGACCTGAAAAACTGGCGTGCCAACCAGAAAAACAGCGGCTTTCTGCCCCAGGAACGCGAGTGGATGACCCGTCACCTCGCCGGCGGCCTGACCGACACCCACCGCGCCTGCCTGGGCGAAACCGCCGCCTATACGTGGTGGAGCAACCGGGGCAACGCCTACGCCAACGACGTGGGCTGGCGCCTGGATTACCTGCTGAGTGCTGGGGTGACGGTCCAGGGCGTGCAGGCGCACCGCGCCGCCCGCCTGAGTGACCACGCGCCCCTGAGCGGTCAGGTGCTGCGCCCCGGGCCTCAGCCGTAGGTCACGCGGATAGGCCACGGTGCGTAAAGGTGGCGTCAGGCGGGGCGTGTTATGCTAAGGACGCTGCCGGGTTCAGGACAGCGCCCCCACCACGATCACGGTTTTTCCGGTCGTGCTGGACTGCCGGGCGCCACCCGAGGAAGCGACCAACACCAGTTCCCGTGGGCGGATTGCGCGCGCCGGCGCCACGCAGCAGAAGGCCATAAAGGCGGCGCATGAGTTCACCCCCACGGGCGCGTCCTGATTCACCAGGAACGTACATGCCGAAGAAAAAAACGGAAACGGTGCCGGGCACCGACAGCACCGGCACATCTACACCCACCTCTACCCGTTCGCGGCGCCCCGCCGCGTCTCAGCCGGCGGCCGACGCGGCCCCCAAAACCCGTACCAGCCGCAAAAAGGCCCAGATCCCCGCTGCAGAGTTGCCCCAGGTGACCCAGCCGGACACGACCCTGCCCACCCTGGTGGAGCAGGCACCCGAAGCCGCCGTGGCCCCCACACCGCCCCGCGCACCTCGCCGGGGCCGGAAGGCCGCGCCTGTCGAGGCCGCCCCTACCCAAACCACGCCAGCCGAAGAGGCGCCGGCCCAACAGTCGGGCGCCACGCTGGCCCCTGTGGCCGAGCCCATTCCAACGGCAGAACCCACGGTGACCGTTCGCCCGGCCGCCAAGCGGGCGTCTTCCCGCCGTGCCCGGCAACCGGAGAGCACCGCTGACACGGCGCCGATGCAGGCCAGCGAGCCAGAGCCCGTGGCTGACCCTACCCCCGCCGAGCCCACCCCTGCTGAGCCCGAAGCCCCGGCCCCCCAGCCCAAACGGGGCCGCAAGCTGCGGCTGGCTCCGGCGGTGACCGAATCCACCCCCGAGCTGGACGAAGCGCCGGCAGCTGTGGCCCCGACGCCCGACCCTGCACCCGCCAAACCGGCCCGCCGGGGCCGCCGCGCAGCTGTCCCAGCCGAACCCACAGCGCCCGAGAGCGCCGCTGTGGTCGCCGCGCCTGTAGACGACGCCTTGCCGGTGGAACTGGCCACCCCCGAGCCGGACCCGGTCATTCTGGAGGTGCCCAAGAAACGCGGCGGGCGCCCGCGCAAGGCCCCGCTGCCCGAGGTGCTGTCTGGTGTGGAAGCGGTGGAGGCCACCCCCGAGGTGACCCCCGCCCCCGCCGAGCCGACCCCTGAGCCGGCGCCCACCCGCAAGCGGGGAGACCGCAAAGCCCGCCCGGCCGCCGAAGCGGCGCCCCTGGCCGCCACGCCCACCCCGGCGGATCAGGCCGAGCCGCTGGCCGATCAGGCCCAGCCAGAGCAGACGCAGCCGGAGCAGGCGGGGGCCGTTCAGCCGGTCCCAGACGACGGCGATGAGGACCCCGCCGCGCACCCCGAGCGCGACATCGTGGTGGCGCAGCTGCGCAAGCTGGGGCGCCCGGTGCACGTGCGCGACCTGGAACGCACCTTTACCCGCCAGACCATTGGGCGCCTAGGCGGCTGGCGCGACCTGACCGACCTGCTCGAAGCCCTGGTGGAGAGCGGCGATGTGGTGCGCACCCGCAAGAAGACCTACGGGCTTCCCGAGGCCATGAGCCTTGTGCGCGGACGCTTCCAGGCGTCGGCAGCGGGCTTTGGCTTCGTGATTCCCGACAGCGGCGGCGAGGACTTTTACATTCCCGCCGAGCAGACCCTGGAAGCCTGGAACGGCGACATCGTGCTGGTGCGCATGGAAGGCCGGGGCGACAGCCGGGATGACCGTGGCCCACGCGGCTCGCGCCGGGGCCAGCGCGGCGACGGCAACCCGCGCGCCAGCGTGGTGCGCATTGTGCAGCGCGCCTACCGGCAGCTGGTGGGCACCCTGGAATTCCACCATGGCCATCCCATCCTGAAGCCGGACGACCACCGCGCCCGCCACCGCATCTTGCTGCTGCCCGAGGGCCTGGAGGAGCTGCAGGCCGGTGCCCGCGTGGTCACGGAGCTGTTCTGGCCGGAAAATACCGGTGAGGACGAGGTGTTCGGCCAGATCACCCGCGTGCTGGGCGAGCAGGACGACCCGGTGACCGAGACTGAAGCCGTCATCGTGAAATTCGGCCTGCGCGGCGAATTCCCCGATGAGGTGCTGGAACAGGCGAACGCCATTCCCACCCAGATTCCCGAAGAGGCCCTCATTGGCCGCCTGGACCTGCGCGAGTTCAACATCTTCACGGTGGACGGCCGCGACGCCAAGGATTTCGACGACGCCATTCATATTCAGCCCACGCCCGAAGGCACCTTTGTGGTCGGCATTCACATTGCGGATGTCAGCCACTACGTGCAGGAAGGCACGCCGCTGGACCAGGAAGCCTACGCACGCGCCACCAGCGTATACATGCCGGGCCGGGTGTTGCCCATGCTGCCCGAACACGTCAGCAACGGGGTGTGCTCCCTGGTGCCCTACGAGGACCGCCTGACCATGACCGCCATGGTGGAGCTGTCCGCCGAAGGCGAAATTCTGAAGGTGCAGCTGGCGCCCAGCGTGATCAACTCCAAGGCGCGGCTGACCTACGACGAGGTGCAGGCCTACAGCGAGGCCACCGCCACGCTGCCCGAGCACGCCCGCCACCTGGAAGGCGACCTGCACCTGCTGCTGAAAATCACCACCAAGCTGCGCCAGAAGCGCCTGCGCGAAGGCGCGCTGGACTTCAAGCTGCGCGAGGTGAAGGTGGACGTGGGCCCGGACGGCCGCATGGAACTCATTCCTATCCGCGAGGAAACGGCGCGCGGCATGATCGAGGACCTGATGCTGCTGGCCAACAAGGTGGTGGCCCACGAACTGCTGCAGCGCGAACTGCCCGCCCTGTTCCGCATTCACGAGGAACCCACCCTGCAGCGCTTCCAGGAGGTCAGCAGTGCCATCGGGCGGCTGGGGCTGGCCTTCCCGGGCGGCGAACCCACCCCGCAGGCGTACCAGGCGGTCCTGAAGCAGGTGCGCGGCACCCCGCGCGAGGGCATCGTGAACACGCTGCTGCTGCGCTCCATGCAGCAGGCGAAGTACGCCGGGGAAAACCTGGGGCACTTCGGGCTGGCGTTTGACGAGTACCTGCACTTCACCTCGCCCATCCGCCGCTACCCGGACCTGCTGGTGCACCGGGTGCTCAAGGGCATGCTGAGCGGCGAGCTGAAGGCTGGCAACCGCGCGGTGGCCCAGTTGCAGGCCCGCCTGCCCGGCATGGGCGACCACACCTCCGAGCGCGAGCGGGCCGCCGCCGAGGCCGAGCGCGACCTGACCAAGTACTACCAGGCCAAGTGGGCGCAGGAGCACCTGGGCGAGTCCTTCCACGGCAACGTGTCTGGCGTGGTCGCCAGCGGCCTCTTTGTGGCGCTGGACAACGGCGTGGAAGGCAAGCTGCACATCTCTCACCTGGACGATGATTACTACGTCTATGTGGAAGACGCGCAGATGCTCAGGGGCCGCAGCCGGGGCCGCAGTTACCGTCTGGGCGATCCTGTTCACGTCACCATTCACGCCGTCAACCCCCTGGCCCGCCAGACCGACTTCACCCTGGCCGATCCCCACAGCCCGGATTACCGCCCGGGCGACACTCAGGAGACCGATATGGATTCACCCGTCAAACCCCGCGCCCGGCGCCGCGAAGACCGCGAACAGGAAAAGCGCGAGAAATTGCAGCAGCTGCCGGTCAGCGAACCCAAGAAGTTCACGCTGGACGACCCCTCGCCCCGGCCCACCCTGTCTCCCTCGGCGGGGGCGGGGCGCCCGGTGCGCGGCCGGGGCCAGGGCACGCCGGGCCAGGGTGGACAGGGACAGGGCCGCGAAGGCCGCCCGCAGCAGGGCCGCGCTTCCTTTGGCGTGGGCATGGGCGGGGGCCGGGGGGCCCGGCGCGTGATCACCCTGGAGCGCCCGCGCAATGAGCACCTGCGCCCGGTGAACATCACCGTGCAGCGCATGTACTTTGGCGACTGGACCATTGAGAACATGCCGCCCGAGGACGGCCAGGGCGGCGCGCCCCACGGCCGGGGCGGCGGCCGGCCCATGAACGGCCGCCCCGAGCGCGGCGGCGCGGGCGGCGGGCGCGGCTTTACCCGGGGTGGCAATGACAGGGGCGCCACTGGGCGCCTGAATGGCCGCCCCGCTGGCGGCGCGCGCCCGGGCCCCGCCCGCGAACCGCGCGAGGCCAGCCCGGCGCCGGCCCCCAGCGAGGCCAGCGGCACCCCGGCCGATGATGCCAAGCGCCGCCGCCGCCGCCGGGGCCGCCGGGGCGGTGCGCCCGGTCAGGGCTGAACCTCCCGCCTTCCTTTCCTTTTCCGCGTCCCTGGGGCCCATCGCCCAGGGGCGCTTTTTTCGTTTCTAAAGGCCCCTTGAGGCAATCCTCTGGGGCCGATCAGACAGTCGCACCGTTTCTTGACGTGCTTCTCATGGGGCAAGTGGGCCCGCCGTCTACCCTTCATGATTGTCCCGCACGCGCGGCGGGCCGGGCGGCAACGGGCACCGGAGGCCCACCGCCACCACATCGCACACCCCACACGGAGGAAGAGGCTCATGACGACCTTGGCCATGCCGCACACGGAGAAGGGACACCGGCGCCTGGGCGCCCACCTGCTTCCCGGAGGAGACAGCACCCGCTTCAGCGTCTGGAGCACCCGCGCCCAGACGGTGCAGGTGCGCCTGAATGGACAGACCCTGCCCCTGCAACCGCAGGGCGACGGCTACTTTGAAACCACGCTGCCCGTGGGGGCCGGCACCCGCTACCAGTTTGTGCTGGACGGTCAGGCGCTGCCCGACCCCTACGCCCGCTTTCTGCCGGATGGCGTGCACGGCGAGGCCGAGGTCGTGGACCTGCAGGCCTACCCGTGGCAGCACCAGGACTGGGCGGGGCGGCCCCTGCACGACTGCGTGTTTTACGAGCTGCACGTCGGCACCTTCACGCCCGAAGGCACCCTGAACGCCGCTGCCGAGCGCCTGCCCGAACTGGCGGCCCTGGGTGTGACGGCCGTGGAACTGATGCCACTGGCCGCCTTCCCCGGCCAGCGCGGCTGGGGCTACGACGGCGTGGCGCTGTACGCCCCCTTTGCGCCCTACGGCCGCCCCGAGGACGTGATGGCCTTTGTGGACCGCGCGCACGGCCTGGGGCTGGCGGTCTTTCTGGACGTGGTGTACAACCACTTTGGCCCGGACGGCAACTATCTGTCGGCCTACAGCCCGTCGTACTTCACCGAGCGCTTTCACACCGCCTGGGGCCAGGGCCTGGATTACGCCGAGCCCCACATGCGCCGCCTGATCACCGACAACGCCCGCATGTGGCTGCAGGACTACCGCTTTGACGGCCTGCGGCTGGACGCCACCGCCTCCATGCAGGACGACAGCCCCGAGCACATCCTGGCGGAACTGGCGCGCGAGGTGCACGCCCTGGGCGGCCATCACCTGCTGCTGGCCGAGGACCACCGCAACCACCCCGAACTGGTCACCGAGGACGGCCTGGACGGCATCTGGGTGGATGACTTTCACCACGAGGTGCGGGTGGCGATCACCGGCGAGCAGGAAGGCTATTACGCGGGCTACCGGGGCCACGCCGAGGGGCTGGCGCGGATTCTCAACCGGGGCTGGCTGTACGAGGGCCAGTTCTGGAACGTCAGCGGCGAGGAACACCACCGGGGCCGGCCGGCCGACGGCCTGGAAGCCCCCAGCTTCGTGTACTGCATCCAGAACCACGACCAGATTGGCAACCGGGCGCTGGGCGACCGCCTGCAGGCCCACGAGGGGGTCACGGCGGCCGAGTTCCGGGGCGCCAGCACCCTGCTGCTCTCGCTGCCCATGACGCCGCTGCTGTTTCAGGGCCAGGAATGGATGGCGGGCACACCCTTTCCCTTTTTCAGCGACCACTACGGCGAATTGGGCCAGATGGTCACCGAAGGGCGGCGGCGCGAATTTGCGTATTTCTCGGGCTTCAGCACCCTGGCGGTGCCGGATCCGCAGGCCCAGGGCACCTTCGAGAGCGCCAAGCTGAACTGGGCCGAGCGCGACCAGGGCGAGCACGCCCGCACCCTGGCCCTATACCGCGCCCTGCTGCGGCTGCGCCGGGAAGACCCGGTGCTCGCTGGGCGCACGCGCCGCGCACTGTCGGCCGGCACCTTCCGCGCCGCCACCGAGACCGAGGGCCTGTGGGTGCGCTGGCAGACCGAGCACGGCGAGCGGGTCCTCGTGTGGAACCTTACGGGCGAGGCACTGACCCCCCGCACGCTGGCGCTGCCTTTTGCCCTGCTGCCCGCCGTGGCGCTGTATTCGGAAGGCGATCCGGCCCAGCCGCCCGCCCTGGACACCCTGACCCTGGGCCCCGGCGAAGCGGCCCTGTTTGCCCCGGCCGAAGCCGAACAGGCGCGCGCATGACCAAAGGCGGCATGATGGCAGCCGTCATGACCGAACCCGCCTTCACGCCCCACCTGCCCGGCAGCACCTACCGCCTGCAGCTGCACGCTGGCTTCGATTTCGCGGCGGCCCGGCGCACGCTGCCCTACCTCGCGCGGCTGGGGGTCACCGACGTGTACCTCTCGCCCATCTGGGCCAGCACGCCGGGCTCGACCCACGGCTACGACGTGACCGACCACGCCCAGGTGAACCCCGAACTGGGCGGGCTGGCGGGCCTGCGCCGCCTGTCGGCCCGCGCCCGCGAACTGGGTCTGGGCCTGATTGCCGATTTCGTGCCCAACCACATGGGCATTCAGGGGGGCCATAACCCCTACTGGGAAGACGTGCTGAAACACGGGCAGGCCAGCCGCTACGCCCATTTCTTCGACATCTCCTGGCAGCCCCTGAAGCGCGCCCTGGAAGGCAAGGTGCTGCTGCCGGTGCTGGGCGACCAGTACGGGCGGGTGCTGGAACGCGGCGAACTGCAGCTGACCCAGGAGGGCGGGGAGTTCGCCCTGCGCTACTGGGAGCGGCGCCTGCCGCTGTCGCCACGCTCGGTGGCGCTGCTGCTGGCGGCCCTGCAGGACGCCCTGCGCGGCAGTGACCCCGAAACGCTGGGCGAACTGGCCAGCATCCGCCGTTCGGTGGACCACCTGCCGCGCAGCACCGAGCCCGGCCTGGCGGATGAAGACCGGGTGATCCGCGCCCAGGAAGCCCAGGTGGTGAACCGGCGTCTGCAGGCGCTGCTGGAGCGCAGCGCGGCCGTGCGCCGGGCCCTGGATGACACGGTGGCGGCCATCAACGCTGACCACGCGCAGCTGGACCGGCTGATCAGTGAACAGAATTACCGCCTCGCCTTCTGGAAGGTGGCGGCCGAGGAAATCAATTACCGGCGCTTTTTCGACATCAACGATCTGGCGGCGCTGCGCATGGAGGACCCGCGCGTGTTTGCCTGGGCGCACGCCACGCTATTCAGCCTGCTGCGCGAAGGAGTGTTGCAGGGCGTGCGGCTGGACCACACCGACGGCCTGTACGACCCCGCCGGGTACTTCCGCGCGCTGCAGGCGGGCGCCGCGCACGCGCTGGGCCAGGACCCGCTGATCACCACACGCGGCGAAAAGGCCCTGTACGTGGTGGCTGAGAAGATTCTGGAACCCGGCGAGGCATTGCCGCGTAACTGGGCGGTCCACGGCACCACCGGCTACGACTTTCTGGCGCAGCTGGGCGGCGTCTTCGTGGATCAGAGCAGCGAGGAGGACCTGAGCGCCATCTACCGCCGCTTTACTGGCGACCGCGCCAGTTACGGCGAGCACCTGTACCGGGGCAAGCAGCTGATTCAGCGCCTCAGCCTGCCCGGCGAGGTGAATGTGCTGGCCGAGCACCTGGAGCGCCTCTCGGAAGCGGACCTGCGGGCCCGGGACTTTACCCTCAGCACCCTGCGGCAGGCCATCCGCGAGGTCATTGCCACCTTTCCGGTGTACCGCACCTACGTGCGCGAAACCGGCGAGCGCGAGGCCGGCGACGACGCCAAGATTGACCACGCCATCCGCGACGCGGCCGGACACAACCGCCGTGAGGGGGGCGCGCTGGACCCCAGCGTGTTCGAGTACCTGCGCGCCGTGCTCACCCTGGACGCCCCAGACGACACCACCCGCGCCGCCTACGCCGAGTTCACCCTGAAGTTCCAGCAGCTCACCGGGCCTGTCACGGCCAAGGGGGCCGAGGACACCGCCTTTTACCGCTACGGCCGCCTCGTGTCGCTGAATGAGGTGGGGGGCGACCCCGCGCTGTTCGGCACGCCGCTTTCGACTTTTCACGCCGAGGCGGCGGCGCGCGCCCGCCACTGGCCCCACGCCATGCTGGGCGGCAGCACCCACGACACCAAACGCGGCGAGGACACCCGCGCGCGCATTCACGTGCTGTCCGAACTGGCCCAGACCTGGGCCGCGTACCTCAGCCGCTGGTCGCCGCTGATTCGCGGCCTGGAAACGGAACTGGACCTGGGCCCGGCCCCCACCCGGCTGGACACCTACGTCTTCTTGCAAAACGCGCTGGGCGCCTACCCGCTGAACGGCAACCTGGACGGCTTTGCGGGGCGCCTCAGCGCCTACATGCTCAAGGCCGCCCGCGAGGCCAAGCTGCGCACGAGCTGGGCCGCCCCCGACGCTGACTACGAAGCTGCCCTGGACCGCCTGGTGCGCGGCTTGCTGGAGAGCAGCGACTTCCTGGCCTCGTTGCGCGAATTGCATGAGCGCGTTAGCCCCTACGGCGCGCAGAACAGCCTCTCGGCCACCCTGGTGCGCCTGACGGCCCCCGGCGTGCCGGACACCTACCAGGGCAGCGAGGGCTGGAACCAGAGTCTGGTGGACCCGGACAACCGCCGCCCTGTGGACTACGCCGCCCTGGCCCGCACCCTGGGCCGCCTGGAACGCGGCGGCGCAGGCACCGACCCGGCCCGGCTGCTGGCCCGCTACGAGACAGGGGACGTGAAGGTGATGGTCACCCACGCGGCCCTGCGCGCCCGCGCCGAGCGGCCAGAACTGTTCCGGCACGGCAGCTACGCGGCGCTGGGCGGCGGGCGCCACGTGCTGGGCTTCGTGCGCGAACACGGGGGCCAGCGCGCCCTGACCGTGGCCCCGCGCCTGACCCTGAGCCTCACCCGCGAGCGTGCGCCGTGGGCCCTGGGCGGGGTGTGGGGCAACCGCCAGCTGACCCTGCCCGCCGGCACCTACCGCAACGCCCTGACCGGCGAGCGCCTACGCGTGCGCGGCGACAAGACCCCGCTGGCCAAGATTCTGGAGGACTTCCCACTGGCCCTCTTGCTGAGCGAGTAGGAACAGGCTGGGCAGCAGCGCCTTTTGGGAAAAGCCCGGGAGGCGCTGGGCGTTTCTCTAGAGCAGTTGACATCAAGATGATGTTGGTTCTCGACCCTCTCCCCTCGTGGGACTCGAAGAGCTGCGCCGCAGAGAGGGCCTCGCGCAACAAGGGGTGACGGGGTTCTTTGGTCAACCGCTCTAATGGTTCGGCCAGATTCAGCATCCACGGCAAGGAGCAGCGATCAACACGGCACTTTTGCCCCTCCCCCCTTGCGGGAGACTGGGACAACTCGCACTGCGAGGGGCTGGGGCTCGAAGCTGCGCAGCAGAAGGGATGGACGGGCTCGGCGTCCCAAAGGACGTTTTCGGAACTGCCCCTTTGACAGCCTTGAATCGTGTCCAAACGATTGTTCTCTCGTCTGCCCAGGCAAGGGGACACACCCCTGTCCCCCCACCCCCAATCTTCAGAATCTTGAACGAATCTGGGGAACTTTGGCGCGCTGTAGCCCGTATCCTGAGGCGTATGCAGACCTATCCCACCACTTCGGCCCGAACCACGGACCTTGTCCGCACGTTCATGGCCCGCACCTATTCCTGGATGGCGGCGGGGCTGGCCCTGACCGCTGGCGTGGCCTACCTGACCGCCCAGAACGAGGTGCTGGCCTACCAGGTCATGAACCTGCGCCTGCCGCTGCTGCTGGCGCAGCTGGCCCTGGTCTTTGTGCTCAGCATGTTCGCCCAGCGCCTGAACAGCGCCGTGGCCGGCGCCCTGTTCATCGCCTACGCGGCCCTCACCGGCCTGACCTTCTCGGCCCTGCTGATGGTCTACGACGCCAGCGCCGTCACGGCCGCCTTTGCCACCACCGCCGGCACCTTCGGCCTGATGAGCGTGGCGGGCTTCATGATCAAAAAGGACCTCAGCGCGATGGGCCGCTTCTTTATGTTCGCCCTGATTGGCCTGTTCGTGGCGATGATCGTGAACCTGTTCGTGGCCAGCGGGCCGCTGACCCTGATGATCTCCATCGTGGGCGTGCTGCTGTTCGCGGGCCTCACCGCCTACGACACCCAGATGCTGCGCAACCTCGCCCTGAGCGGCGTGCAGGGCGAAATGGCCGAGCGCGCGGCGATCAACGGCGCCCTGGCGCTGTACCTGGACTTCATCAACATGTTCCTGTTCATCCTCCGCCTGTTCGGTGCCAGCCGCGACTGAGCGCTGAAAAGCAGAAAACACCCCCCGAGTGTGACGCTCGGGGGGTGTTTTCTGGCTCTGGGCTCTGAGCCATGAGGAGGCCGCTGTTGGGGCGCTGAACCCTCCTCTAAAGCGGAACTTGCTCGCGTCCCCAAGCGCCGCTGCCCCGAGCCCCATGGCCTGTCTCCTACCGCCCGTACACACTGCTGAAATACTTCGACGCTGAATTCGCCTCGGCGCGCAGGGTGGCGAAGGGAATCACGCCGGTTTCTGCGCAGGCGGCCACCACATGCGGCAGGCCCGACGGGGTGAGGTTCAGGCCTGCTGGGCTCAGGTGGGCGGTGAAGTCGGGGGCCTCTTCACGCAGCACATTCAGGCACTCGCGGTCCATGCCGCTCTGCACGGCCTTCAGGTACAGCTCTTTTTGCCACGCCGGGGTGAGACGAGGCCATAGGGCCTGCAGCGCCACCGCCTTTCCCGTCGTGCGGTCCAGAATCGCGCCCTCGGTGAAGCCGTCCGGATGGGCGCCGCCGCAGTCGTAATACACCTCGTCGCGCAGGCTCAGCAGCTGCCCCTTCTGAAAGGTGAACTGCGTCCGGAGCTCATAGCCCGCCTGGGGGTCGTTCTGCAGGTCCTGCGGCAGCATGGCGCGGCAGTCCAGGGCCATCACGGCATGCTCCAGCTGCCGGTCCTGCAGCGCCGCGTTCAGGGCCGTGCTGGCGCCGGGCAACCGGGGATAGGCCACGCCCGACGCCGGTTCGCGCACGCTGCGGCCATCTGCCGCCTTGACCCACAGGCGGTTCACCTTCAGGAACGCCATGGGGTCGCCCGTGCGCAGCGACAGCAGCCCCGGTGAGGCACTCAGTGCCAGGGGCAGCCCTTCCGGGTCCACCCGGTTCAGGGTCACGGGAAGAGGCGCCTTGCCCGGGGCCTGCCAGGTGCCCTTCACGCCGGTGGCCGTGGGGCTCAGGCGGAAGCAGCCGGTCACGACGGGTTCCGAGGCCCGTGTCTTGCGCACCGTCTCTTCCAGAATCAGGGTCTGACCGCTGCGGCGCGGTGTCAGGTCCAGGTCAATGGCCCGGCGCTCGTAGAAATAGCGGGTGTCGTCCTGTGGGGCCAGCCGCAGAGCAATGGGCAGGCCGCCAATGTCGCCGCGAAACAGCGCCGCGCCCTGGGTGGCCTTGGGCAACCACTCGGGCCAACCGGTCGTGCCGCCGCAACTGCCGGGAGCCTGCGCCCCGGCCCAGCCCATTGTCAGAAGTGCCGCCGCCGTCAGATGCCGCTTTCGCATGGCCGCAGCGTACCGCGCCGCCAGATACCGGTCGGACGACATCCGAAAGTGGTTCGGCAGCGCGGGCAGGGCAACACGTCCCTCCCGGCGTGGAGACGGTCAATCGGCTCTCTCCTGTGATGGACACCGGATCAGCCGTCGTCGCCGCGCCCGTCCATCGTGCCGGTGCGCAGCAACCTCGCCTCGCCTTCGCCAAAGGGCGTGTGGGTGCAGGACCACGCCACGGCCGCCTCGATGTCGTAGGGCACCGTGTGGAAGGTGACGCTCCACTGCCCCCCCACCCGGTCCAACTGCGTCCAGCGGGCGCGGGGGTCGCCGTCCACCTGATCGCTGACGGACCCGGCGTTCACCACCAGCGTGTCGCCCACCCGGGTGGCCCCGGCGCGGTGGGTGTGACCGCACAGCACCACGCCGGCACCCAGCGGCTCGACCAGCGCGCGCAACTCGCGGGGGTCGCGGGCGCGGTAGTACCCCGCGTGGTCCCACACCCACAGCAGGCTCTCCCAGGCGCTGGCAGGCGTGCCGTGGCAGGCGTACAGGTCGCCGCAGCGGGCCCTGAGGGGCAGGGCCGCCACCCGGGCCAGCACCCCCGGCGGTGTGTGGGCCTCCAGCCACTCGCCATACGCGCGGGTCAGCGGGCCACGCCGACCGCCGGGCCACAGCTTCTCCTCGTTGTTGCCGCGCACTTCCAGGGCGCCGTTTGCGGCCAGCTCGGCCTGCCGGGCCAGGGCGCGGGCGGGGTCGGCGCTGCCCTCGGCCTGATCGCCCAGATTCACGATCAGGTCTGGCGCGCTTCTCTCCACCTCGCGCAGCACCGCTTCCAGGGCAAAGGCATTGCCGTGTACGTCGCTGATCACTGCCACCCTCATCTAGGGCCCAGGGTAGCGCGTGGGGTCGGTACCTCCGCTCTGTACAACATGGCGGTCAGAGACAGAGAAAAGACGTGAGGTAAAGGATGTTCCGATCTTGTCCATACCCTTCAGGTCAAGACGTCACCTCGCACCCAGTGCTCCAAGCCCAGTTCATCTTTTCTGTAGAGAGGCGCTGATCAGTTGGGGTGGGCGTAAATCGTTTCACCACCCACCGTCAGCTCAACAGGTTTGCCCGCCTGAACATGGCAGATGGCGCTGCCACCGCCTTCCGATGCTCCGTCAAACGTGTACACCTCGCCGCTCGTCTGTCCGGAAGCACTGCTGCTCCACGATTCCCCCCGCACAAGCTGCAGGTTGGGCTGCCCCTTCTCGGCCAGCAGGGCGCGACATTCTGTCTCCACTGACGCGGAGACCCGTGGGGCACAAGACGCGAGCAGAACCACGACGAAAAGGAAGGCGGCGCGCATTCCTCAGGGTAAGGTTCCACCGGCGGCCAGGACCCTTTCCATGAACATTCGGCCCACCCGGCCTAGACTGCACCCCATGCCCCTTCCCCCACGTTCCCACCATCTTTCTCCTCCATGCTGACCATCCGCCCGCGCACCCCGGCGGACCTGCCGGCCCTGGCGGCGGCGCTGCGCGCTGTGCACGAGGCGCAGGGCTACCCGTCGCTGTGGCCCGAAGACCCCCAGGCGTTCGTGGCTGGGCAGGGGACGGCCTGGGTGGCGCTGCATGCCGGACAGGTGGCCGGGCAGGTGATCCTCTCCCCCATTGCCGACCCACCGCCGGCCTGGACGGGCGCGCTCACGGTGCCTGGGCCCTGGCTGGAGGTCAAACGGCTGTTCGTGGCCCCGCGCGCCCAGGGACAGGGGGCCGCGCGCGCCCTGCTGGCCCACGCGGCTGATCAGGCGCGGCAGGCGGGCGCGCGGGCCGTGCTGCAGGTCAACGAACGCAGCGCGCCCGCCATTGCCCTGTACGACCGCGAGGGTTGGCAACGCCTGGGCACGGCGCGCGGCAGCTGGCAGGAGGCCGACGGCACCGTGCCCACCGTGCTGGTGTACGCGGCCCCGGCTTGAGGCTCGCTTCATCTCTGAACGGCCATTTACGTGGCTTTAGGGTCTTTGTGGCCTTTTCCCTGGCACCCTGAAGCCATGCCAGACAAAGACGACAAGAACAAGGGCCACACCAGCCTGCCGCCGCAGTACGAGCGCAACGAGCAGGAGGTCCACGAGATCGAGGACGGCCACAAACCCTCGCTGAAAAGCGTGAACGACCGCGAGGCCACCGCGCCGCGCAACAACGACAACGGCCTGAGCGCCAAGGAGCTGCGCGACCGCGAGGAAGCCCGCAACGTGCCGGCCACCAAGCAGGGCTAACAGCGTGCAGGCGAAGGGGGCCAGGGGTGAATCCCCTGGCCCTCTTCCCTGGTGTGGCACCCTGAAGGCCATGACGCGCCCCACCCCCGGCATCCTTGCCCTGGCTGGCCTGTTCGTGGTGGCCGGGGCGCTACATTTTGTCGCGCCAAAGCCCTTTGACCGCATCGTGCCGCCTTGGGTGCCCCTCAGCCCGCGCGCAGCCACCCTGCTGAGCGGCGCTGCCGAGGTGCTGGGCGGCCTGGGCCTGCTGCACCCGACCACGCGCCCGGCTGCCCGCTGGGGCCTGCTGGCGCTGCTGGCTGCAGTGTTTCCGGCCAACGTGTACATGGCCCAGCATCCAGAACGGTTCGGCGTGAGCCCCGGGGTGGCCTGGGGCCGCCTGCCGCTGCAACCGCTGCTGATGTGGGCGGTGTGGCGAGCTGGGCGGCGCTCAGTCGCTGTTGATCTTGAGATCAACTGAGCGGGCTGGAACAGCTGCGTTGCAGAGCGAGAAGCGAAAAAAGTGCCTCGGCCCGAGAATGGAAACCTTTCTGCGCTTTGCTGAAACGTTGAAATGGGAGGGGCGAGGCTCTTAATCCGTGTCGGGCGGGCCATCCTCCCAGGCCAGCAGATCGCCGGGCTGGCAGTCGAGGGCGCGGCACAGGGCGTCCAGGGTGGAAAAGCGCACCGCCCGCGCCTTACCTGTTTTCAGAATGCTGAGGTTGGCCAGCGTAATTCCCACGCGGCCCGATAGCTCCGACAGGGTCATACCGCGCGCTTCAAGCACGCGGTCCAGGTGAACGCGAACTGGCATCAGACCGTCAGGGCCTGTTCGGTGCGCAGCCGCCGCTCAGCCTCGCGCAGGTCGTGGGCACGGCGGAACACCACCGAGAGCAGGGCCAGCGCCGCCCAGACCAGCAGCAGCGTGGAGGGCAGTGAAGGCCAGATTCCCCCACCGATCATGACGCGGGCGCCGGTGCTCACCAATTCCGCCCCCGGAATGCCCGAGAGGGCGCTGTCCAGCCCCCTGAGCTGTCCCGTGGCCACCACCTGTCCCCAGCCCAGCAGCGACCACGCCCAGAGGGCCAGTTGCCACAGCAGCGCCATGCGGCTGGCCAGGGCCAGATCCTGGCTGTTGCTCAGGGCGAAGGGATCAACCCACAGGCGGCGCAGCAGCGCAAAGCCCCGGCGGGAGATCAGCCAGGCCGAGGCCAGGGCCAGGGCTGCCAGGCTCGCCATCACCAGCACCTCCTGCCAGGCCGACAGAGGCACCGTGGCGCCCGTCGTCCGGTAGACCGCGTCTCCAATCCTGAGCTTCAGGCTCAGTGGGGCCTCAAACCGGGCGCCGGCCCCTGGGGTCACCAGCAGCCAGACCGTGCCCAACAAACACAGCGCCCCTGTGAGGGCCAGCCCCAGGCCCAGCAGCCCCAGGGCCAGATCAAGCACCGTGCGGGCGGTGTTCAGGGAGAGCGTGGGCAGACGGATCAGGCGGCTCATATGGTCAGCTCCTCGTCCCGGCGCAGGGCAGCGATCTGGCGCAAGGTCAGGGAGAGCGCCACCAGGAACACGCCGGGCAACAGCAGCGGCACAGCCAGCCAGAACCCAAGGGCTGCCACGCCCCAGAAGGCATCTGCTTCAAGGGGCGCGCCCCTCAGGACCTCCAGACCGCTGCTCAACCCAGACGCGGCCAACCAGATCACCCCGGCCCGCCCTAGCTCCCGCGCCGTCACCGAGAGGGCACCGCGCAAGCCTGCCTGAACCGCCCGCCAGATGAACCACAGGGTCAACACCTCGGGCACGGCCCACGCCAGCACCTCAAGGCGCGTCTCCAGTGGCCCGCCAGCGGCCACCCACCACACGGCACTCAGCGCACCCAGCAGCAGGGCGGCCACCCGGCACAACCCGTCCAGCTGGCGCAGCACATGCCGCAGGGGGCCATGGGGCAGAGCAGTCATACGGTCTCCTGCAGCCGGTGCTGCAGCTGATGCCCCTCGCGCAGCCAGTGGGCCAGCGCGATGAGGAGGAGGGGCAGCGAGAGCCCCACGGCGGCCGAAGCGCACCCAGCGGGCGTAATGACCTCGAACCAGGGAAGGGACGAGACGCCCTGAGCCGGCAGGCCCCACGAGAAGCTCCAGACCGTCAGCCAGAACACAGGGGTCCCCAGCAGGAAGCGCCGCCCCGCCGAGAGCAGATGCGCGCTCACCCGTTCGTCAAACGGGCCAGCCACCCTGGCCATCTTCGAAGCCACCACCAAGTGGCGGAATGCCAGGGCACCCAGCATGCCCGCAAGGATCATCAGTGGCAGACTCGGGAGAACGCTGCCCTGCAGGTGCATTAACTCGGGCATGTTCAGGACGGGAAGCAGCGACACCAAACACCAGAGCTCAAACAATGTAGCGAGCACCAGTCCCAGGAACGCCAGCACGCTTCCCAAATGCAACACCCAGAGCAGCCGATCAAACGAACGTGGCACAGCAGTCATAGCCCTCCCCTCCGGCGCAGGGTCAGCCCACGCCGTTTATCGAGAAACAATATTATCGTTTTTCAATATGGCCCTTCCTCCTCGCCCCGTCAAGCGGACGTGCCTCTGGTCCGTTCCCCGCCCGGTACACCCCGCTCTTGCCTAACGCCCGTTAGACTCCAGACATGAGCAAACTGGTGATTGTGGCGGCGCGGCGCACGCCGATTGGCAGCTTTCTGGGCAGCCTGAAGGACGTGTCGGCGGCCGACCTGGGGGTGGCGGCGGCCAAAGCGGTGCTGGACGGCGTGAACGGCCACGACATTGCCGACGTGATCGTGGGGAACGTGCTGCAGGCGGGCGGCGGCATGAATGTGGCGCGGCAGATCGGGATTGGGGCCGGGCTGCCCCACGACGTGCCGGGCCTGACGGTCAACCGGGTGTGCGGCAGTGGCCTGCAGGCGGTCATCAGCGCGGCGCAGGGCATTCGGGCGGGCGACGGCGACCTGTATCTGGCGGGCGGCACCGAGAGCATGAGCCGCGCGCCCTACCTGCTGCCCCGCGCCCGCGAAGGCTACCGGCTGGGCCACGCCCAGGCCCTGGACTCCATCCTGTCGGACGGCCTGACCGATGTGTTCGGCGGCTACCACATGGGCGTCACGGCCGAGGCGATAGCCACCCAGTGGAACCTGAGCCGCGAGGAACAGGACGCCTTTGCCCTGGAGAGCCAGACCCGCGCCGCCGCCGCGCTGGAGGGCAACCACTTCGCCGACGAACTGGTGAGCGTCGAGGTGCCGGGCAAGGAGGGCCCCACCCTCTTCGAGCGCGACGAATACCCCCGCGCCACCACCGCCGAGGCCCTGGCGAAGCTGAAGCCCGCCTTCAAGAAAGACGGCACCGTGACGGCCGGCAACGCCAGCGGCATCAATGACGGCGCCGCCATGCTGCTGATCGCCAGCGAGGATTACGCCCAGGCAAACGGCCTGCCGGTGCTGGCCGAAATTGCCAGCTACGCGGCCATTGGCGTGGACCCGGCGATCATGGGCATTGGCCCGGCCAAGGCGGTCCCGGTGGCCCTGAAGCGCGCCGGCCTGAGCGTGAATGAGGTGGACCTGTTCGAGCTGAACGAGGCGTTTGCGGCCCAGTCCCTGGCCGTGGTGCGCGACCTGGACGCCGACCCGGCCAAGGTGAACGTGACGGGCGGCGCGGTGGCCCTGGGGCACCCGATTGGCGCCAGCGGCGCCCGCGTGCTGGTGACACTGGTGCATCAGCTGCGCCGCCTGGGCAAGGAAACCGGCGTGGCCAGCCTGTGCATTGGGGGCGGTATGGGCATCGCCGTGGTGGTCCGCGCGCGCTGACAGCGGATCTGGGGCGAACGAAGTGAGTCTCCGCCACAGACAGCGGCAGAAGTGGAATGGAAGGGCTGGGGTTTGGCCCTTCCATGGAACTGGCAGCCGCTGTGTGACCACAGGACCCGCTGGCCGCCCCCTCTTTGCCTTCTGGCGTGGGGGCGGCTAGCCTTTGCCCATGACCGAGCGCGCCCCCACCGACCAGGAAGCGGCCCTGTTTCTCGCCATCAAGACCCAGGACGCCGAGCTGCTGCGCCGCTTGGTGCGCGCCGACCCGGGCCTGCTGACGGTGCCCAGCCCTATGGGCGTCTCGCCCGTGCTGTTCGCCACCTACTACGGCCGGCACGAGATGGCGCGCGTGCTGATCGAGGAAGGCGCGCCCCTAAACCTGTTCGAGGCGGCGGCGGTGGGCGACGGGGCAGCGGTGCGCGCGGCGCTGGACGCCGACCCTGCGCAGGTGCATGCCTTCAGCCCCGACGGCTTTTCACCGCTGGGGCTGGCGGCGTTCTTTGGCCGCGCCGAGGTGGCCGAAGACCTGCTCTCGCGCGGCGCGGATGTGAATGCGCCCAGTCAGAACGCCATGCGGGTGCACCCGCTGCACTCGGCCGTGGCGGGCAGGCACGCCGCCCTGGCCCGCGCCCTGGTGATGGCAGGGGCCGATGTGAACGCCGCGCAACAGGACGACTTCACGCCCCTGATGGCCGCCGCGCAGAACGGCGACGCCGAACTGGTGGCCTTTCTGCGGGGCTGCGGCGCCGACGCCGGGGCCACCACCTCTGCTGGGCAGCGCGCCGCCGACTTTGCCCGCGAGGAAGGTCACCACGAACTGGCCGAAGCCCTGACCAGTTCCTGAACGTTCCTGGCAGCCTGCCTGAAGAAAGCCGGAATGCACCCCCTGGGCCCCTGGGCGCACACTGACCCCATGAGCAACGACAGGCGCGATCCCCCCAGCGAGCTGGCTGTGACGAACGTGCAGACCGGCTTCGAGACCCCCGACCCCAAGGACCACGCCCAGGTGACCTACACCACCACCCCGGGCGACGACCGCGTGAGCACCGCGAACGAGGGCAAATACGAGCCTGTGGCGGTGCCCAGCGCCCGGGAGGTCACCGGGCAGTTCGACCATCTGGCCACCCGCGACCCGGCGGCCATGGAGCACGCCCCCCAGGCCCCGGAATTTGCGGGCGCCGAAACGGTGGCCGGGCTGGGCGGCGAAAACCTGGACGCAGTGGTCCCCACCGCCGGTCTTGGCATCAACGCTGGCACGGCGATGGCTTACCAGACCCGTCTGGGCAGCGCCGACCCCAACCCCGGCTACACCCCCCCCAGTGAACTCAGCCCCCCCCACCAGGCCGAGCGCCCCGGCGACCTGCCCCAGGGCGAAACGAGTGAGCTGGAGCACCAGATCAAGGGCGACCGCGAACGCGGGTTCTAAAGGGGCCATAGGCTATGGGCCATGAGCCATGGGGCAACCCCCCAAAGCTCATGGCCCATGGCTCATGGCTCTAGACCCTTTTAAATAGCAGCGCAGCGTTCTGGCCGCCAAACGCAAACGAGTTGCTCAGGGCGTAGTCCACCTGGGCTTCGCGGGCGTGCAGCGGCACGTAATCCAGGTCCAGTTCGGGATCGGGGTCGGTGAGGTTGATTGTAGGGGGCAGGATGCCGTCTTTCAGCGCCTGGGCCACTGCGATGGCCTCGGCGGCGCCAGCGGCGCCCAGCAGGTGCCCGGTCATGCTCTTGGTGGAGCTGACCGCCAGCCGGTAGGCATGGTCCCCAAACACCGACTTGATGCCCTGGGTTTCGTGCAGGTCGTTGAAATAGGTGCTGGTGCCGTGGGCGTTGATGTACCCCACCTGCTCGGGGTTGACCCCGGCCGTTTTCAGGGCCATGCGCATGGCGACCTGGGCACCCCGGCCTTCGGGGGCGGGCATGGTGATGTGGTGGGCGTCGGCGCTGGTGCCGTAGCCCACCACCTCGGCATAGATGGTGGCGCCGCGTTTCACGGCCTTGTCGTACTCTTCCAGAATCACCACGGCCGCGCCCTCGCCCAGCACAAAGCCGTCGCGGGTGGCGGAAAAGGGGCGGCTGGCGAGTTCTGGCTCGTCGTTGCGGGTGGACAGCGCCTTCATGTTGGAAAAGCCGCCGATGGCAATCGGCGTAATAGCGGCCTCGCTGCCCCCGGCGATCATGGTGTCGGCCAGCCCCAGCTGGATATAGCGCGCGGCGTCGCCAATTGCCCCGGTGCCGGTGGCGCAGGCGGTGACCACCGTGCTGCTGGGGCCGGTGGCGCCGTACTGCATCGCCACGTGCCCCGAGGCCATGTTCGCAATCTGCATCGGGATGAACATGGGGCTGATGCGTCCGGCCCCCCGCGTGTGCAGCACCTGCGCCTGATCCTCGAAGGTTTTGACGCCACCAATGCCGCTGCCAATCAGGGTGCCGGTGCCTTCACCGCGCAGTTCCTCGGGGCTCAGGCCGCTGTCTTGCACGGCCAGCGCGGCGGCGGCCAGGGCCAGCTGCACGTAGCGGTCCAGCTTGCGGGCCTCGCGCGGGTCCACATAGGCCGAAAGGTCGTCGTTCACCTCGCCCGCAATCTTGCTGGCCACATCGGCCGGGTCAAAGCGGGTAATGCGCCCAATGCCGCTTTTGCCCGCGCGCTGTGCCTGGGCAAAGGCCTGCGCCCCCACCCCGATAGGCGTGACCGGCCCCACCCCTGTGATCACCACCCGTTTGAGTCCTGAAACGCCCATGCTCTGTGCCTCCTCTGCCGGGGGCCGCCACTGCGGCAGCGCCCGGCCGTGAAGAAGGGGCGGGCAGCGGCCCTGTCCAGCTCCCGCGTCCCGCCCCAAGGTCCTCATCCGCTTCCTGTGGGGAAGCCGGCGGGTTTACTGCTTGCTCTCGATGTAGTCCACCGCCGCCTGCACGGTGCGGATGCTCTCGGCGTCCTCATCGCTGATGGTGATGCCGAACTTGTCTTCCAGGCCCATGATCAGTTCCACGGTTTCCAGGCTGTCGGCGCCGAGGTCTTCCACAAAGCGGGCTTCCGGGGTCACCTTGTCGGCGTCCACACCCAGCTTGTCCACGATCACGTCTTTCACATCTTCAAAAGTCGCCATAAATTCGTACCTCCTGCGGTTGAAGTCTGCGCCAGTCTACACGCGGCGCGCGAAAAGGGCCGGGGCTTTGAACAGAGTTCAAAGGGCGGATGGCCCATGGCAAATGGCATAGGGCCTTTCGCCATCTACCATTTGCCATGGGCCATCGGCTCAATGCGGGTTCAGCCCCCCGTCCACGCCAATGGTCTGCCCGGTGATATAGCCCGCCGCGTCGCTTGCCAGGAAGGCGACGAGGGCGGCCACCTCGTCCGGCTGGCCCAGGCGGCCCAGGGGGATGCTGCTCAGGTAGCTCTGGCGCACCTGTTCAGGCAGTTCGGCCGTCATGTCGCTCTCGATAAAGCCGGGGGCAATGGCGTTAACCGTGATGCCCCGGCCGCCGTATTCCTTGGCCAGCGCCTTGGTCAGGCCGATGAGGCCGGCTTTGCTGGCCACGTAGTTGGCCTGCCCCGGGTTGCCGGTCAGCCCCACCACCGACGCGATGTTGATGATCCGCCCCGTCCGCGCACGCATCATGTGTTTGATGGCGGCGCGGCAGGCGATAAAGGCGCTCGACAGGTTGGTCTGCAGCACGGCGTCCCAGTCCTCGTCTTTCATGCGGATCGCCAGGGTGTCGCGGGTGATGCCCGCGTTATTGACCAGCACGTCCAGGCGGCCCATGTCCCCAATGACCCCCTCCACCAGCGTGCCGGCGTTGGCGGGCGTGGTCAGGTCGGCGCCGTAAACACGGGCCTGCACGCCCAGGCTGCGGGCTTCTTCGGCCACCTTCTCGGCCTCAGCGGCGCCCCGGCCGTAATGCACCGCCACATCAAAGCCCGCGCGGGCAAGGTGCAGGGCCATGGCGCGGCCCAGGCCCCGGCTGCTGCCGGTGACCAGGGCGACTTTGCGGGGAGCGGATTCAGGGGTCTGGGTCATGGGGTCTCCAGTGCGGCGTGCGCGCCGCGCAGATGGTGGTCGTTGTGATAGTGCGTGAAAAACAGCAGCTCGCGCAGGCTGAGTTCACCCAGCGCCGGGTGCGGCAGCGTGGCCGTGTCCAGTTCCGCTTCGTCGGTGTAGGCCAGCAGGTGATGGGCCAGCAGGGCGTGGGACTGCCGGTACGCCTCCACCTGCTCGGCTTGCGTGCCCCGTGGATCAGGCAGAAACCGCCCGGAGGCCCGGAGACCCTGTTCCCTGAGGCGCCGCTGGTACTCGGTGCGCAGGGCTTCCTCCGACTGGCCCGGTGTTCCAGCCGGGCGCCTGCCCCAGCCGAAACGGTCCCGGGGCATGGACAGGGCCATCGCCAGCACGGTGTTCGAGCGCGTCAGGTGGTCCAGATGATAGGCCGGCGACCACTGCTCAGCGGTGCCCCGGTGAAAGGTCTGCTCGTCCAGCCCTGCAAAACCCGAGGCCACCTCCTCGGTGCGCGCGGCCAGCGCCTGAAGCAGGTCGTCCCGGTTCACAGGGCGAAGGCCTGCACCTGCTCGGCGGTGCCCACATTCAGGGTGCGGGCCTCGGGCAGGATGCGCCTCACCAGCCCGGTCAACACAGTACCGGGGCCAAACTCAATAAAGACCTCAGCGCCGGCCTCTGCCAGGGCCTGAATGGTTTCCACCCAGCGCACCGCGCCCGTGATCTGGGCGGTCAGCAGCCCCGGCAGGGCCGCTGCATCGGTATTCGGCTGGGCCGTCACGTTGGCGTACACCGGAAAGGCAGGCGGGGCGAAGCGGGTGGTCTGCAGCTGCGGCGCCAGGCCCTGGGCGGCGCTGTCCATCAGGGCGCAATGAAAGGGCGCGCTCACCTTCAGGGGAATGGCCTTCAGGCCGCGCGCCTTCAGTTCGGTCCCGGCCGCCTCCACCGCTGCCCTGGTGCCGGAAATCACGGTCTGGGTGGGCGCGTTGAAGTTGGCGGGCTGCACGCCGTCCAGCGCGGCGCACACGGCCTGCACGGTGGCCGGGTCGCCCATCACGGCGCTCATGGCGCCCTCGCCCACCGGCACGGCGGCCTGCATCAGCTCGCCCCGGCGGCGCGTCAGGCGCAGGGCGTCGCCCAGGGACAGCGCGTCGGCGGCCACCAGCGCGGAATATTCACCCAGCGAGTGCCCAGCGGCAAAGGCCGGGGTCAGGCCAGTGTGGGCCCGCCACGCGCGGTAGGCGGCGACAGAGGCAGACACCAGCGCGGGCTGCTGGTTGGCCGTCAGGGTCAGCTCGTCCAGGGGCCCGGTTTCAATCAGGGTGCGCAGACCGGGCAGCACGGTGTCAATCTGGCTGTAGACCTCGCCCGCTTCGGGAAACGCAGCGGCAAGGTCCGCCCCCATGCCCACCGCGTGCGAGCCTTGGCCGGGAAAAAGGGCCGCGATCTTCATGCCCAGGCCCCCACTTCGGCCGCCGGGCGCGGGTGCAGGCTGGGTGCGCCGCCCCACCACTTCATGGTGCCCGCCACCCAGCTCAGGCCGCCGCCAAAGGCGATCAGCAGCAGCTGCTGGCCGTCCTGAATCCGCCCGTCGTCGATGGCCTCGCGCAGCACCAGCGGCACGGTGGCCGAACTGGTGTTGCCGTAGCGGTCCAGGTTCACGGTGGCCTTGCTTAGGGGCAGGCCAAAGCGTTCCATCGCCGCCTCGATAATCCGCACGTTGGCCTGGTGCGGCACCACCCAGTCCACATCGGCGCCGGTCAGGCCGCTCTTGGCCAGCACCTGGGTGCCGCTGTCGCCCAGCACCCGCACGGCGAATTTGAAGACCTCGCGGCCGTTCATGCCCACGCCCTCGGTCATGGGGACGCCGCCGGGCAAGCGGGGCGCCACGCAGCGCAGGTAGAGGCTGCTGCCCCCATGGCCATCGGCGCCCAGTACAAAGTCCTGAAAGCCGTAGCCCTGGGGCACCGGGCCCACCACGGCCGCGCCCGCGCCGTCCCCGAACAGAATGGCGGTGTTGCGGTCATCGTGGTCAATCACCTTGCTCAGGGCCTCGGCCCCCACCACCAGCACGCGCCGGGCGCTACCCGTCAGAATCAGGCCCTGGGCCACGCTCAAGCCATACACAAAACCGCTGCAGGCGGTGCTCAGGTCAAAGGCGGCGGCCCCCACCAGGCCCACCTGCATGGCGATCAGGGCCGCCGTGGAGGGCATCAGGGCGTCGGGGCTCACCGTGGCGCAGATCACGGCGTCCACGCCATTCAGGGCGTCCGGGTCGCGCGAGAGCAGGTCGCGCACCGCCCGCACGCCCAGGTCGCTGGTGTACTCGTCGGAGCCGGCGTAGCGGCGCTCGCGAATGCCAGTGCGCGACTCGATCCAGTCGGCGGTGGTGTCCATCCGGGCTTCGAATTCGCTGTTGGGCACCACGCGCTCGGGCACGTAGGTTCCCAGCGCCATGATGCCCAGCGGCGGCCGGGCGGGGGCAGAAGGGTCGCTCATGCCCCCCACGCTAACATTCTTTGAACGCCCGTTCAATGAATTCGGTACAGAGTTCAGAAGAGTGGACGGGGGAGCAAGGGCGGGCACCAAGGTTGAGGTGTCTATGCCGGCGAAAAGTCGAGTTTGCCCGCCTGGAGACAGCTCTTCTCGCACAAAGGTAGCGGGACGGCGACGCGGATCGTGGCGTGAGGCGACCTCCTTTTCCGAGCCGTGCGAGGGCCTGAGGCGTGCCACCGCTTTAACGGTGAGCCTGACGGTACAGGCGGATTGAGATGAGTCTAGGCCAGACATTGCCCATCGGACCCCCTGGACCGTCACCTCGCCGGGCCGCTCCACCAGAGCTGTTCGCCGGCCAGCCTCGGCCCTCTCTCCTTCCCTGGGCCGGACCCTCGGAAGCTCGAAACGCCTCAAAGTTCTGTTCGCCCCTCAGTGCATCGCGGGTCAGCAGTTGTGACAAATCACATTCGTTCGCGGCCACACTTTATGTTTCGCCCACCTCGGCGCCTCGCCCACCCGCACAGATTTTTCAGCGCCAGAACGTCTTCGGGGCGCAGGGTGGGCGGCAGCATCCCCCCTCTTCTCCGCGTGGAGCTCGTGGTGCAAGGCCCTCAACCTGCCTCCGCTTTACGAATGAATTCCGACAGAACCCTTGTGACACAGTCAGGGCGTGGAATCCGACGTTGTCTTGAACCAGCATCAGATCCGGGAGGAGGTGGCCCGCGCTAGCGCTTCGCTGCGGCGACATGCGCGGGGGCGCACCGCGACCGCCCTGGAAGAGTGGTATCTCAGCGCCTTTCACTCGCCGGAGGAACTGAAGTACATCGGCGTGTGGGCGCGGTTTCTGAACCAGCAGGTGACCCGTAAGGACATCGCCGCTTAAAGAGCACCGCGCGGCGCAAGGGGGTTGAGGACCTGTGGCCTCAACCCCCTTGCGCTGTCGGCCCGCTGTGGCCCAGCCCGGCTTACTCGGCCCCCTGCAGAGTGAAGTGAAAGGCCGAGCCCTGCCCCGGCACCGACTCCACCCACAGCCGCCCGCCATGCTGTACGGCAATCTTTTCGCAGATGGCCAGCCCCAGGCCGGTGCCCTCGTAGCGGTCGCGGCCGTGCAGGCGCTGGAACATCTCGAAGACCTTGTGCTGGTACTGTGGCTCAATGCCAATGCCGTTGTCGCGCACCGTCAGGCGCCACAGGGGCCCCTCGCGCTGGGCGCTGATCTGCACCAGCGGCGGGGCCTCGGCGCGGAACTTGACCGCGTTGCCAATGAGGTTCTGAAACAGCTGCGCCAGCCGGGGCACCGAGCCCAGCACCCGGGGCAGCGGTCCCACCTCTAGCTGCGCGCCGGAGTCCCGCAGCGCCGCGTCCAGGCGGCCCAGGGCCTCGCGCAGCGCGTCCTCCACCTGCACGGGCTCCAGGGGCAGGCGCTCGGCGTTCAGGCGGGAGAACACCAGCAGATCGTTCACCAAGAGCTTCATGCGCTCGGCACCCTGTTCCACGGTGCGCAGGTACAGCTGCGCGCGCTCGTCCAGGCGGTCGCCGTAGCGGTGCGCCAGCAGGCCTGCGTAAGAGCCCACGGTGCGAATGGGTTCCTGCAGGTCATGGCTGGCCACATAGGCAAAGCGTTCCAGTTCCGCGTTGCTGCGCGACAGCTCGGCATTGGCCCGCGCCATCTGGCGCTGCAGGGCTTCCTGCTCGGTGATGTCCGATCCCACCGCCACCGCGCCCACGATGGCCTCGCCCTGCCGGATGGGCGCGGCCGCCAGGCGCATCACGCGGTCCTCGCCACTGGTGCGGTGGCGCAGCAGCACGTCGCGCCGCACCTCATGGCCCTGCATGGCCTGCACAAAGGGCTCTTCCTCTAACCGCAGGCGCTCGCCGGTCTGGGGGTCGCGGCTGCTCAGTTCCTCGCTCAGTTCGCCCATCGCGCGGTCAAGCTGCGCCGGGTCAGTAAAGCCCAGCAGGGTCAGGGCCGGACCGTTGGCGCGCTTGATGCCGCTCAGGTCACCCACATACACGGCGTCGGGCAGGCTGGAGAGGATGGCGTTCAGTTCGGCCGCCTGCCGCTCGCTGTGGGCCAGGGCCCGCTGCAGTTCGGCGGTGCGCTCGGCCACCCGCGCTTCGAGGTCCGCCGAGTGCGCCTGCTCGCGGGCCAGGGCCTCGCGGCGCAGCGCGGCCAGGGCCAGCTGGGCATTGACCTTGGCCAGCAGTTCCCGGGCACTGAAGGGCTTGACCAGATAGTCGTCGGCGCCCGCTTCCAGGCCCTGCACCCGCGCTTCCTCGCCCGCGCGGGCCGAGAGCATGATCACCGGCAGGTCGTGCAGCGCCGGATCAGCGCGAATGGCCGCGAGCAGCCCCAGGCCGTCCAGCCCGGGCATCATCACGTCGGTCAGCAGCAGGTCCGGGGCCTGGGCCCGCGCCGCGTCCAGGGCCGCCTGCCCGTCGGCCACCACTTGCAGGTCGTGGTGCGGCGACAGTAGCCGCGTCAGGTACTCGCGCAGGTCGGCGTTGTCGTCGGCCACCAGCACGCGGCGGCGGCGCACGGCGGCCCCCAGCGCCGGGGCCTCGGGGGGGGCGTCCTGCGCGGGCACCTCGTGGGGCAACCAGCGCAGGGCCTCGTCTACAAAGGGCAGGGCGCCGCGCGCGCCGGTCTGCGGCGGCGGGGCGTCAGTCAGGCGCTCCGGGGGCAGGTGGGCCGAGCCCAGGGGCAGGCGCACGGTAAAGGTGGTGCCCTGCCCTTCTGCGCTGCGGGCCTCAATCTGCCCGCCGTGCAGCCCCACGATTTCGCGCACCAGGGCCAGCCCGATCCCGCTGCCTTCAAACGAGCGCCCGCGCTGGCCTTCAACCCGGTGAAAACGCTCGAACAGGCGGCCAACCTCGGCTTCCGGCACGCCCACCCCGGTGTCCTGCACGCTCAGCACCGCGTGGCGGCCCTCGGCGCGCAGGCTCAGCGTCACCTCGCCCTGCAGGGTGAACTTGAAGGCGTTGGACAGTAGGTTCAGGACCACCTTCTCCCACAGGTCGCGGTCCACGTACACGGGCCCCGGCAGCGGCGAGAGCTGCACCCGGAACCCCAGGCCCGCGCGCTCCATGGCCGCGCGGAAACTGCTGGCCAGATCGGCGTTCAGCGCCAGGAAATCCACCGGGGCAAAGCGGGCCTGCGCCCGGCCCGATTCCAGGCGCGAGAAATCCAGCAGGCTATTGACCAGCCGCAGCAGTCTCAGGCTGTTGCGGTGGGCCAGCCCCAGCGTCTGCTGCTGCGCGGGGGCCAGGGCCCCCAGTTCGCCGCTCAGCAGGTCTTCCAGCGGGCCCAGCATCAGGGTCAGGGGCGTGCGCAGTTCGTGGCTGGCGTTGGCAAAAAAGGCGGTCTTGGCGCGGTCCAGTTCGGCCAGGGCCTCGGCGCGCTGGCGTTCGTGCTCGTAAGCCCGCGCCCCCGCCAGCCCCGAAACAATCTGCGCCACACACAATTCCAGAAAGCTGCGGTAGGCGTCGTCCAGCGGCCGGTAGGGGTTGAGGCCCGCGATCAGCAGTCCCGCCGGGCGCTCGGCCCCGGGCTGGGTCAGCGGCAGGCTCAGGGCGCGCGCCGGGGGGCGGGCCCAGGGGCTACCGGGCAGGTCCGGTACGTTGCTCAGGTCGTGCTGTTCGCTGCTCACCTCGCCGGCCAGCACGGCAGCAACGGCCCAGGGGCCGCTGTCGCCCTCGGGCGGCAGCTGGTCCGGGGCCAACGGATGGTGGTCGGGCAGCCCAAAGCGCAGGGCGCAGCGCAGGGTGCCGTCCTCGGCGGGCAGATAGATCAGGGCAAAAGGCAGGTCGTGGGCCTCGGCCTCCAGGCCCACGCGCACCGCGTCCATCACCTCGGCGGTGCGGCGCGCCTCGTTCAGCTGCGCCGAGAGCCGCCCCAGCACCCGCAGGCGGCGCTCGCCCACCACCCGCTCGGTTTCCTCGGTCACCACGCACAGCATCCCGGTCACGGCGCCCGCGTCGTCGGCCAGGGGGCTGTAGGAAAAGGTGTGGTAGGTCTCTTCTGGATAGCCGCTGCGTTCCAGAAACAGCTGCAGGCCCTCGTCCCAGGTGGCCTCGCCGGTCTGCAGCACATGGTCAATGCGTGGGCCCGCCGCCGACCAGACCTCGGCCCACACCACGTCCGAGCGCGTCCCCAGCGCCCAGTCGCCCTTAACCCCCAGCGTGGGCAGGTAGGCGTCGTTGCAGAAGAAAATCAGCTCCGGGCCCCAGGCCATCCACATCGCAAAGCGCGAGGTCAGCATGATGCGCACGGCCGTTTTCAGGCTCTGCGGCCAGCTGGCGGGCACGCCCAGCGAGGTCCGGGCCCAGTCGAAGGCCAGCATGCGCCGCGCCATCTCGCCGCCACCTGCGAACAGGCCCAGCGACAGGTCGAAATCGGGAGGGGTGGTCATGGACAGTCAGGAGCATACGGCACCGCTGCGGCCCGCCCCATGAGTGCGCCTTCCCCTGGCCCAGCGCCCAAACGGCCAGCGGGAACCGTGGCATGCACGGTCCCCGCTGTGGCCCCTACAGGCCGTTATTCGGCGCTGGTGGCTTCGGTGCTTTCTTCGGTGGTGGCCTCGGCGCTGCTGGCTTCCTCGGTGCTGGCCGGCTCGCCGCCCTGCTTCTGGGCGCCGCTCAGCTGGCTCATGGCCTGCTGCAGGCCCTTTTCACGCACGAGGCTGGTGTAGTAGGCGTTGATGCCATTCGGGCCCAGCTGCTTGCTCAGCTCGGCGGGGCTCAGGCCGTTGGCCTGGGCCAGGGCGTTCATGGTCTGGTTGAACTCGGCGTCGCTGACCTGCACGTTCAGGTCCTCGGCCAGCTTTTCCAGCACCAGATCACGCTTCACGCGGGATTCAGCGTTCTTGCCCAGGTCGGCCATGAAGTCCTCGAGCTTGCCCTGCTCTTTCATGAAGCTCTCGTACTCGCCCCACTTCACGCCCTGGCGGCCCAGGTCGTCCTTGATCTCTTCGAGCATGCTCTCGCGGCGGCGGGTCAGCAGGGCCTGGGGAATGTCGGCTTCCATGCCCTCCATCAGGGCGCTGATGAATTCCTCGCGGCGTCCGGCCTCGCCTTCCTGCTGCGCGCGGCGCTCCAGTTCGGCCTTCAGATCGGTGCGCAGGCGCTCCAGGGACTCGAAGTTCAGGCTGCTGGCGAACTCGTCGTTCAGCTCCTGCAGCTGCTTGGTCTTCACGTCCACGATCTTCACGGTGACCGTGTGCTCGGGGTGCTCGTGGTCGCCGTGCGTGTGGGCGGGCACGGTGATCTGCACGGTGTCGCCCTTGGCCTTGCCCAGCAGCGCCTCGCGCACGTGGGGCTCGGCCACGTCGAGGTACACGGGGTAGGTGCCGCCCTCTTCGCCCTCTTCTTCAATGGTCACCTGGTCGCTGGCCTCAATGGGGCGCTCGGCGCTCTCGAAGGTGGCGTTGCGCTCGCGCAGGTCGCTAAGGGTGCGCTCCAGCACCTCGTCGGTGATTTCGGGGGCCTCGGCGCTGAGTTGCAGGCCGCTCCAGTCCGCCAGTTTGACTTCGGGGTAGGTTTCGCCCTTCACAGTGAATTCGAAGGACTGACCGCTCTGCAGGGCCTTGGGGTCAATGGTGGCGTCCACCAGGCTCAGCTTCAGCTCGCGGGCGGCCTGGGGGTAGTGGGTCTGCAGCAGGCGGTCACGCACTTCCTGCTCCACGTAGCCCTTGCCCACGCGGCCTTCAATCACCTTGCGCGGGGCCTTGCCGGGGCGGAACCCGGGCACGCGCACGTCGCGGGCCAGGCCAGCCCACACCTGGTCGTAGGCGCGGTTCACTTCGGCGGCGGGCACCGACACCTTGAATTCCACCTTGTTGCCTTCTCTGCTGATCAGCTCTGCCATTGGGTCTCCCGTCTGCGCCTGGGTCCGGCGGCTTCGCGGCGCGCCCCGCCTGAGGGGGCTGTGCTGGGCGAACCGCCGAACGCGCAGGCGCCCGATCTTGATTCTGCCGTGTCGCGGCACGCCTCCGCTGAGGGTGGGCACGCGACATGCCGCCGAGCATCATAGTGCATTTGCCCAGGGTCTGGGCGCGCGCCCTCACAGCGGAACCCAGGGCCTTGGAGGTGACGCCCCGCAACGGGCCTGGGGCGAGCGAAGTGAGTGTCTGCGACAGAGGGCGGTTGGCGTGGCCTTGAGGGGCTGGTCTTTGATCCCGGGGTAGCACTGGCAGCCACTGTCAGACATCCGGCGCAGGGCGAGCCGCGAGGGGCGCGCGCAAATCCCCCTGGCATACCACCAGGGGGTTCACCGCTGAGGGGCAGCCCTGCCTTCAGCGCTCCTGCACGGCGCTGCAGGCGCCCGCCTCCTCAATGTCTGCGTCCGCATTCTTCCCGTACAGGGCGTCGCCGCTCATCTTGTCCGGGGCAATGGTGCCCAGCTGGTCAATGCGGCATCCAAAAATCCGGCCGTCATCGGCAAAGATGGCCAGCACGGCGCTCGTGGGGGTGATCTTGAGCAGCATCTCGCCGGGAATGGCTCCAGAGACGCGCCCTTGCCACAGGTCGCCCTCGGCCTTCAGGCTGCCCTTCCAGCTGCCCAGCGGGGTGGTGACTGTCCAGGTGTCGCCGTCCCGGGGCGCCAGGGGCCACGAGGGCCGGACAGCCACCACGCGGCTGGCCAGCGCGGAGGCCGGCCCCTGCGCCGCGCTGCACTGGCCCAGCGAACGCTCGCTTTTCATGTCGTAGGCGGTGCCAGTGAGCACGGCCCCGCTGGCCCCTGCGCGCTCAATGACGCACAGCTGCTCGGCCGTTTGCGACACCACCATGAAGGTCAAATTCGTGGTGTCGGCCACTGCGCCCAGCACGGCAGGCGGCGTGCGCGAGATGATGCCCGAGAGGTTTCCCGGCTGGCCCTCCAGGGTCGCCGTCACTGTGCCGCTGGGCATCTTGACACTCCAGGTCTGCCCCGCTGCCAGCCGGTAGGGCCAGCTTGGCGCGCTGGTGTTGGGGGGGGCCGCCCGGCCCTGCAGCTGCCCGGTGCAGGTGCCGCGCGCCTCGCCAGGGCCATCGGTCTTGGCGAAGAACGACAGTTTGCCGCTGTACACGGGCCCCGCACCCCGTTCCAGACGACACGCCCAGTAGCCACCGCCGGGCTGAAGCGTCAGCAAGGACCAGAGCGTCTTGTCGGTTGACAGCACCAGCCAGCCTTTCTGAGTGCCGCGCGGCGTGCCCACCTGCAGTTCGCGGTCACCGTCGCTGTCGAGCTTGCCGGCGGTTGCGGTCCAGGTCTCCCCGGCCGCCGAGAAGATCCAGGTCTGGCCCTCGGCGGTGACTGGCGGCCAGCTGGCCCCGCTCTGGGCCGAGGCCGCTGGACCCATGGCGACCGCTGCTCCCAGTGCGGCGCCCGCCAGCAGACGGGCCACGGCGGCGCGGCGCGGTGAACGGCGTGTGGGCTGGAGCAGTGAGGTGGTGGTCATGGGTCCACCGTACGGACACGGCAGGACACTTGGCGGGACACTTGAGGCGAGCGGCCGGCCGGGTGCCGGGAAGCGCCCCTGCCCCCAACCCGCCCAAACAGCGAACAAGCACCAGGCCACCCGGTGCTTGTTCGCGCTGTGGTGCGAGGAAAGGGACTTGAACCCTCACTCCCTACGGGAACCAGATCCTAAGTCTGGTGCGTCTACCAATTCCGCCATCCCCGCACGTTGTGTTGACTGCCTGCTGAAAAGACTCGGCCCCGGGCATGCGCCTGGGGCCGGGTGTCTGGGGTGGATTATGGGATTTGAACCCACGACCTCCGCTTCCACAGAGCGGCGCTCTAACCGGCTGAGCTAAACCCACCACGCGCCCACGTCTTGCAGGCCCACACAGCTTAGAGGGGGCGGGCCAGGGTGTCAATCCCGGCCCTCTATGCCTGGGCCATTTGGCGGAGCGGGCCGCGTGCCTGCACGCCAGCGGCGCCGCCTGCCCACAGCCGGGCGAGGCGGCGCCGCGAGTGCCGCCGCGCTACTTCAGTGTCTGCACGTACGCCTGAATAGCGGCGATCTGGGCGTCGGTGGCAGGGGCGCCGTCCAGGCCGGTCTGCCGGAAGCGGGGCATGACGGTGCCCAGTTCCCGCCCCTGGGGCGACTGGCCGTCCAGCACGGCGTGGGCGAATTCGGCGCTCGCCCAGGCGGCGGTGTGAACCAGTCCCGGCCCCAGGCCGCCCTCGGCCTTCGCGCCGTGGCAGCCCGCACAGTTGCCTGCGTACAGGGCCTGACCGTTCGGGGTGCTGGGCGCAGCCGCCGCGCTGACCTCGGCCCCGCCCCCGGTGCCGGCCAGCCGCCCCCCGGCCTGGTAGGCGCCCAGGCCCAGCACGGTGCCCAGCACCAGAAAGGTCACGAAACCCGCCACCTGCTTGCCGCTGTAGAACTCGCCGCTCACGCTTACCACAACCTCTGGCCGGGCACGAACTGGTAGTTCGCCAGCATGGGGCCAATCACCGGGGCGTACACCAGAATCACCAGCAGCAGCGAGGCCACCGTCAGGGCCAGCAGGGGCTCGGTGCGGCGCACCAGGGTGCTGGCGCCCGCCAGCTGCTCGCCGGCCGCACTGATCGCCTCGCTGTAAGGAATGGGGGTGCTTTCGGGGTCGTCCACCCGGGGCGAGAGCAGGGTTTTGAACAGCACCCCGAAGAAGAAGATGGCCGCCACGAACAGCACCATGCCGCTCACGGCCGTCATCAGCTTGGGCAGGGCAATGTTCATGCCGTCGTACACCGCCTGCTGGGCGGCGGCGCTCACCTGCGCGCGCCGGGGCACACCCGCCAGCCCCTGCCAGTGCATGCCCACCGCAAAGAGCATCATGCCGCCGAACCACAGCCACACCGAGGCCAGCGCCGCGCGGGGCCACGCCAGCCGCTTGCCGGTCAGGTGCGGCACTAGCCAAAACACCAGCCCCATGAAGGTGAGGGTGGTGGCGGTGCCCACCGTGATGTGAAAGTGCCCGGGAATCCAGGCGGTGTTGTGCACCACGGGCGAAAAGGCCATGGAGGCGTTCACGATGCCGCCCGCGCCGCCGAAGATGAACGAGATCATGGCCAGCACCTGCGCGGTCATGGAGGCGTTGCCCCAGGGCAGGCGCGTGACCCAGCCAAAGAGCCCGCGCCCGCCGCGCGCCCGCGCCGAGTCTTCCAGCGCCGCGCCCACCGAAAAGGCCGTGAGCAGGCTGGGCACCGCCACCAGGAAGGTCAGGAACATGTGAATGACCTTCCAGGTGTTTTGCACGTTGGGGTCGGCGTACTGGTGGTGCAGGCCCACCGGCACGCTGAAAATCAGGAACATGGTAAAGGCCAGCCGGGCCAGCCCTTCACTGGCGATGCGGCCCCCCGCCTGCCGGGGCAGAAAGGCGTACCACGAGATATAGGCGGGCAGCAGCCAGAAGTACACGATGGGGTGCCCGGTCCACCAGAACAGCGTGCGGGCCAGCAGCGGGTCCACGCCGCGCGTGAGGCCCAGCGACCAGGGAATCAGCATGAACACGACTTCTGCCACCAGCCCCAGCGAGGCCACGCCCCACATCAGCCACGTCGCCACGCTCATGTAGGCCACCAGCGGGGTCACGCGGCCCGGGTTGGCGCGCTTCCAGCCGAGCCACAACAAGACCACCTGCGCCGCCACCAGCAGGCTGGCCGCGACCATCACGGCCGCGCCAATGTAAAAGACGGGGCTGCCCTCCAGCGGCGGGTAAAAGGTGTACAGCACGGTGGCGTCGTTGGTCAGCAACGGCACGGCGGCCGTCAGCAGCCCGGCCGTCATCATCAGGTAGGTGAACCACGCAAAGCGCATGTTGGGGCGCACCTGCAGGTCCCGCGCAGGCAGGTACAGCATCCAGCCGCTGATAAAGAACTGGGTGAACACCAGCGCGTTCAGCACGCCGTGCAGGGTCAGGCCCTGGTAGTAGGACTTGATCAGGTTTTTCAGCAGCGGGTACTCGTAGAGGTTGATGCCGCCGTAGTTCAGCGCCTGCAAGGGGCCCAGCAGCACCCCGATAAAGAGCGCCAGAAAGGCGGTGACGATGTAGTACTGGGTCAGCTTTTTCAGGCTGGTCAGGGTGGCCGCGTCCAGGGCCGCAGGCGCGCGGGCCGGGGCCGGTTGCGCAGGAAGGGTGGTCACAGGGGTTACTCCTTGGCCGCCGGGGCAGGCGGCTCCACCAGAAAGCGGGTGATCATGTTGTGGTGGCCCAGGCCGCAGTACTCGTTGCAGATGACGTGCTGCTCGCCGGGGTGACGGAACGTGACGGTCAGGGTGGCGACGTGGCCGGGCAGCAGTTCCACGTTCACGTTCGTGCCGGTGATCTGAAAGCCGTGGGCGACATCGGTGGCGGTCACATGCAGGGTCACGGGGCGCCCGGCGGGCAGCCGCAGGACGGCGGGCTGAAAGGTAAAGTTCCCGGCCACGATGTAGGCGTCCAGCGTGCCCTGGTCGTTCACCACCGGCTGCCCAGCGGCGTCCACCACCAGCCCGGGTTTGGCAAACGGCGTGGCGGCGAGATTGGCGGGGTCAATGCGGCCCTTGGTCACCGCCATGCTGTGGCCGCCGCCCTGACCACTGAGGCGCGGGTAGGTGCCGCTGATCAGGCTGGCGAGCACGCCCACGAACAGCAGCACGCTCATGACCACCGCCAGCCCCAGCCAGATCCGCTCGTAGCGTTCCAGGGCGTGGTGGTCCAGGCGCGGCACGGACGAGGTGCGGCGCATCTCAGGCCCGGCCCTGGAAAATGCCCAGCACCAGCAGCCACAGGGTGGAAATGCTGAGCAGCAGCACGGCAATCACCATCAGCGTGCCCCGGGGCGGCGAGGTGCGCTCCGGGGGGGCCTCGTGGGGGTGAGGCTCGTGGGGCGGGCGGCTCATGACCGTTCCTCCCGGCCCGGTTGCGTGACCTGTGTCCGTTCAAGAATCCGCATGAAAGACCTCCATGCGGCGAGCCTCGCGCCGGAGCGTTACGGGGGCATTACGGGTGTGGGGAATGGGGAGGTGAGCGGCATGGGCAAGCGGCTAGCACAGCCTGGGGGCCGCACTGGCCTGACAAGCCCAGAGCTGGAGAAGCCCAGCGCCTCTGTCTGAGGACGGGCCAAGCAGCTGGGGCCACTGGTGGAGAAGTCCCCACCTCTCCGCTGAGCCTTCAGCGAGATTGGACGCGCAGCGTTGCGGGCTCCTGCTTTACAGCAGACGGCCCTGATCCGCCGAGCGCTCGGCCGGGTCCGGCGTAGCCACCGGCACGCCGTGGGCGTTCAGGGCCTCGCGCAGCATGGGGATGTTTTTCAGGGCGTGCCCCTTGGTGGTGTTCTCGAAGAAGATGTACAGCTCGGAAAGGTCCTCGGCCACCAGGGCAATCTTCTGCGCCCACTCGTCCATCTCGGCGCGGCTGTAGCGGTAGTCGTGGCGCTCGGCGGCGCTCTGGCCTTCCCACCAGCTGCCCGCGTTGCGCCCGTGCAGGCGCAGGTAACCCACATCGCCCGTGGCATGCAGCTGCGGTTCGGGCAGGCCGCCTACCGGCGGGTAATCGGGGCTGACCCAGATCAGGCCGCGTTCGGCCATGCCCTCGCGCACCTCGGGGCGGTCCCAGTCGGCGCCGCGCAGTTCCACGGCCAGTTCGTGGCCAGTAAAGCGCTCGGCCAGGGCCTGCAGGTACTTGCGGTTCTCGGCCGTGCGGTGAAACGAATAGGGAAACTGCGCCAGATACGGGCCCATCACGCCCGCCTCGCGCAGCGGCTGGGGGCTTTGCAGCATGCGGTCAAAGTCGGCGTCGGTGGGGGCGCGGTCGTGGGTAAACACCTTGTTCAGCTTCACCGCAAATCGGGTCTGGGCGCCGCTTTTGCGCACCATGCCCTCAAAGGCCTTCAGACCCGGAATGCCGTAAAAGGAACTGTTCAGCTCTACAGCGTCAAAGTGCGCGGCGTAGGTGGCGAGATAGTCGTCCTTGCGCACGCCCTCGTACAGCAGGCCCGGCGCGGCCCAATCTTCGTTACTAAAGCCCCCACAGCCGATATACACACGCATACGGCCAGGGTAAGCGCCCCCGGGGCCCAGGAGCGCGAAGTCTGAAGATTTCCGTCAGTGGGCTAGTGCGTGCGTGGCACGCGGTTCAGCGAGGTCCAGAAGGCCTGAATGGTGCGCAGCGCCTCGCGGAACTGGGCAAAGTCCAGTGGCTTGACCACGTAGCCGCTGGCGCCGTGCGCGTAGCAGTCGCGGATATCGCGGCCCTCGCCGCTGGTGGTCAGCATGACCACGGGCAGCCCCTGCAACCCCGGCTCGGCGCGGATGGCGTCCAGCACGGCCAAACCGTCCATCTGGGGCATCTTCAGGTCCAGCAGCACCAGGTCCGGCAGGCAGCCGGCCGCGCGGGCCTCGCGCAGCAGTTGCAAGGCAGCGGGGCCGCTGGAGGCCACTTGCACCTCTGGGCGACCAGGAGCGTCGTCCAGCGCGGTCAGGGCCAGTTCAAGGTCGTTGTGGTTGTCGTCAACAAGCAGGATACGGCGGGTGTTCACAGTGCCCCCAGGTGCAGGTGAGACCGAATCCAGAACAGGCCACAGGACAATCGGGACCGGGGACCCACCGCAGGGAGAAAAAGACAGAGGAAAGAAGATGCTGAGAGCAGAGGGAAACAGAGGAGCAAAAAACCCCGGTGAGGACAGAGGGCGGCCGGTGGCGGGGTGCCACCAGTGACCCCCAGTTTAACAAAATCCCGTGAGCGGACCTTAAAGATCCGCTTATCTGCCTGAGCTGCACCCTGGCACCCCCTTCCCCCTCTTGACAGCCCCGCTGCCCGCATGGGCGGGGCCGCGTAGACTGGCGCGCATGTTGACCAAGCGCATCATTCCCTGCCTGGACGTGCAAAACGGGCGGGTGGTGAAGAACGTTCGCTTTTTTGAAAACCACCGCGACGCCGGCGACCCCCTGGTGCTGGCCCAGGCCTACGAGGCGCAGCAGGCCGATGAACTGGTGTTCTACGACATCACTGCCACCCACGAGGGCCGCAGCCTGATGCTGGACGTGGCCGCCCGGGTGGCCGAGCAAGTGATGATGCCCCTGACGGTGGGCGGCGGGGTCAATGGGCTGCCGGATTTCCGGCAACTGCTGCTGGCGGGCGCCGACAAGATCAGCGTGAACAGCGGGGCCCTGAGCCGCCCCGAGCTGATCCGCGAGGCCAGCGACCACCACGGCGCGCAGTGCGTGATGCTAAGTATTGACGCCAAGCGCCGCCCGGAGGGTGGCTGGAACGTGTTCCGCGCGGGCGGCCGGGTGGACACGGGCCTGGACCTGATCGAGTGGGCGGTGCGCGGGCAGGCGCTGGGCGCGGGCGAAATCTGCCTGAACGTGATGGATGCCGACGGCACCCGCGCCGGCTTTGATCTGGAGGCCACGCGGGCGGTGGCCCGCGCGGTGGACCTGCCGGTGATCGCCTCCGGGGGAGCCGGGAAACTGGAAGACTTCCGCGACGTGCTGCGCGGCGGGGACCAGGGCGGCCACGCCGACGCCGCCCTGGCCGCCAGCGTGTTTCACTTTGGCGAACTGACCGTGCCGCAGGTGAAGGCGTACCTGAAAGGTGAGGGCCTGGCCGTGCGGCCGGAATGGGGAACGGGGCGTGGGCAGTGGTAAGTGGGCCGGCGCGTTGTTCCACTGCCCACTGCCCCCTCACCACCCCCTGCCCGGAGGGCCCCCATGACCACTGACCTGCCCAGCACCCTGACCTTTGACCCCCAGACCGGCCTGCTTCCGGTGGTGACCCAGGACGCCCGCACCGGCGCGGTGCTGATGCAGGCGTGGGCCGACCGCGCGGCGGTGCAGCGTACCCTGGACACCCGCGAAGCCACCTACTACTCGCGCAGTCGTCAGGCCCAGTGGATCAAGGGCCAGACCAGCGGCCACACCCAGCGCATCGTGAGCGTGCAGGCCGATTGCGACGGCGACAGCCTGCTGTACCGCGTGGAGCAGACCGGCCCGGCCTGCCACACCGGGGCCTACAGCTGTTACCACCAGCCGCTGCTGGCAGGCGACGACCCCGGCAGCGGCCTGGACGGCACCCTGGAGCGGGTGTACGCCACCATTGCCGAGCGGCTGGCCACCCTGCCCGAGAATAGTTACGTGGCCCGGCTGCACGCAGGCGGCCTGGACCGGGTGCTGAAAAAGATCAGCGAGGAAGCGGGCGAGGTGTTGCTGGCCGCCAAGAACGGGGACCGCACCGAACTGGCCACCGAAGCCGCCGACCTGCTGTTTCACCTGCTGTTCGCCCTGGCCGAGGTGGGCGTGGGCCCAGCGGATGTGGCCGCCGTGCTGCAGGCCCGCGAGGGCAAAACCGGCCTGAAAGGCCCCAAAGAGGTGGGCTGAGCCGGACGGCCTTCCAGTGCTGAGGGTGGAGAACCCAGAGGGCTTGAGGGTGTGGAGTCTCAAACCCTCCCGGGCGACCAGAGCGGGGGCCACAGCAGACAGCGGCGCCGGGCCCGCCTGGGTGGTTGCCGGGGGACCTGCCCCCTTCAGAGCAGGCTGCTGTTCATCTGCAGTGCCGTCCAAGTCCAATTCACAAACATCCAGACTTTGACGGCCGCCGGCTGAAGAGCTGCCCCAGCAGCACAAGCCTAAAGAAGGCATGAACGGCGGGGCTGATCCGCCGTTCCCCGTACCGCTTACCCCTGATCAGGAGTGCCCCGGCCACCTGAGGAAGGGTCTGGGCCCTCCCCCACCTCAGGAGGGACCCTTATGAAATATGCTGCGCCCCTTGCCGTGCTGTCTTCACTCGTTCTGGCTGCCTGCAATCCACCAGTGACCCCGGCCGCCCCCAGCGGTCAGGTGGTCTACGGCCTGGGTGCCGGGGGCCAGCTGGTCAGCTTTGGCCTGGACAATGCCAGTGCCAGCCTGCGCACCATGCCCATTACGGGGCTGGGCAACGGCGAAACGCTGGTGGACCTGGACCTGCGCAACACCGACAACATGCTGTACGCCATGTCCAGCGCGGGGAACGTCTACCGCCTGAGCATGACGGGCGCCGCCACCCGCGACAGCGCGACCCTGGGCGACGCCGCTGTGGCGATGGACTTCAACCCCGTGGCCAACCGCCTGCGGGTGCTGGGCACCGCCGACCGCAATTACCGCCTGACCCTGGCCAGCGCGCCGGTCCCGGGCACCTCGCCCGCTGGAACGGTCACCAACGACGGCACCTTCGCCTACGTAACGGCCACCCCCAACCCCAATCTGGTGGCGGCGGCCTACACGAATTCGTTCAACAACAGCGCCAGCGGCGCGGTGAACGCGGGCACCACCACCGAACTGTTTTCCATTGACGCCGACACCGATGCCCTGGTGCTTCACAGCAACAACCCGACTGGCCCGGCTGGCAACTTCAGCCTGCTGACCACGCGCGGCGCGCTGGGCGTGGACGCCATGCCCGGCATGACCGGCTTTGATATCGCTGGGGCCAGCAGCGCCTACCTCAGCACTGCGGGCAGTGGCAGCACGGCGTTCTACACCGTGGACCTGGGCACAGGCCGGGCCACCCTGAAAACCACGGTGGGCGTGGGCCTCAAGAGCTTTGCGCTGGGACTGAACCCACAGTAAGGCCGCTTTCCACGCCCCGCGTTCCCGCGCCAGGAACGCGGGGCGTGGTCTGACAGCGGTCTTCCGTTCCGCCCAGGGGAGGAAGAGAGCCCCCTCAACGCCACTTCAACCACTGTCTGTCGCGGTCACTCGCTCTGCTCCGCAGCTTTGCAAGTCCGCTCGCCCCACATGACCTGAAGGATTCGCCTTCAGGTCATGTGGTTCCCGCTCTGAATGGCCGCAGCTGTGCTCGCGTGCCCGGGGAGTTCCTGCCACAATGAAGGCCTTCATTCCCCGGCACGCGCTCCTGCTTCTGTTCTGCGCGCCTGCTCCGTCTTCTTCCCCCACGAGGTCCCCCTCCCATGTTCATCGCCCAGCTCAGTGACACGCATGTGGACACCGCCCAGCCGCACAAGGCCGAGGCGCTGCGCCGCGCCGTGGCTTTTCTGACCACCCTGCCCCGCACCCCCGACGCCGTGCTGATCACCGGCGACTGCACCGAGCACGGCCTTCCTGAAGAGTACGAGACGTTCCAGGCCGCGCTCTCGCCGCTGACCATGCCGGTGTATGTGGTGCCCGGCAACCACGACGACCGTGCCCAGATGCTGGCGCGCTTTCCGCTGCCGGGCGAGGGGCTGAGCGGCTTTTTGCAGTACGTCGTAGAGGACGGGCCGCTGCGCCTGATCGGGCTGGACACCCACTGGCCGGGGCAGGGGGCGGGGCAACTGTGCGCCGCGCGCCTGTCGTGGCTGGACGAGGTGCTGGCCCAGGCCCCAGAGCGCCCCACGCTGCTGTTCATGCACCACCCGCCCATCCAGAGCGGCCTGCAGGTGATGGACGCTATTGGCCTGCGGGGGCGCGCGGAACTGTGCGAGGTGGTGCAGCGCCACCCCCAGGTGGTGCGAGTGCTGGCCGGTCACGTGCATATGCCGCTCACCGCTGGCTTTGCCCACACCACGGTCATGACCTGCCCCGGCACCGACGCCACCTTTCAGCCGGACTGGGCGCAACCCCACAAGCTGGTGATCCAGTACCAGCCGCCCCTGGCGCTGCTGCACCACTGGCAGGAGGAGGCGGGGCTGGTCTCCTTTACGGCCGCCCCCGAACGCGCCCCCTGGGTGACCCTGCACGACGGCCAGCGGTGGGCGGGCTGAGGCCCCTTCTGGATGCCCCCAAACCCGAATGGCGACGCTGGGCGCGCGAGGTTCGGGCCGGGCTTCCCGACCCATCCGAGGCGATCACCGCGCACCTGCGGGCCTTTCTGCGATCCCACGGCGCCCGGCGCGTGCTGGCCTACCGCGCGCTGGCGGGCGAGCCCGACCTCTGCGCGCTGGCGGACGAGTTTGAACTGCTGACCACCCGCGCCCGCTTTCGCCCGCAGCCGCACCTGACCCTACACCCCTGGCACACGGCCACCGAGCCCAGCCGCTTTGGCGCCCTGCAACCCCCGGCCGACGCGCCGCAGGTGCCACTGGACACGGTGGATGCCGCGCTGCTGCCCGCCCTGGCGTATGACCGCGCTGGGGTGCGACTGGGCTACGGCGGCGGCTTTTATGACCGTCTGCTGCCCGGTTTCGCGGGCCTGACCGTGGGCGTGATCCCGGCGGCCCTGCTGGTGCCCGCGCTGCCCCGGGACCCCCACGACTGCCCGGTGGCGTGGCTGGCCACCGAGGACGGCGTGCAGGCCACCGGGCGGAGCGAGGCATGAGCCGCTGGCCCTTTCGCCTGGGCGCCGCTGCTACCGTGGCAGCCGGCATGGCCGACCACGCCCGCGCCCACCAGACTGCCGAAACCAGCCTGATCCTGGCCCTGATGACCGAGGTCCTGGCCCAGGCCCCGGCACGGTCACGCACTGATACCGCTCTGCTGCTGGGAGCCCTGGGGGCATCGGGCCTGGGTGGGCTGCACATTGCCACGGCCACGCACCTGCCGGACCCCCAGGGGTATCCCGCTGGCTTCCGGCGTGGCGCAGCGTGGTACGCGCTGGCCCAGACGGCGTATCTCGGTCTGCTGTGGCGTCACGGGGCCCGGCCGCACGCGGGCGCGTGGCCCCTGCGCCTGGGGGCCGCTGGGCTGGGCCTGGGCCTGCTGCTGCGGCACGACCGCGCCAGCCTGCCCACGCTCAGCGGCTACGGCACACTCCTCTCTGGGATGGCGCTGCTGGCCGCCGACCCCCGGCTGGCCCCGGCGGCGGGCCGCGCCTTGCGGGTGGGCGGCTGGCTGTTCGTGGCCTCGGACCTGCTGATTCTGGTGCGGCGCTACCTGCTGCGAGGCCGCCTGAGCCGCGCCCTGGCCGAAGGGCTGATGCTGGCCCTGTATGCCAGCGCCCAGCGCCGGCTGATGGACGGGTTGCTGGAATTGACGCGCCAACAACAGGAGAGGTAAGCGCTCAGAACGGTCACCACCTGACCTGGAGGTTAACCCTTCAGATCATGTGGAGCGAGCGGCGCGAGTCACCGCGACAGAGAGCGGTTGGCGTGGCGTTGAGGGGGGTGCGTTTCTCCCCTGGGTGGAACGGAACACCGCTGTCAGCCCTCTACGCGCAGTTCGGCCTGCGCTGGCCCCGCCCGGTCCGCCACGATGGCCTGCGCCACCGCTTCGGGCGCCAGCGCCCCCTTGGGCGCCCGGCCCACCTGGGCCCACAGCCCCGTGTCCACCGCTGGTGGCAGCACCAGCGTCAGGCCCAGGCCCCGGTGTTCCAGCCGGGCAATATCGGCGGCGCGGGCCAGGGCGGCCTTGCTGGCGGCGTACTGGGTAAAGCCGCGCGCCGTGACCAGTTCGGGGCGGGCGCCCAGCAGATACACGCGCCCGCCCGGATGCAGCCGCCCCAGGCCGTGCTTGAGCACCCACAGCGCCCCAAAATAATTGGCGTTCCACACTGCGCGCACCTGGGCGGGGTCGGCCCCGGCCAGCGGTTCGGGGTGGGCGGCCCCAGCGGCGTAGACCAGGGTGTCTACCGGCGCCGGCAGCCCTTCAAAGAGCGCCCGCACATGGCTCTCGTAGCCCAGGTCGGCCCCTTTGGCATGCGCGCCCAGTTCGCCGGCCAGCGCCGACAGGCGCGCTTCGTCCCGCCCAGAGAGCGTCAGCGAAGCCCCCGCCTGGGCGAACGCCCGCGCGGTGGCCGCCCCGATGCCCCCCGTCGCCCCAACAATCAGCACGTTCATTCCGTCAGTCAAGCCCTTTCCAGCGCGGCAGACGGTAGGCGGGCGTTCAGTCCACATCCACCCCCAGCGCGGGGTGCCGGGCCAGTTCGGCGGCGCGCTGGACCTGCTGGGGCAGATTGCGGCTCAGGCTCAGAGGGGGCAGGGCATCCAGGGGGAAAAAGCCGCTGTCGGTGGTTTCCAGGTTGGCGGCGTGCGCCCCATCTTCTGGCCCGGTCAGCTCGCAGTGCAGGAACAGCTTGTACACCGCCCACAGGTCCGGCGGGTGGGGATGCTGGGCCTTGTCCAGCACAGCCAGCAGGCGCAGGGCACGCACCTGTCGCCCCGTTTCCTCCCAGACCTCGCGCACCGCGATCTGGCGCGGGCTCTCGCCGGGGTCGGCCCAGCCGCCGGGCAGGCTCCAGCGGCCGTCGGCGGCCTCGCGGGTCAGCAGCACCTCGCCCCGGGTGTTCAGCACCACGGCGCGCACGTCCACCTTGGGGGTCAGGTAGCCTTCCTCCACCCGCAGCAGGGCCGCCACCTCGGCGGGGGCCTGCCCTGTCTGCTCGGCCAGCAACTCGGCGGTCAGGTCGCGCAGGCGCTCGAAGCGCTGGCGGTCGTAGGGGTCGCGGGTGTAGGTCAGCCCGGCCTGGGCAATGGACTGCAACTCGCGGAGCTGGGCCAAGGTGGGCATGGGGTGACTCTACCCGCCCTCCAGCGGCCACGCCTCCAACGGAAGATAGACGGCACCGGGCCCGGCCTTTCGCAGCCAGACCAGTTCAGTGGCCGTGAAGGTCAGCGGCTGGGCCTCCAGATCGGCAAAGGTGACCTGCGCGGCGGCCAGCAGGGCCCCCAGGTCCACCCCCCGCCGCCCCAGCGCCACCGACAGGTGCGGTGTCATCCCCGGGCCCTCATAGCCGAAGCGTTCGGCAGGGTTCAGGGCGGCCAGCAGCGCGAGGTGCAAGCCCACCGCCTCTGGACTGTGCACCTGCAGGTACAGCGCCGTCCCGTTGCGAAAGAGGCGCGGCCCGCCGATGGTGAGGGCCACCGGCGAGACCTGTGCCGCCACCGCGCGCGCCTGGGATACCCACGCCAGGTCCTCGCCCAACCCGCTGCGCGCCTTGACCGTGACATGCGGGGTGGCGGCGGCGTCCCGAATGCCGTGCGCGGCCCGGAAGGCCACGACCTGCTCCGCCAGAGCGGGTGGGGGCAACAGGGCCAGGAGGTGCGAGGCGCTCAAGGCTGGGCCCGAAACACGCCCAGCCGGATCAGGGCGCGGAGTACGTCCAGAACACCGTTTTCACCTTTACGTGTTATTCCGCTTCTGCGCTGGGTGGCCTCCCACCAGGCCCGCTTGTTGTTCAGCACCTCAGGGTGCTCGCGCTGCACTGCGGCGGCGACCAGGGCATGCTGCGCGTTCAGGCTCAGCGCTGACGCCGCTTCTCCGGGCAAGTAAACCGTCACATACCCGTGTTCGGCTAGCGACACGAAAGTTGAACGCGGGCAGCCCTTGTTCAGCGTACTCTGGCGGCCCTCCACCTGCGTTTGGGCCCAGGCCCAGGCGTCTGCGGGCGGACGCCCCGCACGTAGGGCGGAGACCGCTTGCTCCGTCAGCCTTTCATAGACCGTGGTGGCTACGCTTTCTGACTGCACCTGCACGTCATTTTTCTGCACCTGCATCTCCTGGCCCCCTTGACCTTTCGTCCAAACCCCCCGGACGGCTGACCACCCGTTCCGCTACGATTTTCCCATGACCGACACCCCCACCGAGCCGCTGAAGCGGACGCCGCTGCACGCCGCGCACCTGCGCGCCGGGGCCCGCATGGTGCCTTTTGGCGGCTGGGACATGCCGGTGCAGTACAGCGGCCTGAAAGCCGAGCACGAGGCTGTGCGCAAAGGCGCCGGGGTCTTCGACGTGTCGCACATGGGTGAATTCCGCGTGACGGGCCCCGGCGCCCTGGCCTTCTTGCAAAGCGTGACCACCAACGACGTGAGCAAGCTGAAGCCCGGCCGCGCCCAGTACAACTGGCTGCCCGGCGTACAGGGCGGGCTGGTGGACGACATTTACATCTACATGGTCCGTGACGGCGAATACCTGATGGTGGTGAACGCCAGCAACATCGCCAAGGACTGGGCGCACCTCAGCGCCCATACGGCGGGCTTTGAGGTGCAGCTGAGCGACGAATCCGACCGCTGGGGTCTGCTGGCCGTCCAGGGCCCGAAAGCCGCCGAACTGCTGCAGCCTCATGTGGACGTGGACCTGAGCGCCAAGAAGAAAAACGCTTACTTTGCGGCCAAACTGTTCGGCTTTGACGTCATGCTGGCCCGCACCGGCTACACCGGCGAGGACGGCTTTGAGGTCTTCGTGGACGCCAGCGAGGCCGAAACTGTCTGGGACAAGCTGCTGGGCATTGGCCTGATCCCCGCTGGCCTGGGCGCCCGCGACACGCTGCGGCTGGAAGCCGGTTTCCCGCTCTACGGCCACGAGTTCAGCGACACCATCCATCCCTTGTCCAGCACCTACAGCTGGGTGGTCAAGGACAAGGCCCATGTGGGCCGTGAGCACATCAGCCTCGCGCCGGCGCACAAGCTGATTGGCCTGAAGCTGGAGCGCGTGCCCGTGCGCGAAGGCTACCCGGTGAAGGTGGCCGGGCAGGTCGTGGGCCACGTGACCAGCGGCACCAGCAGCCCCACCCTGGGCCACCCCATTGCGATGGCGCTGGTGGAGGCCGCCTTCGCCACCGCCGAGACCTTTGAAGTTGAAGTGCGCGGTAAGGACCACCCAGCGACGCGGATGGACCTGCCGTTTTACAAAGGGTAAGTGGGAAGTGGTCAGTGGTGAGTGGAGACCACACCGCAGGACCACCCACTGACCACTTTCCACTCACCACTTACAGTGAACCGAATTCCCCACAGGAGAACCTGATATGACGAACACCCCCTCTGACCTGAAATACGCCGCCTCGCACGAATGGCTCTCTGCAGACGGCACCGTGGGCATCACCGACTTTGCGCAGGAGCAGCTGGGCGACGTGGTGTACGTCGAGCTGCCCGAAGTGGGCCGCGCAGTCGAAGCCGGCGAGACGATTGCGGTGGTCGAAAGCGTGAAGACCGCCAGCGACATCTACGCCCCGGCCAGCGGCACCGTGGTCGCCGTGAACGACGCCCTGACCGCCAGCCCCGAACTGGTGAACAGCGCCCCCTACGAGGGCGGCTGGCTGTTCAAGCTGGATGTGACGGGCGAGGGCGACCTGATGGACGCCGAAGCCTACGCCAGCGCGAACGGCTGACAGAGGCTGTGAGCCATGAGCTTTGAGCCTTGGGGCCGTGCGCCCACAGGCTCCTTTGTTCTGCCGCCTTTTCCTCATGGCTCATGGCCCACAGCCCAGAGCCCTTCCCAGGAGTCCCCATGACCCCCAATCACCCGAGAACCGCCCTGACCGACCTGCTGCAAACCGCTGACTTTACCGACCGTCACATTGGCCCCACCGACGCTGAACAGGCCCAGATGCTCAAGCATCTGGGCGTGGGCAGCCTAGACGAACTGAGCGACTCGACCCTGCCCGAAAGCATCCGCTTTGAGGGCGAGCTGAACGTGGGTGGCCCGGTCACCGAAGCGCAGGCGCTGGCCGACCTGAAGGCCGTGGCCCAGAAGAACAAGGTGTTCCGCTCCTACATTGGCATGGGGTACTACGGCACGCACACGCCCGGCGTGATTCTGCGCAACATGCTGGAAAACCCCGGCTGGTACACCGCCTACACCCCCTACCAGGCCGAGATTTCACAGGGCCGCCTGGAAATGCTGCTGAACTTCCAGCAGACGATCATGGATCTGACGGCCATGCCAGTATGCAATGCCAGCCTGCTGGACGAGGCCACCGCCGCCGCCGAGGCCATGACCCTGGCCAAGCGTGCGGGCAAAAGCAAGGGCAACACCCTGTACGTGGCGCAGGACGTGCACCCCCAGACGCTGGACGTGATCCGCACGCGCGCCGAATACTTCGGCTACGACGTGGTGACGGGCCCCGCCAACGCGGAACTGCCGGAAGGCACCTTCGCGGCGCTGGTGCAGACGCCCGGTACCTTCGGTGAGCTGCACGACCTCTCACCTATTGCCGAGCGCGTGCATGCGGCGGGCGGCCTGCTGATTGCCGCCACCGACCTGCTGGCCAGCGCCGTGGTCAAGCCCGTGGGCGAGATGGGCGCCGACATTGTGATTGGCAGCGCCCAGCGCTTTGGCGTGCCCATGGGCTTTGGTGGCCCGCACGCCGCCTTCCTGGCCTGCCAGAAGGCGTTCGAGCGCTCCATGCCCGGCCGCGTGATCGGCGTGAGCAAGGACGCGCGCGGCCACACGGCCTACCGCATGGCCATGCAGACCCGCGAGCAGCACATCCGCCGCGAAAAGGCCACCAGCAACATCTGCACCGCGCAGGCCCTGCTGGCGAACATGGCCGCCGCGTACGCCGTGTACCACGGGCCCAAGGGCATCCGCACCATCGCCGAGCGTGTGAACCGCATGACCGGCATTCTGGCGAAAGCCCTGACGGACGCCGGGATCACGGTGACCCCCACCTTCTTCGACACCGTGAGCTTTGAGGGTGACGTGAGCGCCATCCGCGAGCGGGCCGAGGCCAAGGGTATCAACCTGCGTTACGAAGGCAGCCGCATTTCGGTAAGCCTGGATGAGACCGTGACGGTGGCCGACCTGGGCGAGCTGATTGAAGCGGTGACCGGGGAGCCGGCTGACGTACTGACCCTGGACGCCCAGGCGGTAGACGGCATCCCCGCTGCTCTTACGCGCACCTCCGAGTACCTCACCCACCCCGTCTTCAACACGCACCACAGCGAACACGGCATGCTGCGTTACCTGAAGACCCTGGAGAACAAGGACTACAGCCTGACGCACGGCATGATTCCGCTGGGCTCGTGCACCATGAAGCTGAACGCCACCACGGAAATGATTCCGGTGACGTGGCCTGAGTTCGGGCAGCTGCACCCCTTTGCCCCCGCCGACCAGACCCAGGGCTACGCCGAGATGCTGGCCGAACTGGAAGCGTGGCTGGCGGACATCACCGGCTACGACGCCGTGTCCCTGCAGCCCAACAGCGGCGCCCAGGGCGAATACGCGGGCCTGCTGGTGATCCGCAAGTACCACGAGGCGCGCGGCGAGGGCCACCGCAACGTCTGCCTGATTCCCGCCAGTGCCCACGGCACCAACCCCGCCAGCGCCGCCATGATGGGCATGCAGGTGGTCGTGGTGAAAACGGACGCCGACGGCAACATCGACATGGATGACCTGAAGGCACAGGCCGAGAAGCACAGCGCCAATCTGGGCGCGCTGATGATCACGTACCCCTCCACCCACGGCGTGTACGAGGAGCGCGTGACCGAGGCCTGCGAGCTGATCCACCAGCACGGCGGGCAGGTGTACCTGGACGGCGCGAACATGAACGCCCAGGTGGGGCTGACCAAGCCCGGCCTGATCGGCAGTGACGTGTCGCACCTGAACCTGCACAAGACCTTCGCCATTCCCCACGGCGGCGGCGGCCCCGGCATGGGCCCCATTGGCGTGAAGGCTCACCTCGCCCCCTACCTGCCCAACCACGCCGTGCGCGCGGTGAACGACAGCCAGACCGGTGCCGTGAGTGCAGCGCCCTACGGCAGCGCCAGCATCCTGCCCATCTCGTACCTGTACATTCGCCTGCTGGGCGCGCAGGGCCTGAAGAAGGCCACGCAGGTGGCCCTGCTGAACGCCAACTACATTGCCCAGGGCCTGAAAGGCGCCTACCCCGTGCTGTACACCGGGCGCAACGACCGCGTGGCGCACGAGTGCATCATTGACCTGCGCCCACTTAAAGCGTCCACGGGCATCACCGAGGAAGATGTCGCCAAGCGCCTCATGGACTACGGCTTCCACGCCCCCACCATGAGCTTCCCTGTGCCCGGCACCCTGATGATTGAGCCCACCGAGAGTGAGCCTAAAGCCGAGCTGGACCGCTTTATTCAGGCCATGCTGGGCATTCGCCGCGAGATTCAGGACGTGCAGGACGAACTGATCGCCGCTGGAGACAGCCCGCTGAAGCACGCGCCGCACACCCAGGCCGATCTGATGGACGCGGCGTGGAACCGAGCGTACAGCCGCGAAACGGCGGCCTACCCCACGGGCACGCAGAAGCTATGGAAATACTGGCCGGCCGTGAACCGCGTGGACAACGTGTATGGCGATAGGAATTTCGTATGCTCCTGCCCGCCGGTTGAGGACTACGTCGAGGCGTAAACCAACCCACGGCCTTCAACCAGCAACGGTTCCTCAGTTTGGGAGCCGTTGTTTTTCGTTGCGGCCTGCCGCACGCCAAGGGGCAGTCTTTAACAGGCCCTGAGCCTTTTCTCGTGGTGCAGCTAGTTTTTTGAGGATGCCGTCAATCTGCTCCCCCTCCGCTTTTCACCTGCCACACCGATCATGCCCCCATGACGAACCCATCCCCGACCACCGTCCTGAACCGCGTCACCAATTTCCTAGGCTACTTCAGCCTGGGCCTGGGCGGGCTGGAAGCGGCGGCGCCAGGGGCCCTGGCCCGCACGCTGGGCATGGAGGGCCGAGAAGGGCTGCTGCGCCTGTACGGGGTGCGCGAGATTGGCGCCGGCACCGCGCTGCTGACCCAGACCGGCACCGGCAAATGGCTGTGGGCACGGGTGGCGGGGGATGTGTTGGACATTGCCACGCTGCTGCCGGCGCTGGGCGCCAGCAACCCCAAGCGCGCGAATGCGGGGGTGGCCCTGGCCTCGGTGGTGGCGGTGACTGGGGTGGACCTCTGGGCGGCGCTGCAATGGGCCAAGCACGAGGCAAAGGCTAAAAAGCCGCTGCCCGCTGGGGCATGACGTTTTAGGCTGATGCCGCATGCCTCGCAAAGCCACCGCCAAGATTTACCAGAAGGGCACCGAGCCTCCAGCTGCAGCCGAATGGCGTGACCGTACGCCCGAGGAACGCATCATGGAAGTGTTTCGCCTACGGGCCATGTGGGGCGCCGACCGCGAACATATGCAGCGCGTTGTCACGATTCGTCTTTTAAAAAAGTAGATCAGCCGCCTGAAGCGTTCCCAACCCTCAAACCACCGCAAATGGCCGCCAGCCCTTGGACGCGCAGCGTCCGGGCCTTCCAGCGGGTTCGGAGGATGGCGTCGAGGCCGGACACGTTACTGAATGGAGCGAGCCAGCCGACTTCAGTAGAAACTCTTGCCTAGCGCAGCGCCGCTCCCCCTGCCCCTTTGGAGTAGGGGGCTGGGGGGTGGGACAAGCCGCAGCCCAAAACAAAAAACCCGCCTTCTTCGGCGGTGATAAAACCAAGATAGCCCGGTATGCACCCGGCGTCAAGCCCCACACGCCCACCCGATTCACGCCGTCCAGCACAGCACTTCTAAACCATCACAAGCCCAGATATGCAGGCAAAAGGCGGGCCGCCCTCTTCCGGCGCCCGCCTCTCCCCCTTTACCGCTTGCTGCTGTGGTCGCCTTCCTGAAACTCTTCAATCATCTTCTCGATGAACGCAGGCAGGTCGTCCGGCTTGCGGCTGGTCACAATGCCCCGGTCCACCACGACTTGCTGGTCCACCCACTCCGCGCCGGCCAGCCCCAGCTCGTGCTTCAGGCTGGGCCAGCTGGTCATCTTCAGGCCCTTGGCAATGCCAGTTTCGCTGAGGCTCCAGGGGCCGTGGCAGATGGCGGCAATGGGCTGGCCGTGGTCGTAAAAGGCGCGCACAAACTGCATGGCGTAGGGGTCCAGGCGCAGCTTGTCGGGGTTCACGGTGCCGCCGGGCAGCAGCAGGCCGTCGTAGTCGCTGGGGCTGGCCTGCGTGACCGTGTGGTCCACGTCGTACTTCTCCCTGGGCACCAGATCGCCTTCCATGCTCTGAATCTGGCCCGGCTTCAGGCTGATCAGGTGGGTGGTGGCCCCGGCCGCTTCCAGGGCCTGCCTGGGTTTCACCAACTCCACCTGTTCCACCCCATCGGCGGCGAGAATGGCGATCACTTTGCCCGCCAGGGGCTGTCCCGTCTGGTCGCTCATGCGCCCCAGCGTGCCGCCTTAAGCTGAGGCGTGGGGTGACGCCGCGCTGAAGGGGGGTTCATGAGGGCCCCCGCAAGGAGAAGGGCCGCGCCAGAGGGACCCTCCGCGCGGCCCGGGGCACAGGCCCCTTATTTGCTCGTGGGGGGCGTGTTCACTTCCACGGCGGTCAGCGTTTCCAGAATGCGGTAATGGTGCGGCGCGTTCATGGGCACGTAGTAGGAATCGCCCGGCTCCAGCGTGACCGTCTCGCCGTCCACCGTCAGCTCGGCGCGGCCCGAGATCACGTAGCCCAGGGTCTCGTACTCGGCGCGGGTGTCGGGCTTGTCGCCCTGGGGTTCCTCGCGGTGCCACAGGCGCATGCTGGCGTGCTGGCCGCGAATCAGGTGGTGTTCGCCGTCGGGGCCGTGGGTGGTGTCGCGCTGGCTCAGCTTGTACTGGGTCATGGGTTCCAGCCTGTCCTGCCCCGCTGCGGGGGGGATGAGGGGGGCCTTCAGAGAAGGTCATGTCGGGCGAACGCCGCCCTGCACAGCCTTGGCAGACGGCCGCCATTTTTTGCTGTCCCAGCGGTCACTTTTGGCCTCTAGCCGGAACTGCAGCGCTGGGGGTACACTGGTCGTCTATCGGGCGGCGCCCAGGGGGGTGAGGACACATCGGCACCAAGGAGGAGGTTCGTTCGCGGCTGAGCATCGCGGACGTGGTGGGCGAGTATGTGCGCCTCGCCCCGGCGGGCAAGGGCCGTCTGAAGGGCCTGTGCCCCTTTCACAAGGAAAAGAGCCCCAGCTTTCAGGTGGACACCGAGCAGGGCTACTTCTACTGCTTTGGCTGCAAGGCGGGCGGCGACGTGTTCTCGTTTGTCCAGCGCACCGAGAACCTGAGTTTCGGGGACGCCCTGCGCAAGCTGGCCGAAAAAGCCGGCGTGCAAGTGGAAGCCAAGTACGGTGAACGCAGCAGCCGCGACCTGTACGACGTGAACGCCTTTGCCCTGGCCTATTTCCGCGAGGGGCTGGCCGGCCCGCAGGGCGCCGCCGCTCGCGACTATCTGGCCCGGCGCGGCCTGAGCCCCGCCACCATTGACGCCTTCGAGCTGGGTTTTGCCCCGGACGGCTGGGACGGCCTGCTGAAGCACGCCCGCGTGAAGGGCGTGGGCGAAAAGCAACTGCTGGAGGCCGGCCTGCTCACCGAGAACCCGGAATCGGGGCGCGTGTACGACCGGTTCCGCGCCCGGGTGATGTTCCCCATCCGTGACCACCTGGGCCGGCTGGTGGGCTTTGGGGGCCGCGTGCTGGACGACAGCAAGCCCAAGTACCTGAACACCCCAGAAACCGAGGCCTTTCGCAAGGGCGAACTGCTGTACGGGCTGGACAAGGCCCGGGGTGGCCTGGGCAGCGGTGCCGAGCTGGTGGTGGTGGAAGGCTACATGGACGTGATCACCATGCACCAGCATGGCTTTACCGGGGCCGTGGCGTCCCTGGGCACCGCCCTGACCGCCGAACACGCCGCGCTGCTGGAGCGCCTGGGCGCCCAGAGCCTCGTGCTGCTGTTTGACCGCGACGAGGCGGGGCTCAAAGCCACCCTCTCGGGGCTGGATCAGGTGGTGGGGGCCAAGTTCCGGGTGCGCGCCACCAGTGTGCCCAGCGGCAAGGACCCCGCCGATACTCTGCTGGCCGGGGACGACGAGAGCCTGCGCCGCGCCCTGAACAGCGGCCTGGATGAAGTGCGCTACCGCGTGCAGGCGGCCGTAGAAAAGCACGGCACCGCCACCAGCGAGGGCAAACGCCGCATCCTGATGGAACTGCTGCCGCGCATGCAGAACCTGGACCCCCTGGACGAGATTGCCGAGGGGGTGCGCGCCGCCGCCTGCGAGACCCTGGGCATCAAGCCCGACGCCCTGATGGAATGGATTGCCAGCAAGGCCAAGCGCCGCACCCTGACCGACACGCACCTGGCCGGCATGAGCACCGCACGCCATGAGGAAGACCGCGAACTGGCGCTGCTCAAGCAGTTGCTGGTGGACCCCACGCTGCTGGCCAAGCTGGACGGCTCTATGCCCTGGCGCAACGAGGCCGTGCGCAAGGTGATGCTGGCCGCACGCGGCGCCCAGAGCCCCGACGACATTCTGGAGGTCTTCCGGGGCCAGCCCGAAGAGCAGCTGCTTATTCGCCTGATGTTCGAGGGCCGCGACGCCGGCACCATTGGGCGCGAGAACAGCCAGCACTACGAGCAGAAGGTCACGGCCTATGCCGCTGCCGCCGTGGACGACATTCAGGTGGGCCTGAGTATTGACGCGCTGCGGGCGGAGGTGGACCTGCTCAAAAGGCAGGTGGCGGGTGCGCCGGCGGCGGAGCAGGTGGGGATGCTGCGGCAGATTCAGGAGTTGCAGCGGGCGATTGAGGCGGAGAAGCGGGCTCGGCGGGGGGGGGCGTAGGGGGGGGTTTTACTGGGTTCGGGGGCGGCGGTGTGGGGCGGAAACGGTTTCGACATTTGCCCCACCCCCCAGCCCCCTACCCCAGAGGGGCAGGGGGAGCAGACGTTAGCACTGGGCAAGAGTTTTTACTGGAGTCGGCTGGGTTTCTCCATTCGTTGACGTGTCCGGCTTCGACGCCATCCTCCGCCCCAGCGCAATGGCCCGCGCCCTTCGGGCACGACGGCCTCGTCTGGACCCGGGCGGTATGGGGGCAAGGGAACTTGGTGCGACCGAGAAGGTTCTACTTTCAAAAGCAGCAGAGGCAACAGCGGCTCTTGCCTTTCAAAAGTAGAACCTCGTGCCCTCAGCGTTCCCACCCTTCACCCCTACGGGGCCAGCAACGGAAGCCGTCGTGCGCGCAGCGCGCGGGCGTCTGGCGATGGGCGCAGGTAGGCCACGGCGTACAACGCGGGGCGAAGCCTGGCCACCCCAAATCGTCAGTCAACGTTTGCCGAGCGCAGCGGAAAACTCCCCCCTGCCCCTCCGGGGTAGGGGGGCTGGGGGGGTGGGGCAAATGTCGAAACCGTTTCCGCCAAAACCACTCCCTAACCTCCCCCCCGCGCCTCCTTCAACAGCTCCGACAACCGGGACAAACACCGGCTGTACTTCTTCGCATACGCCCCATGCCGATACGTATCAATAAACAGCCCCCCCAGACCCTGCCCCGTCAACCCCGCCGGCAACCCCAGGTCATACAGCTTGTCAATAAAGTGCACAAACCGCAGCGCCACGTTCTGGTCCGGCATGGCGGTCAGGTCTGTGACGCCCACGGCGCCCACCCCCTGCAGCAGCCGGGCAAAGCGGCTGGGGTGCACGTTCAGCAGGTGGCGACTCAGGTCCCGGTGGCTGATCCGGGCCAGGGTCGCGGGGTTTTGCCGCGCCTCCCAGGCGGCGTATTCGGCCGCGCTGAGGGTGTCCTCGGGGCGCACGCCGCGCTGGCGGTAGTCCGGGCCGTCAATCCGGTGGGTTTCAAAGCGGCTGGCAATGCCCTGAATCTGCCGCTGAAAGTCTGTGGCGTTAAAGCGGCCCTGGCCCAGCGCGCCGGGCTCGGTGTTGCTGGTGGCAATCACGCTGGTGCCCCCCGGCATCAGCTGGCCCAGAAAAGTGTTGGCCATGTGGGTGTTGCCGGGGTCGTCCAGCTCGAATTCGTCGATCAGCAGCAGGTCGTGCTGCCGGAAGGCGTCCACCGCCCGCGTCATGCCCAGCGCGCCAATGATGTACATCAGGTCCTGAAAGCTCATCAGGGCGGCGGTCCCCTGCGCGGCGTGCCACGCACTGGCCAGCAGGTGCGTTTTGCCCACGCCAAAGCCGCCGTCCAGGTACAGCCCCCGGCCCTCGGGCTTGGCGCGGCGAAACAGCCGGAAGCCCCCGGGCCGCACCTGGGCGCCTTTCAGGAACGCCTGCACCGCTGTGCGCGCCCCGGCCTGACTGGGGTAGTCGGGGTTGGGATGGTAGGTCTCGAACCGCACCTGCGCGTAGCGCGGGCTGGGGGCCAGCTCGGCCGTCAGGTCGCTGGGATTGGGCACCGGGTTGCGGGCCGTGAGGTCAATCACGCCCAGCCGCTCACTTGTGCACGTCCAGTTCAACCTTGAAGTTGCCCCGGCGCGTTTCGTTCACCACACGCTTGAAGTCAATGCGGCCCAGGCCCTCGGCGCTCAGGCTGTCGCCCTCGCGGATCTCGCTGCTGGCCCGTGCGGGGCTGCCGTTCAGGCGCACCTTGCCGCCGTCAATGCCCTGCTGAAAATACGCGCGGCTGACCCCAAAGCCCTTGGCGCCCACCACGTCCACCCGCATGGAGGGCACCACCACCTCGCGTACTTTGCTGCCCCGACCGGCGCTCTCGCCCACCGGCTCCACGTCCACTGGGCGCCCGCCCAGTTCGGTCAGGTCGGCCAGGGTCTGCGCGGCCTTGCCGGTGGCGGCCACCAGAAAGGCGCCGCGTTCTTCCCGCACGTCGCCCAGCTGCTCGTCTTTCAGGCCCAGACGTTTGAGATGCACGCCCAAATCCTGCAGGTCCCAGCCGGGGCCGCCGGGCTCCGGGGTCACGCGGTAGACGGCCACGCCGCTGTCCACCTCGGGAATGTGGGCGGGGTACAGGGTGAGCACCACGCGCCGGGCATCGGGGAAGCCGCCGGCAATCTTGTGCTGCAGGTCGTCACCGCCCAGCAGGCGGCGGTCAATGTCGTCCCCGTTTAAAAAGGGGGTGCGCACGACCCGGCCGCCCCGGGCCTGGGCAATCAGGGTGGGGAGGGCAGTGTTCATGGGGGTCAGGATAGTGCGCCGCATGGTGATCGCGCGCGGGGGCTATGCTGGGAGGCGTGAACCTGCCCGATCCCCTGGGGGTGCCCGGCGCGCCGCGCGAGACGTGGACGGCCGTGCAGCGCCACGTCCAGGCCCCCTCTGCCCACGGCGGCCAGCTGATTCTGGTCACCGACCGCCACGGCGAACGCGAGCGCGCCGCCTACGGCGCCCTGCTGGAACGCGGCGCCGACCGGGTGGTGCTGGCCCGCGCCTTTGGCCCGCACTTTGGCCCGGCCGGGGTTCAGGCCCTGGCCGAGCTGGTGGCCTGGGCGGTGGGTGCCGGGCTGGCCCTGCGCGAAGCGGTGCTGCCGCCCCCCGACACGGCGCAACTGCTGAGTGAGCCAGACGCGGCCCTGGCCGCCCGCGCCGTGGCCGCCAGCGCGCCGCTGGACCCCGGGGTGTTTCTCCCGGGGAAAGGGCGGATGTAGGGGGGCAATGCCGCCCTGGCGCTGAGCCCTGTATCGGCGGCCCCCCTCAGCAGCCCGGCGTACACTGGCGCCCATGACCACCCCCCTGCTGGACCGCGCCGCGCTGGCCCCCCTGGGCGAGACGCCGGCCGCCGTGCGCACGCGCCTGCTGAGCGAACTGGACGCCTTTGAAGCCCACTTGCCGGGCCGTGAGGCCGACTGGACGCGCGTGCAGCCGGGCCGCGACTGGACCCCCGCCCAGGAAGCCGAGCATGTGGCCCTGATCAACGAGTCCATTGCCCGGGTGCTGGCCCTGCTGCTCTCGGACCGCGAGGTGCGCCCGGCCCCCCAGATCCCCGGCGAACTGAGCCCCCAGGGCCGCCGGGTGGCGCCCCCCCACACCCGCCCCAGCGAGACAGGGCTGACCTGGGCCGAGTGGCCGGCCCGCTGGGCCCAGGGCCGCGCGGCCCTGGAGGCGGTCACCGCCGACCTGCGCGCCACGCCGGGGCGCACCCTGTGGCACCCCTACTTTGGCGAGCTGGACGCCCTGGACTGGGGCCGCATGGTGGCGGCCCATCTGGCCGGGCACCGCCGCGCGCTGGAACGGAGTGCGGGCGCATGACGGGCACCCCCCCCACCTCCACCCGCACGGACAAGGGTGTGCGCGGCTTTGAACTGGACATCCACGTGGCCTTCTCGCAACCGCTGCCCGAAGCGCAGGCGCGCGCCGCCCTGCTGGCCCTGGATGGCCTGACGGTGGACCTTTACCGGCCCCACCCCTCGCCCCTGCACGCCGACCCGGCGGCCACGCCTGACCCAGCGGCCGGGGTGCCGTCCGCGCGCCTGACTGGCCCGCTGCGCGACCCCGAAGCGGTGCGCGCCGCGCTGGCCGCGCTGCTGGGCGGCCCCGCCCGGTATGTGGAGGTGGGCGTGCGCGGCTTTCTGCGCAGCGCCGGGGGCCAGACCGAGTGGATGCCGTGGCGCCGCAATCAGGTGCTGCCCCGCGCGCAGGTGGCCGCCGTGACCTTTGAAGAAGGCGTGCGCTTCGTGCTGGAGTAGGGCGGCTTCTGCCTGTGCGCGGCTTCCTTGGCCAGGCACAAAGGCGCGGCGACGAAGCCCCGCAGGACCCCGGCCGCCCGGCGGAAAAGTTGACCTGAACGGCGCGCCAGCTGTGAGTGCGGCCCCCACGTCCCAGCCCCGCTCTGTCCTGTTGCAGTGGACGGCAACGACAAAAGGAGCTGAATGTGACCACGACTTCATCGTTCGTCCGTCCGGATTTTCTTGTTGATCCTGCCGGGCTGCTGGCCCACAGCTCGGACGCAGATCTGCGTATCGTCGACTGCAGCGAGGGCGCCGAGTACAGACGGGCACACATCCCGGGCGCCCACCCGCTAGACCTGCGCCCCTGGCTTAAACACGAGGAGACGCCCCATGTCATCGGTCCCGAGGCCTTCTCGGCCCGCATGACGGCACTTGGGGTCTCGAGCGGCACCACGGTGGTGGCTTACGACGGCACGAACGGGTGGCTCTCGGGGCGCTTGTGGTGGGTGCTGCGTTACTACGGCCATGAGCGGGTGCGCGTGCTCAACGGCGGCTGGCGCGCGTGGGTGCGCTCCGGCTATCCGGTGAGCGTTGATCCTCCTGCTGCCGCGCCAGCAGATGTTCAGACAGCCGCCTTTGACGCCCGGCGCACCGAGGACCATGTCATTCACCTGGAAGAACTCAGATCGGCGCTGAATCGGGAAGACGTGCAGATCGTGAACGTCCTTCCACCGTCCATCTACCGGGGCGACGCCAACCCCTTCGGCAACGCCCGCACAGGCCACCTGCCCGGCTCTGTCAACATCCCAAACGAGACGTTTTCGGGCGAGGGCAGCCTGCTGGAATCAGCGGCGGCCATCCGCGCGGTCTTTGAGGCCGCCGGACTGTCCCCCCAGCGTGAGACCATCGTGCACTGTCAGGCTGGCGTGCGGTCCTCGTACGCGTGTCTGGCGCTGACGCTCGCCGGCTGGGACCGCGTGCGCGTCTACGACGCCTCGCTGGCGGAGTGGGCCAACCGCGACGACACGCCTCTGGCCTGACCTTTTCAGTCGCCCAGCAGGCCCCGGCCCCTACGCGCTCAGTGGGAGCACCACGGCGCGGGCCTTTTCGCCCAGGCCGCAGGACCGGAGGGTCAGCACCAGCACGCGGGTGTCGGGGCGCAGCAGGTACGGCAGGGCGCTGTGGTCCAGGGCGCTCAGGGCACTTTCCGCTTCGGCGGGCGGAATCCCGCGCAGCACCACCACCGCGCGGGTGGCCCCGGCATCGGCCCAGATGTCGGCCAGCCCCAGTTCGTCACGGCCCTGGCCAGAGCGGTATTCGAATTCGTGGGCGCGGCGCAGCAGGTGCATGGGTCTCCTTGGCAAGGGGGAAAAGAGGGCGAGCAGACCAGGGCGGAGGGGCGCCCAGGCCGGGGGCGGCCTGCGGCAGGGGACCAGAGACGGACGTGTGCCCTCAGCTTAGAAGGCCAGCCCATGGCCTTTGTCCCCGCTGCTTTGACCCGTGTGGGTGCTGCGAGCATGACCCGCCTGTGTTGGACGGGCGTGAAAGAGGCGTGTGGGGGCCCCAGGCCCCGCTCATGGACCGTGGGGGTAGGCATGAACTTGCCCTCGCCCCTTCAGGGTGGCCCCAGCCCAGGGCGCCGCCCCACGGCAGCCTCCTGCCAGATGCGGCGTGCATGAGGAGAACCCCAGCAGCGGGCCGCCTGAGCCCGCCCTAGAATGGGCGCGTGATTGGCAGGCCCCTGGTACGCGCGCTTGGCTGGCCGCTCCTGGCGCCAGCCCCGGAGCCCCAGTGAGCGCGCCCGTTTCTGAACTGCTGCGCGAGTACCAGGAATACGTGCTGGCCTACCGCCTGCGCCGCGCCGTGGGGGGCCGCGTGACGCCGCAGGGCGAGCAGCTCTCGCTCGCTGGGTACGCGGCCCTGCGCCTGGAGCGGCAGGACCTGGCGCGGCGGCTGGTGCGCGAGGGCCTGGACCCAGGGCGGATGCGGCGGCTGGACACCCTGTCGGATCAGCTGATGTTCGGCTTCTGGCTGAACCCGTCCGAGGTGGCGGCCTTCCTGCGCGCTGCGATCCGCGAGGGGGGCCACCCGGCACTGGGGCACCCGGCCGCCTTTGCCGCGCTGTTGACCCCGGCCGAGCGCGCCCGGCTGGGCGAGGCGGGCGTGGCGCAGGTGTGTGCCCACCACCTCGCCTGCTTTGCCCTGGCCGCCCCCATGATGGATCCTGACGGCCTGCAGACCGCATGGCAGCGCATCGAGGCCACCCGCCCGCCCCTCTTTCTGGATGAGCTGAGCGCGTGACGGGGCCCCTGTGGACGGGACTGGCGGGGCTGGTGCGCGCCCTGCTGCCCCGCCCCTGCCCCGGGTGCGGCGCGCAACTGGGGGCGCAGGCGGGGCTGTGCCGGCCCTGCTGCGCCCAGCTGCAGGCGCAGGTGTCGGCGCACAGCCCGCTGCGCCCGCACCCAGAGCCTCACCTGCTGACCCTGGGTCCCTACGCCGGGGTGCGCCGCCGCACCGTGCGCGCCCTGAAGTTTGCCGGCGCGCGCGAACTGGCCCCGGTGCTGGGCGCCGCGCTGGCGGCCGGGGTGCCGCCGGGCTGGGGCGTGGGGGCGGTGGTGCCGGTGCCCCTGCACCCGGCGCGGCAGCGCGAACGTGGCTTCAATCAGGCCGAGCTGCTGGGCCGGGCTCTGGCTGACCAGCTGGGCGTACCCTGTGTGAATGCCCTGCGCCGCACCCGCGCCGGCCTCCAGCAGGCCCGCCGCCGCGCCGCCGAGCGCGAGGATCTGCTGGGCGCCTTTGAGCGCAGTGAGCTTCGACTGCCCCCCGGCCCAGTCCTGCTGGTGGATGACGTGCTGACCACCGGCAAGACCGCCCTGGCCTGTCAGGACGCCCTGCACGCGGCTGGTGTCCCGGCGGTCTATGTGGCCGTGGTGGCGAGGTAGGGGTGCAGGAGGCAGGAAGCGGGGTGCAGTCAGCTTTTTCCTGGCTCCCCCCTTACCCCAGCCTCTCCCCCACTGGCACCGGTTCGGGCACCCTGTTCTCGCGCGGGGGCAGGGGGCACACCCAGGCCGGGCTGTAGGCGCAGTAGGGGTGGTAGGCGAGGTTAAAGTCCAGCCGCACCAGCGGGCCGTCGCCGCCCAGTTGCCAGTCCACCGGGGCGTCCAGGTAGCGGCCTGCGCCGTAGGTTTCTGCGCCGCTGGTGGCGTCGCGGAACGGCACAAAGACGCGCGCGGGGCGGTCCTCGCCCAGCCCGGCGAAGACCAGCAGGGTGTGCTGCCCGCCCGGCAGCGGCACCGTCACCTCTCCGAAGCGCGCCATGGTCCGCGTTTCGCCGGTGTTGGTATCCAGGGCGAACTCGGCGCCCGCGTCCTGGGGCAGCAGGGTCAGGGGCAGGGTAAAGGCCCAGGTTTCATCCGGGGGGTAATAGCTCAGGCCCCGGAAGGTGGCGGTGTCCACCGGACCGCCCCCGGCCGCGAAATGCTCGTCCTTGCGGCGGCGGTAATCCAGCACGGCCTCTTCGTAGGCGCCCACGCGGCTTACCAGTCCACCTTGACGCGGTGCCCGGCGTATTCCACCACGTCGCCCCGGCGCAGCTTCTTGCGCCGCCGCGTCTCGATTTCCCCGTTCAGGCGTACTTCTCCGCCCTGCACGCGAAATTTGGCCTCGCCGCCGGTTTCCACCAGCCCGCGCAGTTTCAGGAAGTCCTGCAAGTCAATGGTGTCGTCGCCTGTCATGCCCGGCAGCGTAGCAGGGGCCGGGGGGCGGCAAAGGTGCGCGCCCCCGGCCCCACCCCGCCAGCCCGCGTTCAGGGTTTGTACTGCGCCCCGAACAGGCGCACGTCGGCGTCGTCCACCTTGCCGTCGCCACTCAGGTCACCCACCGGGGTGGTCTTGCCGTGGTTGGCCATCAAGAGGGCCAGATCGCTCAGGTCAATCTTGCCGTCGCCGTTCAGGTCGGCGCCGCTCAGGCGGGTGCGGGCAGCGGCGGGGGTCCATTCGCTCAGGCGCAGTTCGCGGGCCAGTTCGGCGCGGATGGCGTCTTGCAGCGGCAACGGCCCGCGTGGGTTGAACTCAATGCGCCGCTCGCCATTCACGGTGACCACGCGCGCGGCCACATCCGGGTTGAAGGGGGCCGCGCCGCCCAGCGCCAGGATGACGCCGCCCCCGGTGTCCAGGGTCACGGGCAGTTCGGGGGTGCTCAGGGCCGTCAGGGCCTCGCGCACGGCGCGCGTCAGCTCGTCGCCCTGCGGGCGCAGCTTCACGCTGGCGGCCTGGGCCCCCCCCAGCAGGAGCGCGGCCAGCAGCAGGGCCCGCTTCATTTCTGCCCCCGCGCGCTCAGCATGGCCTCGCGCAGCTTGACCGGATCGGTGATGGTGCCGGCCTTGACCGCGCCGTCGGTCACGGCGTACAGGCCCTGGTTAAAGCCCACGAAGGGGCTGTCCAGCCGCGCGGTGTACAGCAGCGCCACCACGTCCTGCCCGGCTGCGAGCGTGGGCAGGTCAGCGAGGTCTTTCAGGATGAACAGCGCGGGCGCGCCCTCGTGCTGCGGCAGCCGGGCGGGATCGCCGGCGATGGTTTCGGTGACGGTGAGGGGATAGACCGCATAGACCAGCTCGCCCACCTTGACCTCGGCGGCCGGGCCCAGCTTGGCGCGCACGATCACCTCGGCCTTTTTCGCCTGCTGCTCCAGGCTCAGTGTGGGGGCGGTGGTGGCCGCCGCCAGGGACGCGGTGCCCAGCAGCGCGGCCAGCAGCCACGCCCTCACTTGCCGCCTCCCGGGGCCGTGGGCGGAGTGACGGGGGGGACGGGCGTGCCCGTGCCTGTCCCGGTGCCCGTTCCAGTTCCCGTACCAGCCGGGGTGGTGCCGGGTGCATTCGGGGCGGCTTTCTGCTCCGCTGCCTTTTGCTCGGCGGCTTTTTGTTCGGCGGCCTTCTGCTCGGCCGCTTTCTGCTCGGCCGCCTTCTGTTCAGCGGCTTTCTGGTCGTCCAGCTTCTTCTGCTCGTCGGGGAAGAGTTTCTGCGCCAGCAGCTTGCCGTCGCCGTCGCGGGCCTCGTAGGCCAGGGTGGGGGTGGCCAGGGCCACGGGGCCCGAGGGCTTCACGGTCAGCAGGGCCACGCGGGCCCCGGTGCGCGGCACGGTCTTGAAGCCCAGGTCCACCACCACGCGGCTGCCCTGCTGGCGCCAGAACACCACGGCGCCGCCCTCGGGCTGCACGCGGGTGACGGTCACGCCGGCGGGGAGATCCCAGGCAAAGCGCGCCGCCCGCACGCTGCGCGGCGCGGTGATGGTGAGCGGAATGCGGGTCTCGCCGCGAATCTGCCCGGCGGGCAGCGTGGGGGCCAGGCTCAGGGGCGGCAGGTCCTGCACGTTCATGGTGATGGTCCGGCTTTTCGTGCTGAGGGTGGAATCGGTGACTTCCACCGTGAAGGTGTAACTGCCCGTCTTGGTGGGCTTGCCGCTCAGCTGCTGGCCCTGCAGGCTCAGGCCGGGGGGCAGGGTGCCGCTCACCTGCCGCACCGTGTACGGCCCCGCGCCCCCCGAGACGGTCAGGGGCGCCGCGTAGGTCTCGTTGACATAGGCGGGCGCCAGGCCAGCCGGCGACTCCACGAACTGCAGCGGGTCGCGCCCGCTGGTGGCGGAGGTGCCGGTGAGGCTCTGCCCGCACCCGGCCAGTGCGCCAGCCACCAGCAGGGCCAGCAGCGCGCGGCCCAGGGGACGGTGATGTGTCATGTGCCGCAGTGTAGCGGCCCGGCCCGGCGCGCACCGTGAGCCAGGGGTGTGAAGTGCGGCTGTCCGCCGGCCCCCCGCGCATCAATCGCAAGGCATCTGGCGTTTCCGGGCAAACCCCTGGTCTAGACTGCCCCGCATGACCGCCACTCTTCCGGCTGCCCCGCGTGTGGGCGAGCGCCTGGGCCGTTACACCGTGCAGCGTGTGGAAGCGCTGCCCGAGATGCAGGGCACGCTGGTGCTGCTCACCCATGAGCTGGGCGCCCGCCACGCCCACGTCATCCGCGCCGACGACAACGCCACCTTTGGCGTGACCTTTCCCACCGTGCCGCAGGACAGCACCGGCGTGGCGCACATCCTGGAACATGTGGCCCTGATGGGCAGCCAGCGCTACCCGGTCTCGGACCCCTTCTTTTCCATGCTGCCGCGCTCGCTGAACACCTTCATGAACGCCATGACGGCCAGCGACTGGACCACCTATCCCTTTTCCACCCGCAACGAAAAGGACTTTTTCAACCTGCTCTCGGTGTATCTGGACGCGACCTTCTTTCCGCTGATGCGCTACGAGAGCTTCCGGCAGGACGGCCACCGCCTGGAGTTTGAAACGCCCGATGACCCGGCCACGCCGCTGAAGCTGCAGGGCGTGGTCTACAACGAGATGAAGGGCGCGATGGCCAGCCCCGGCTCGGTGCTGTGGCGGGCCTTTGGCAAGGCGCTGTACCCGGACCTGACCTACGCCAACAACTCGGGCGGAGCGCCGGGCGATATTCCCAACCTCACCTACGACGCCCTGCGCGCCTTTCACGCCGCGCACTACCACCCCAGCAACGCGTTCTTTTACACCTACGGCCAGTTGCCGCTGGAGCGCATTCTGCACGAGATCGAAACGCAGGTGATGGCACGCTTCTCGCCGCAGACGCTGGACGTGCGCATTCCCGACCAGCCCGCCTTTGACGCCCCCCGGCGCGAAACGGTGACCTACCCGAGCACCGACACCGAGCGCGGCGCGCAGGTGGTGGTAGCCTGGAAACTGGGCCTCAGCAGCGACCCCCACCACAACCTGCGCTGGAGTGTGCTGAGTGACGTGCTGCTGGGCAACGCGGGCGCGCCCCTGACCCGACCCCTGATCGAGTCCGGGCTGGGCGGCGCCCTGAGTGACCTGAGCGGCTACCGCGACAACTTCCGCGAGGGGGCGTTTGGCGCGGGTCTGAAGGGCCTGCCGGCCGGACAGGCGCAGGCCGTGGAAACCCTGGTGCTGGACACCCTGCGCGCCATTGCCGAGCAGGGCCTGGACCCCGAACTGATCCAGAGCAGCCTGCACCAGTTCGAGATCATGCAAAAAGAGGTGAGCAACGCGGGGCAGCCCTACGGCCTGCAGGTGATGTTCCGCCTGCTGGGACCGTGGCTGCACGGCGGCGACCCGGTGACCGGCCTGCGGCTGGACGACGCCCTGAACGCCCTGCGCGCCGATCTGGCCCGGGGGGCGGTGTTCGAGCCCATGCTCAAAGGCCTGCTGGCCAACCCCCACCGCGTGACCCTGGAACTGGCCCCCGACCCGGGCCTGGCCGCGCAGGTGGAGGCCGATGAACAGGCCCTGATTGCCCGTCTGAGCGCCGACTTTACCGATGAAGACCGCGCCCGCATTGTGGCCGAGAGTGCCCGGCTGAAAGAGGTGCAGGCCCAGCCGTCCGATCCGGACGTGCTGCCCACCCTGACCCTGGCCGATGTGCCCGCTGCCGTGCCCGCCGCGCCCTACACGACCGAGCAGAATGGCGGGGTCACCGTGGCCCGCGCGCCGCAGCCCACGGGCGGCCTGAGCTACCTGGACCTGCGCCTGCGCCTGCCCGAGCTGCCCGACGACCTGCTGAGCGTGCTGCCGCTGTACACCTTTGCGGTTACCCGCAGCGGCGCCGCCGGGCAGGACTACGCGGCGCTGGCCCGGCGCCTGGAAGCCGTGACGGGGGGCGTGAGCGCCAGCGTGGGCGTGGGCAACGCCCCGGACGACCTGGGCCGCGTGCGGCTGGCGGTCACCTTCAGCGGCAAGGCCCTGGCGCGCAACGCCCCGGCGCTGGTGACGGTGCTGCGCGATCTGCTGGCCGCCCCCGAATTCACCCGCGAGCGCCTGGACCAGCTGCTCAAGCAGCGGCTGGCGGGGTTGAAATCCAGTGTGGTGAGCAGCGGTAATTTTTACGCCGAGCGGCTGGCCGAGGCCCAGCTGAGCCCGGCCGGCGCGCTGCAGGAACGTCTGAGCGGCCTGTCGGCCCTGGCGACCCTGAAAGGAATTGTAGAAGGCGAGAAAGTGGACGAGCTGCTCTCGCAGTTTGCCCGCCTGCAGGCCCTGATTCGCCAGGGCGAGCCACTGCTGCTGCTGACGGCCACCGAGGCCGACCTGGGGCTGGACCTGCAGGAGCTGACGGCCGCCCTGCCCGGCGGCGCGGCCGGCCAGCCCACCCCGGCCCTGGCCCCCCGCACCCCGCAGGCCCGCACCACCGACACGCCCGTGTCGTACAACGCGGCGGCGTGGCCCACCGTGCCCTACACCCACGCCGACAGCCCGGCGCTGCTGGTGCTCTCGCGCCTGCTGCGCGCCGAGTACCTGCTGCCCGAACTGCGCGAGAAGGGCGGGGCCTACAGCGGCGCGGCCAGCTTTGAACCCCGGACCGGCCTGTTTGCCATGAGCAGCTACCGCGATCCCCACCTGGCCCGGACCTTTGGCGTCTTCCGCGAAGCCCGTGCGTTCCTGGCTGGGGTGCACGAGGAGCGCACGCTGACCGAGGCGATTCTCTCGGCCAGCAAGTTGCTGGACCCCCTGACCAGCCCCGACACCGCCGGACAGCTGCGCGTGTTCAGCGACCACGCCGGCTACACGCCACAGGTCCAGGCCGCCTACAAGGCCCGGCTGCTGGCCGTCACCCTGGACGACCTGCGCCGCGTGGCCGACACGTGGCTCACGCCCGAAAAGGCCGCCTACGGTGTGGTCACCGGCCGCGACCCCAACGGCCAGGACGGCGTGGCCGAGCTGGGCCTGCGCTTTGAGGTGGCCGAGGTGTAAAAAGGGGCCATGGGCTTTGGGCCATGAGCCATGAGGGGTGGGCAAGCGCGTGAAGGACGGCGCCTCACCACCCGGCAAAGCAAAGGGGAGGCGTGATCAGCGCCTCCCCTTCTGGCGGCCCAGCCGCTCCTAGCAACCCCAAGCCACGGGCCCTCTCCTTACAGCCCATGGCCCATGGCTCATAGCCCTCTGCCTGCTTAGCTCCAGTTCCACACCGTCGGCTCGTACTCATACGACCGGGCGTTCAGGCGGCGCAGGTGGCCGATGGCGTGGAACGGGAAGTGGTAGCCCGTGACCCACAGCTTCTCGGTGGCAATGCGGTCAAAGATGACCTGCCGGGTGCGGGCAGCCTGCGCGCCGTCGGTGTCAAAGCCGATGTACGCGCCCTGGTGTTTCAGGGACAGCAGGAAATGCCCGGCGGCGTCGCCCAGCACCATCACGCCACTGGCGCCACTGCCGGCCAGCACGCTTAGGTGCCCGGCGGTGTGGCCCGGGGTCGCCACGCTGGTCACGCCCGGCACGATCTCTTGCCCCGCCTGAATCAGCCGGAACTTGTCTTTCAGGGCGATCAGGTTGGCCTGCACCGCCGCGCTGGGGCTGGCCTGGGTGGTCCAGAAGCGGTATTCCGCCTCGCCCATCACGTGCTGCGCCCCCGCAAAGGTGGGCGCGCCGCCCGTGGTCAGCCCGCCGATGTGGTCGCCGTGCCCGTGGGTGATGAACACGGTGGTGATGCTGGCCGGATCAATGCCGGCGCGGCGCAGGTTGGCGACCAGTTGCCCGTTCGCCCCGCCGCGCCCGGTGTCCACCAGCACGCGCTGCGTGCCCATCTCAATCACCACCGGGTTGAAGTGGTTGACCGTGTTGGTGGCCGCCACGCTGTATTCCGCCAGGGTGGCAGCGAACTCGCCCTGCCGGTCCGGGTTGGCGCCCCAGGTGGGCAGCACGGCGGCCAGCGGCGCGGTGCCGTCGCTGACCACAGTCACCGTCATGTCGCCGATTTTCTGGCGGTAGAAGCCATTGCCGTTCATGGGCATGGCGGGGGCGGCGGGCGCGGCTGGTGCCGTGGCCGGCGCGGTCTGGGCACGGGCCAGCGGCGCGGCGGCCAGAACGGCGCCGGCAGCCCCCAGCAGACGCAGGGCGTCGCGGCGGGGCAGGGCGCTGGGGGCGGGGGTATCGTCGTGGGGCATGGCAGGGAACCTCCTGAAGAGAGACGAACGCGGAATCGAATGAAACGCCTTCACGTTAAAGGGACAGGGGCCGGCCAACCTGTTGCCGGGCACGCGGTCTGAGGCTGGGAACCTTAAGTGTTTCTTCAGAGAGGGGAAGGGGGGCTGGGCCGAGAAGGCAGCGGGACAGTCACTCACAGCGGTATTCCGTTCCGTTGGGGGGGACACTTCCCTCCCCTCAACGCCACGCCAACCGCTGTCTGTCGCGGTCACTCGCTCTGCTCCGCAGCTTTGCAAGTCCGCTCGCCCCATATGACCTGAAGGGTTCACCTTCAGGTCATATGGTTACCGCTATCAGCCCGCTTTACCGCGCTGGAAGCCACGCGGCCAAACCCCGGTGTTGTTCAGTGTGGCCTGTGCGCGCGTTGTCCACCCCCCGCGCTTCTCCACAGCAGAAGCGGCCCCGTTATCCCACGGGGCCGCTCCGACTGCCTTCTGCTCTCAATGTTCGCGCAGCCACTCCACCAGTTCGGACGCGGGAATGGGCGGGGTGATCGCGTAGCCCTGCGCGGCGTCGCAGCCCAGGTCGCGCAGCATGTCCAGCTGGGCCTGATGCTCCACACCCACCGCCACCACCTGCAGGCCCAGGCGGTGCGCCAGATCAATGGTGGCCTGCACCAGCGTCACCGACTTCTCATCGCCGGGCAGGCGGGCCGTCAGTGAGGGGTGGAGCTTGACCGCACTCAGCGGAAAGCGGGTCAGGGCCGACAGGCTGGTTTCGCCTTCCCCGAAGTCATCCACGCTGAGGCGCGCGCCCAGCGAGCGCAGCTGCTCCAGCAGGGCCAGGGTTTCCTGGCTGTGGTCCAGCAGGCTGCCCGCCGCCACCTCAATGTCGGGGGCGCCCTCGGCCGACAGCAGCGGCAGCAGGCGGCGCAGCCCCGCCGCGCGGCGCAGTTCTTCCAAGCTCAGGTTCACGCTGACCGCCCAGTCTTCAAAGCGGTCGCCCAGGGCGCCGCGCACCGACTGGCGGCCCAGCACCGCTTCCTGCACCACCCATTCGCTGATGTGGGCAATCAGCTCGCTGCGGCTGGCGAGATCCAAAAAGGCATTGGGGCTCAGCATGCCCAGCGTGGGGTGGTTCCAGCGCAGCAGGGCCTCGGCGCTCAGGGCGCGGCCCGTGCGCAGCGACACGGCCGGCTGATACAGCAGCGTGAACTGATCCTTGTCCAGGGCGCCGCGCAGGGCCTCTTCCAGCTCAAAGGCGCGGGCCACCTGGGCGCGCAGGGCCGGATCAAAGACGCTGCGCTGCGCGCGGCCCTGGCGCTTGGCGTGCTGCAGGGCCACCTCGGCGTCGGTGAGGGCCGCGTCGCCGGGCTGGCCGGGCTGCGTGGTGGCCACGCCCAGCGCCGCTGTGATCGCCACGTCGCGCGACCCCGCGCGCAGGGGCACGTCCAGAGCAGCCTCCACACGCGCCAAGGCGTCGTGGGCGTCCAGCCCGGGCAGACTCAGGGCAAAGGAGTCGTCGGCCAGTCGCGCAGCCTGCCCCCGGGTCTCGGCGGCAAGGTCGTTCAGGCGGGCGGCCACCTGGATCAGCAGGCGGTCACAGGCAGTGCGGCCCAGCGCGGCGTTCAGCTCGGTAAAGCCGTCCAGGTCCAGGCACACCACCGTCTGGCCCTGGGTCGCCGGGGCCGCGCCGCCCAGCGCCTCGCGCAGACCGGTGCGGTTGAGCAGCCCCGTCAGCGAGTCGTGGCGGGCGTCGTGGCGAATCTTGGCCTGGGCGCGGCGCAGGGCCGTCAGGTCGCGCAGGGTCAGCAGCACGCTGCCGCGCGAGCCGCCCGCCTCGCCACCCACGCCGGTCACGCGCAGTTCCATCTGGCGCACGGTGCCGTCGGGCAGGGCCAGCAGAATCTCCTGGCGCAGCGGCAGGGCCACCTCCTTCCAGTCAGGCAGGGCCATCGGTTCGCCCGCCGGGGTAAAGAGGCGCACGCCCAGTTCGTTCATCACGCGCGAAACGGCCAGGCCCACCAGCCGCGCGGCTTCCACGCCCAGCAGGGTCGCGGCCCGCTCGCTGACCAACTGCGCGCGCCCGGCGTGGTCCACCAGAATGGTGGCGTCCTCGGAGAGCGAGAGCACCTGATTCATGACGCCCAGCGGCGCGCGGCCGCCCTGGGCCCCGGCCTCGCCCTGCGCCACCAGCAGCCCCGGTTCCGAGGTCCGGCGCACGCTGAGGGCCAGGCTGCCCCCCGAGGCCAATTCCACCTCGGCCCGCGCCGCCCCCCCGGTGGCCGCCAGCCGCACAAGGTCGCGCACAGGTTCAGACGGCACGTCGGCAAAGCAGGGCCACGCCCACAGCGGGGCGCCTGTGGCGGGGGCCGCAGCAGCGGGCAGCAGTTCCTTCAGGCCGTGGCTGGCCTGCAGCACCGCCCCCGAATCCGAGAGCAGGGCAGCGGGCAGGTCCGTGTCCAGCAGCGCGGCCACCCGGGCGGCGCGCTCGTACTCGCCGCTCACGTCCTGCAGGGTCAGCATCACGCCGGCCGAGGCCGCGCCGTAGTAGGGCCGCGCCTCGCCGCGCATCCAGAAGGTCTCGCCCCCACGCGTCACCTGTTCATCGGGCAGCCGCACCGAGCGCCCAGCGCCCGCCTGCGCCAGTGCGCCCAGCCACGCGGGCCGCTCGGCGAACAGGTCGTGCACGCTGCGGCCCGTGACCTCGGCCTCGGTCAGCTCGAACAGTTCCAGAAAGGGGCGGCTGACCTTGCGCACCAGCAGTTCGCTCGTCAGCCACGCGGTGGCCACCGGCAGCTGGGTGACCATCACTTCCGTTTCGCGGCCCTGGCCATCCAGGCGCGCGGCGGCCAGCAGCATGGTCAGCACTTGCACCGCCGCGTCGGGCGCGGCCGGGCCGCCGTCGGTCCACAGCAGGCCCAGCAGGGCGCCGTCGCGGGTCAGCCAGACCATCTCGCCGCGCTCGAACCAGTCGTCGGGCGGCACCAGATCGGGGCCAGCCGGGGCGGCCGGGGCGTTGGCCTGCACCCGCAGCACCTCCTCACCCAGTTGTGCCAGCAGCACCGCCTGCGGCGCATGCACGCGCAGCAGGTCACTCAGGGCGGTTTGCACAGCGGAAAAGGTGGCCGCAGGACTCATGACAGACCTCGCTTCAGGCAGCGGAAATGGAGGAGGAGGCGAACGGGGCGCACGCCTGGCAGCATGCCACGTCAAGTCTTACCGCCTTCATGCAAAGGTCAGGGACGTGCGGGAGGCGCCATTGACGGGCGCCAGGCGCGCTGCCCAGCTGCCCGGGCATGGGGGAAAGCAGATGCAGGGCAAACGGCGCGGCCCCCTTGCCCCCCGCCCGCCTCTCCGGGTTCTGACAATGGCCCCTGTCTGGGGCCAAATGGAAAACCGCCGGAAAGAAGCTCCCGGCGGTTCCTGAAAAGAAGAGGCGTGCGGCTGAGCCAGCGCCCAGCGCACGCCCTGAAGGCTTCAGTTGTTCTCGGCAGTCATGCCGTAGCTGTCGCTCATGCCTTCCGTGGGCGTGAAGGTCAGGCACTGGGCGGTCTGCCCACTCAGGCTGACTTCAATCTGCCCGGCGGTGCAGTTCATGTCCTCGTTAAAGCGGCAGGTGGTGGCGTCGCAGCGGCTGACCATGCTCTGGGGTTCGTTGGTGTTCATGGGAAAACCTCCGTGTGCCCAGGGTGCGCGCACGGCGCGGGGCGCAACGTGAGGCAGCCTGCAAGGTAAAGGGAGGCTCCAAAATCCGAGCGCGCAGATGGGCTTACCGGGCGTTCGGGCCTGAGAACCGCTCCTGCGCAGGCTTTTTGGTTGTCGGCATTGTTGAGCTTCAGAGAGCGCTGGTGGGCGGGCCTCATCGCCCGCTCATGGCAGCGGGGGGCCTGGAAGCTGGGGCCCCCTTGCTCAGAGCGGTCAGCACGTGACCTGAAGAGTTCACCCTTCGGGTCATCTGGGGCGAAAGGCGCGTAGTGACAGCGACAGAGAGCGGTTGGCGTGGCGTTGAGGGGGTGTTCTCCTCCCCTGAGCATCACGGAAAACCGCTGTCAGTTCAGCAGGCTGGCGCGGATGCCCTGGGCGCAGGCCACGCGGTGGGCCACCTGGGCGGCGTCCAGCTCGCCGTGTTCGCGCAGGCCAGCGGCCAGCACCTCTACCTCGCTCCAGGCGCGGCGCAACCCGGCACGGGCGCGGCCCCGCAGCACGCTCAGGTAGGCGTCCAGGGTGCTGTGCTCGTCGGGGTCGGTCAGGGCGCAGGCCAGCAGCATGCGGGCGTCGCGCCCCCCTGCGTGTGGGGCGCTGCCGCTCAGGGCGGCGGCCTCGCCAGCGGCCAGGGCCACCATCACCACGTCCTCGGCCAGGGGGCGGTTCAGGCGCAGGGCGGCGGGGTCCGGGGCGCTGCGGTACACCACGCCGTGCAGGCTGAGGCGCTCAATGCGCAGCGGCGCGCGCGGATGGCTGTGGGCCAGATAGGCTTCGGCCGCCAGCTGCAACGAGCGGGCGTGGAGGTCCTGGGGGGCTGGGCTGGGCGTGGGCTGGGTCTGGGGGATCGGCATAATCCTGACTCTGGCACTCAGGATAAGGCCTGGGGGCCGGTACAGCTGCCCCGCTGTCCAGGGAAGCAGAGCAGGGGTGGCCTGCACCTAAGGACGCCGCCCCTCACGTTGCGACTGTTCAGGAGGACACCGAACAGTCTCCTCTCCCGGTGCAACGTTCTTTCTTCGATCCTCGCTTCGCTCGGTTGATCTCAAGATCAACTTTGAGCGACTTATAAGGATTCCGGTTGATCCGTTATTCCATAACGGATCAACCCGACCGGAGGGAGAAGGAAAAACGGTGACGGATAGGAGTGGAAGCACCGAAGCGACGCGTAGGGGCTGTAACGGATTATCCGAAATCCGTATTAGCCGCCGCGCGCCTCCACCTCGGCCTGCTTGGCTTCCCAGGCGCTCAGCTGGGTGCTCAGCTGCGCTTCAAGGTCGTGGGCTGCCTGCCCCAATGCGGCAAAGTCGGCGTCCGGGCCCGCTGCACCCAGGGCGGCCTGGGCGGCTTCCAGTTCGCCTTCCAGGCGGGCAATCTCGGCTTCCAGGGCTTCAACCTCGCGCTTCAGGTGCCACAGGCCCTTACCCTTGGGGGCGCTGGGGGGGGCCGGGCGTTTGGGGGCCTCTTCGGCGACGGCCGGGCGGTGCTTGGCCTTGTAGTCCTCCCAGCCGGGGTACTCGTACAGCTGGCCGTCTTCGAGCAGCCAGATGCGGTCGGCCAGCCCCTCAATAAAGGCGCGGTCGTGGCTGACCATCAGCAGGGTGCCGCCAAAGTCGTCCAGGGCGGCTTCCAGGGCCTCGACCATCTCCATGTCCAGGTGGTTGGTGGGCTCGTCCATCACCAGCAGGTTGTGGTCTTCCTGGGCCAGTTTCAGCAGCGCCAGCCGGGCGCGCTCGCCGCCCGAGAGGATGCGGGCGGGCTTGTCGTGCTGGTCGTAGGGAAACAGAAAGGTGCCCAGCAGGTCGTGGGCCTCGGGGTCCTTCTGGGTGTAGGCGCGCGCCACGTCGTACAGGGTCTGCGAGGGGTCCACGCCGCGCAGGGCCTGATCGTAGTAGCCCACCGTCACGCGGGCGCCGGTCAGCACCCGGCCCCGGGGGTCGTCGCTGGGGTCCAGACCCAGCAGCGCGCGCAGCAGGGTGGTTTTGCCGGCCCCGTTGCGCCCGATGATGGCAATGCGCTCGCCCCGCCGGACCTGCAGATTGACGTCCCGGAACAGGGTGCGCCCACCCGGCAGCGTGCGGGTCTGGTGCCGGGCGTCCAGCACCACGTCGCCGCTTTCGGGGGCGTGGAAGGTGATGCGGGTGGTCCGCTGCTCGGGGGGCGGAGCGCCCACCGCGCGGGCCTGCATGCGGTCCACGCGCGCCTGCATGGCCTTGGCGCGGCGGGCCAGCTTACTCATGCCCAGGCCCCAGATCTTCATACGGTCGGCGCTGGCCTGCAGGGAGGCGATCTGGCGGCTTTCCACCGCGTGCCGGGCGGCCTGCTGTTCCAGTTCGGCGGCCAGGGCTTCGCGGAAGGTGGAGTAGTTGCCCGCGTACACCTTCAGGGTGCCGCCGCGCAGGTAGGCGGTTTCGCGGGTCACGTTGTCCAGAAAGGCGCGGTCATGGCTGATCACCAGCACGGCCCCGGGGTAGCGGTTCAGGAAGGCTTCCAGCCATTCCACCATCACGATATCCAGGTGGTTGGTGGGCTCGTCCAGCAGCAGCACGTCCGGGTTTTCCACCAGCAGGGCGGCCAGCCCCAGCCGGGTGCGCTCGCCCCCGCTGAGCCCGGTCACCGGGTCGTGCTCACGGCCCCGGAAGCCAAAGGCCAGGGTCACGGCGTCCTTGCGGCTGCGGCGCTCGAAGCCGCCCCGGCGCGCGTAGTGTTCCAGCACGGCCTCGTGGTGCAGGATGCTCTCGGGGGTGCCGCTGCTCATGGCCTCGGCCGCCGCCTGCAGTTCGGCTTCCAGGGCGTCCAGGTCGTGAAAAGCGGCCGAGAGCACGCTGTCCACCGTGGCCTGTTCGGGAAACACCGGGTCCTGGCGCAGCGCCCGCACCCGCACGCCGGGGCCGCGCTTGATCACGCCGCCGTCGGGGGAGAGTTCGCCGGTCAGCAGTTTCAGCAGGGTGCTTTTGCCAGCCCCGTTGCGGCCCACCAGCCCCACCCGGTCCCCGGGCTGCACGGCAAACGACACGTCGTGGAGCACGGTGAGCGGGCCGTAGTCTTTACTGGCGTCCTGGGCGGCAACAAGCACGCCCCGCAGTATAGAGGGCCCTGGCAAATGCGCCGGGGGCCCCTGTGGGGGGCCTTACCGCCCCAGCCCGGCGGCGAACTCGATCCCCGCCCCCCAGGCTGGGTGGTCAATCAGCGGGTTGCGGTTGCCCTGCAGGGCGAAAATCGCCGCGTTGCGGTGCCGTTCCCAGTCGCCGGGGGGCTGCGCGGCGTGCCACGCCAGCAGCGTGTCCAGGTGCCGGGGGGCGTAGGGGTGCACGGCGCCGGGATAGCGCAGCAGAAAGTACAGCGTGGCGCGGGCGGCGGCGCCCTTGCCAGCGGCCGGCTCGAATTCGCCCACTTCGCGCCGCCCGCAGTCACTGCGCACCACCTCGTCATGGTCGGGAAAATCGGCGTAGGGGGTGTTGCCCCGGAAGGAATTGCAGGCGGGTTCGCAGGCAAAGAGGTGGTGCAGATCGCCGCGCATGGGTTCGCGGCGGCCAAACCAGCTTTGCGGCACCACGTGCTCGCAGTTGTAGGGCAGGGCCTCTTCCAGGGCCTCGGTGCTCAGGCCCTCCTGGGCGGCCAGCCGGGCACGGCGCTCGGCGGCCATGCGGTCGGCGGCGATCAGTTCGGCGGGGCTGTGCACCCGGCCGGAATACAGGCTGCGCAGTTGCCCGTCCGGCCACAGGTCCACCCAGGGGTACAGGTGCTGGGCGGGGTCGTACACCAGCGGCCGGGTGTGGCTGCGCGAGAGCAGCGCACTCAGCGCGGCAAAACGCTCGGCGGGGGCCAGGGTCTCCCCTATGCCCTGGTAGTAGGCCGCTGCGTGCCCCGGGTCAGCCGGGTCCAGGTACGGGCGGTCCTCGGGGGTGGGGGGCGGCGCGGCCACCCGCAGGCTCAGGGTGACGGGCAGGCTCACGGTGCCATCGGCGCCCGGGGTGACGGTGCCCAGGTTCAGGGCGCCGCCCGGCGCACCCCCGACCCCCGCACGCTCCCGGACCGGGCGGGGGGCATTCAGCAGCGCGCTCACCAGGGGCGAGGCCGCTTCCGGGCGGGCCCGCAGGTCCGCGATCAGGCGGCTGATGCGCACGCCCTCGTTGGCCATCCAGTCCAGTTCGGTATCCGGGTCGCCGGGGGCGGCGGGGCGGCCGTCGCGGCGCAGCACCCGGCCCTGGGCGTCGGTGCGCGGCACGCCGCTGTGATGCAGCGCCACCACCTCCCAGGCGTCGTTGAACACCGGGCTGCCGCTGCTGCCGGGGGCGGTGTCGGTCTCGTAGTGCAGGAAATCCGGCAGGCGGTCCACAAGGCGGTTTTCGCGCAGCGCCACCTGCTTAGGCTCGCCGCCGGGGTGCTGAATGATGCTCAGGGCCTCGCCCACCATGTGCTTGTCCGGGGCGTCCAGCAGGGGCAGGTAGCCGTAGGCGTGCGTGTCGCCCCGCACCGCCACCAGGGTGTAATCCAGCGCCTCGCTGGTGATGAAAAGGGTGTCCGGGTCCAGGGCCAGGGTCACGCGCTCCCGCAGGGTGCCGTCGGGGCGCAGCTCGTACCCAAATTCCGCCTGTGCCGTGCGGGCGTCCCCGGGGTCAGGCAGGACATGGTGGTTGGTTACCAGCACCTGCGGGCTGCACAGCCAGCCGGTGCCGTAGCCGGCCGGGCGCCCCCGGGCGTCCAGCAGCACCAGCCGCGCCACCGCATCGGCCGCCTGCCGCGCCAGTTCCAGGTAGGCCACCCCCACCAGATCGTTGCGGCCCAGCAGCCGCTCCAGGCTCTGCCGGGGGCCGGGCGGCAGGCGCGCGGCCACCTGCGCGGGCTCGGCCTCACCGCTGGCCAGGGCCTGGGCGTCGGGCAGCGGCACCCCCACGCGGGCCAGCCGGGCCGCCACCCGCTCGGGCGTATCGGCGGCAACGCCCGGCAGGTCCAGGCGCTGCAACCGCGCGCGGCGCTGCGCCTGCCGGGTCTCGAAACGGGCCTGGGTCTCGCGCAGCACCTCGGGGGGAATGGTCATGCGGTCAGCATACCCGCTACGGTCAGGGTGAAATCAGGGGGCACTTTTTCATGGTTGGCCCATCTGGACCGCCGGTTGGCCGGCGGGCTCGTCGGGCCGCAGGCAGGCCAGCTTCACGCTGTCCCAGCGCTGGCCCTGCCACCGCCGGGCCTGGGGAATGCGGGCGCATTCGTGGTAGCCAGCACGCTCCCCAGCGCGGATCAGGCGCTCGTTACCGCCCCAGGTGGTCAGGGTGAGCACCTGCGCCTCTGTTCCGGCAAACGTGGCAGCCGTCCACAGCCGCAGCGCCTGGGTGCCCAGCCCGCCGCCCCAATACGCCGGGTCGAAAATCAGGATGCCCAGGTCCCACCACCCGCCGCCTGCGGGCGCTTCCTCGCTCCGCGACACCTGGCCGATGCACTGGCCGCCCAGGTCGAGAATGCGCAGGTGGGGATTCGGGGGCTGGGCGTTGGCGCGCTCCATATACGCCTCCAGGATCAGGTCAGAGGGTGGGCGGCCCGAATGGAAATACGGCGCGTCCCACTGCTGCCACGCGGGCGAACGTTCCTGGTGCATCCAGCGCCACAGCACCGGCAGATCGGCGGGCTGGCGCCCACGCAGAAGAAGAGGGGCGGGGGTCACAGGAGCCAGGGTAGGGTGTGTGGGACCCGGCGGACACCACAGTTGCTCACCACACCCGCGAACTCTTCTTCAGCTTCCTGATCCTGAACTGATCGGCAATTGAGAAACATAAAGGCGCCTTGAGAGTGTGAGGGCCGCAAACCTGAAGGCTTGGTGTAGCCGCTACACTGCCTTATCCCATGACCAGCACATCTTTCCGGCGTCTGCATGTTCTGCTGATCGATGATGATCCAGCCGACCGCCTGCTGGCCCAGGAGGCGTTTGACGAACACGCCGACGCCGTGCAGATCAGCCTGTGCGAGGACGGGGTCGAAGCGCTGGCGTGGCTGCGTACCCCAGGCCGCCTGCTGCCCGACGTGGTGATGCTGGACCTGAACATGCCGCGCATGAGCGGCTTTGAGGTCATTGAGGCCATCCGCGCCGACCGGGGCCTACGCCACCTGCCCGTGGTGATCCTCTCCACCTCCGACAACCCCGAGGACGTGGCGCAGGCGTACAACCTGTTTGCCAGCTCCTACATGGTCAAAAGCAAGGATTTCCCGGGCTTTCTGGCACAGGTGGACCATTTCGTGAAGTTCTGGCAGGACTGCCGCTTTAAACGGCTGGCGCTGCCGCTGTCGTCCTGAAGGCCCCGCCGGGCACTGCGCCTTTTGCCGGATGCAACCGCGCGCCGCCGCGCGGCGTAATGGGGGGCATGAGTGATCCTCGCGGCCCGCTGACGCCCCCCGATTCGATGCTTCGCGCGCCGGAGGCCGTGCCCCCCGTGCAGGCCCAGGAGGCCCCCGAGATGGTGCCCCTGTCGCCCGAGGACCGCGCCCGCCTGGAGCAGATGGCGCAGGCCTTTGCCCAGGAGGTCCTCTCGGCGGGCACCCACACCCCCGACTTCAAGCGCAAGCTGGACGCCGTGCACGAACTGGGGCTGCCCGAACAGCGCGCCGCCGCCCAGAGCAGCAACCGCATGCTGGACCGCCCCCTGCGCGCCACCCGCGCGGGCGCCCTGGCCGAAGGCAGCGACATCCTGCGCGGCCTGACCGATCTGCGCCGCACGGTGGAAGACCTGGACCCCAGCCGCGCGCCCACGCCCCGGCGCCTGTTTGGCAAACTGCCGGGCGGGCGCAAGGTGCAAAACCACCTCGACAAGTACCAGAGTGCCCAGAGCCACCTCAACGGCATTCTGGAAGCGCTGTACCGGGGCCAGGACGAACTGCGGCGCGACAACGCCACCATTGAAACCGAGAAGGTGCATCTGTGGGACACCATGCAGAAGCTGCGCCAGTACGCCCATGTGGGCAAGGCGGTGGATGAAGCCCTGACCCAGCGCCTGCACGACCTGCAGGCCACCGACCCCGAAAAAGCCCGGATGGTCAGCGAGGAGCTGCTCTTTGCCGTGCGACAGCGCGTGACCGACCTGCTGACCCAGCTGGCGGTGAGCATTCAGGGGTATCTGGCCCTGGACCTCGTGCGGCGCAACAACCTGGAACTGATCAAGGGCGTGGACCGCGCCACCACCACCACGGTGAGCGCCCTGAAGACGGCCCTGATGGTCTCGCAGGCGCTGGGCACCCAGCAGGCGGTGCTGGGGCAGGTCACGGCCCTGAACGACACCACCGGCAAGATGATCGGCTCCACGGCGCAGCTGCTGAAACAGCAGAGCACCGAGATTCAGCGGCAGGCGGGCAGCGCCACGGTGGACCCGCAGATTATCCAGGCGGCCTTCCGCGACGTGTACGGCGCCCTGGACGCCATCAGCGCCTACCGCCAGCAGGCCCTGGACCGCTTCCGCGAAACGATGACGGTGCTGGACCGCGAGGTGGCCCAGGCCCAGACCTACCTGGACCGCGAGCGCCAGCAGGCCTCGCGCGAGGTGGCCCAGGGCCTGAACGTCACGGAGAAAGGCGACCTGAAAATCTGATGCGCGCGCCTTCTGCAAACCTGCGGGCCCACGCGACCCGGCAGGAGCTGTTGTCGTGGCTGGTGAGCCGACTGGCCGGGCCACCGGCGTGCCCGGTGCGGCGCGTGGCGATTGACGGCGTGGACGGCGCTGGCAAGACCACACTGGCTGGTGGGCTGGACCGCGAGTTGCGGGCCCGGGGCCGCGCGGTGATCCGCGCCAGCGCCGACCATTTTCACCATCCCCGCGCCATGCGCGACCGCCAGGGCCGGACCTCGCCCCAGGGCTTCTACGAGGACTCGTACGATCTGGACGCCCTGCGCCGGGAACTGCTGGTGCCCCTCTCGCCGGGCGGAGGTTTGCAGTACCGCCCGGCGGTCTTCGATGTGGAGCGCGACGAACCGCTGGCGCTGCCGGCCCAGACCGCCGTACCCGGCAGCCTGCTGATCATGGACGGTCTGTTCCTGCACCGGCCGGAGCTGCGGGCCTTTTGGGACGACTCGGTGTTTCTGCGGGTGCCGTTCGAGGTCTCGGTGCCCCGGGGCGCGGCGCGGGGCCCAGGATACGGATCACCGGACCCCGCTGCGCCCAGCAACCGCCGCTACGTGGAGGGGCACCGCCTGTATTTCGCCGCCGCGACCCCGGAGGCCCACGCGGGCGTGGTGCTGGACTACATAGATCTCCAGCGGCCGGCGGTGCTTCATGCTCGCTGAGGCGCAGGCCCTACTTGATGCCCGCGCCCTGCTGGGCCTGGGGGCGCAGCCGCTCTCACGCGGCGCGACCTGCGTGGCCTTTACCGACGGGCGGCGGGTGGCCCGCCTCGCGCTGGGCCCGGAGGCGCGGCTGGGCGTGCAGGCCCTGCTGCAGCGGCGGCTGGCCGCCCAGGGGGTGCCGGTGCCACCGGTCCTGGCGGCAGGAGTACTGCGCGGCGAGCAGGCCTACTGCGTGGACATCCTGATGACGGGCGACCTGCAGCCCCCCAGCGACAGCGGCTGGGCCGACCTGGGCCACGCCCTGCGGGTGCTGCACGCCCTGCCCCGCAGCGGGCACGGCCTGCTGACCGACCGCCCCGACCTGCTGCAGGGCCAGGCGCCGGACCCGGAAGCTGGGGTGCGCTCGCGCCTGCCAGAGGCGTGGCCGTTCGGGACCGTGCCGCTGGACCGTCAGCCGCTGGTGCAGGCTGACCCCGCCCTGCACGCCCCACTGGCCCGCCGCGCCGAGGACCTGCGCCGGGTGGCCCAGGGCCCCACGCGGGTCTGCCACACCGACCTGCACGCCGGGCAGCTGGTGTGGCGCGGCGGGCGGCTGGCGGCCCTGCTGGATTTTGGGGACGCCGCCTGCGTGCCGGCCGCGTGGGACGTGGCCAGCGTGGCTTACTTTCACGGCTGGGTCGCAGCCGAGCAGGTGGCGGGCGCCGCCGGGCTGCCCTGCGGAACCGACGCCGCGCTGTTTGGGCTGCTGCTGGCCCAGCACCGCGCCGCGCGGGCCCGGCGCCGGGAACAGATGGCGCAGGCGGTGGGGTTTGCCCACGGGTGCCTGGGGCGCCTGGGCAGTTGGGCCCCGGCCACCCCGGCGCTGGGCCACCGATTGGCGGCGCCGTAGGGACAGTGAGAAGGAAGTTGGAGGCCACGGGGCGGCGTGCCCGTGGCCTCCGGTCTGGTTTGAGCCCAGCACCCTGAGCCCAGCGCCTTAAGCCCAGTGCGTAGGGGTCAACGCCCTGACTGGGGCGGCCCGTTCGACTTTCAGCCAGAAAGACGTCTTTGCCCTGCCCCAGTTCCGCTGTGTGTGCTGGTCATTCACCCTGTCTCAGCGCCCTTCCAGCTCCCGCTCTGGGCACCAAGATCAGCAGCCCTCCCCGCACACGGCCCGCCTCACCCTGCCGGCTGCACTGGCGCGGGCTTCAGGGCCCCAGGAAAGGCCCCGGCAGCACCACATCGCCGCGTTCCTGGGCCGCCGGAGCGGGGGTGCCGGCACTCGCCCCTCCGTCCGGCGGCGCCATGCCCACCACCGCCGGCTGAAACATGGCGGGCTGCACGTCGCTGGCGGCGCTGGCCTTCTGGCCCTGCACGTAGTACAGCGGCCAGCCCTGGTAGAGCATCTGCACCCAGGGCCGCACCGGGTCGCCGGGACGCTCCTGGCTGGTGATGTCCGGTTCCAGCGCGTCGGGCAGCTGTTCGGGGGGCAGCATGGGCATGGGCACGTACTGCAGCACAAAGGCCTCGTTGTAGCGCGGCCAGTGGGGCGCAAAGGGCACCTCGTACTGGCCCTCGTAGGCCTGGGCCAGCGGCGCGAACACGTACAGGGCCAGCGGCTCGCCTGCCTGACTCACGGCGTACAGGCGCCCTTCAAAGGTGGTGAGGGCCAGAAAGTTCAGCGGACTCTGGATGGACATGGGGTCTCCTTACGGGGGCAGGCGCTGGGGGGCGGTGGGCGCAAAGGGGGCGCGCCCTCTCGCTCAGGGGCCCTGCTGCTCGGCGCCGGGGAACGGCAGGGGCAACTGGGTGGCGGGCACCGGGGCGAACAGGTGGGCGGCGGCCCCCAGCGGCGCGCCCCCCGGCTGATCGTAGGCGTAGAGGTACAGCGGCCAGCCCTGATAGGTGGCCTGGGGCCAGGGGCGCAGGCCGTGGGCGTCGCGCGCCTGCACGCCCATCAGGGGGGCCAGGGCGGCGGGGGCGGGCCGGGGACCGGGCAGCGGCACGTAGGTATACACGAACAGCTTCAGGTGCTCGGGCCAGTCGGCGGCGTAGGGCACGCGCTCGCCGCACAGCACCGCCGCCTGCAGCGGCAAAAAACGGTACAGCGGCAGTGGGCCGCGCCGGGTCTCCACGTACAGGTGATCGCCGTGCGTGCACAGCGGGCCCAGGTCGGCTGGGGGCAGGGCGCGGCGCCGGGGCGTGCGGCCCGCCGGGCCAGAGGCTAGGGGCTGGGGGGGGGCGGCCACGCGGCTCAGACCCGCACCAACGGCGTGCGGCGCGAATCAGAGGGGCCACCCAGGCGGGTGTGGCGCAGCAGGTGAACCAGTTCGGCGGCCAGCCCGCCCCCCCCGGCACGCTGACTGCGCTGCACGCGGCGTTCGGCGTGGGCCAGCAGTTCAGCCAGGGTGGTGCCGTCTTGCGGGGCGTGCGCCAGCCCAAACGAGAAGGTGGCCCGGCGCACCCCGAACGCCGCCAGGGACCCCGCAAAAGCGTCCTGCAGCGGGCTGAAATGCCCGGGCACCAGCAGGTGCGGCGAGCACAGCACAAAGGCACCCCCGCCCAGCCGGTAGGCCTGCGCCGGCCAGTGCCGGGCGGCCCGCTTCAGGTGTTCGGCCAGGGCGTGCAGCGCGGCGTCGCCCGCCGCGTGCCCGGCGCGGTGGTTCACGCGGGCCAGCCCGTCAATGTCCAGCAGGGCCAGCGTGACCGGGGCGCCCTGTTCGGCGTCCAGCAGCAGGGCGCGGCGGTCCGGCAGGCGGGTCAGGGGATCGGCGTGGTAGTCGTGCACGTCTTCAATCACGCCCAGGCGGTCGCCACCGGGCAGGGTGCGCAGCAGCAGGCGGCAGATGCGCGCCTCGCCGTTCGGGGTGGACAGCCGGGTGTGGTGGGCGCCGTCGGGTCGGTCCAGCAGTGGCAGGGGCAGCGGGCCCAGGCCAAAGGCGCGCGTAAAAGCGCGGTTGAGCCGGGCCGGGTGGCCCGGGGTCCAGTGCACAGCCGGCAGCGGCAGGTGCTCGAACAAATCGTCATCCAGGTGCATCATTTTCGGCGTCTCCCCCTGTGGCCCGCAGCGTCGCGCAGGGCGCGTTACGGCAGCGTTAACGGCCGCGCTACACTCCGGGCCATGTCTGCGCTGCCCTACCGCATCGGCTACGGAGAAGACGCCCACCGGCTGGAAGCGGGCCGGACGCTGGTGCTGGGCGGCGTGCCCGTGCCGCACGCGCCCGCCGGCGCCGTGGCCCACAGCGACGGCGACGCGGCCCTGCACGCCCTGGCCGACGCCCTGCTGTCGGGGCTGGCGCTGGGCGACATTGGGCAGTATTTCCCCGACACCGCCGCCGAGTGGCAGGGCCTGGATTCGGCCGTGATCCTGGCGCGCGCCCTGGAACTGGTGCGGGCACGCGGCTACCGCCCCGCCAACGCCGCGCTGGTGGTCACCCTGGACCGCCCCAAGCTGGGCCCCCTGCGCGCGGCGATGGCCCAGCGCATGGCCGAGCTGCTGCAGCTGCCTGAAACCGAGGTGGGCGTGAGCTTCAAGACCTCCGAGGGACTGGCCCCAGACCACGTGCAGGCGCGCGCCACCGTGCTGCTGGTGGCCGGGTGAGTGAGAGCCCCCCGCTGCTCCACATTGTCCTGTTCGAGCCGGAAAAGGCGGGGAACGTGGGCAACGTGGCCCGCACCTGCGCGGTGCTGGGCGCCGAACTGCACCTGATTCGCCCCTTTGGCTTTCACCTGCACGACCGCGAATTCCGCCGCGCAGTCATGGATTACCTGCAGGGCGTGACCCTGCACGAACACGCCAGCTGGACGGCCTTTCAGGGCGCCCTGCCCCCGGGGGCGCGGGTGTTTGCCTTCAGCACCCACGCCACGGACCTGCACACCCGCGCGGGCTTTGTGCGCGGCGATTACCTGCTGTTCGGCCCCGAATCGCGCGGCCTGCCCGCGTGGCTGCGCGATGCCCTGCCCCGGGTGAAACTGCCCCAGCCCGGCGGTGGGCGCAGCCTGAACCTCTCAGTGGCGGTGGGAGTGGCAGCGTTTGAGGCTGGCCGGCAGATCGAGGGCTGGTGAGAGGGCAGAAGACCAAGGGACAACCTCTGGTGGGCAGGAGAGCCCAGATGAGGCAGTCAGAGCCGGTGAGGACGGCCTTTTCGCGGCTCGAAGGGCTGGGGGAACGCCGCCGCTCTTCCCCGTTTTCACACGGGCTGAACAGGACTTGCTTCTCTCGTGATCGCTTGCCGTGTTCCCCTCTCCCCTGGTGGGAGAGGGAAGGAGGAGCGGAGCGACGGAAGGGTGAGGGGGCCACCGCGAGGCTCGGACGGCTGCGCAATCCATTGAGTTCCATATCAGCTGTCCCGCTTCACCCCAGCGCCGTGAATGCCCCTGATCCCTTCCCATGCCCCCATCCCGCTAAGCCATTCTCTGCATTTCGACGCTCTTCGAATCTTCCACAATGATTCGAGGAGGATCGAAATGAGCCAGGAGAAGATGAATGAGGTTTTTCAGCGCATTGTGCAGGGCCTGCAGACCAACGCCGAGCGCGATGTGCGGCTGGCACGGGCAGCAGGCGATGGGGCGGCCACAGCCAAGGCGCAGGCGCGGCTGGACACCCTGAACGCCACACTGGAGATCTACGCCGCCGCGCATCTGGTGGCCCACGGCGCCCGGCCCTGGCCCCGCCCGGGCCAGCCATGAGCGCCGATCTGGCCGCCCGCGCGACCCTGTTCCGGGCGCTGGGGCACCCCGCCCGTCTGGGCATGCTGCGCCTGATCTGGACCCAGGAGGCCAGCGGCGACGCCCTGGCCCGCCTGATGAATCTGGCGCCCGCCACGGTGAGCCATCACCTCGCGCAACTGGCCGAGGCCGGGCTGATCGCCACGCGCCAGGACGGCCACCACCGCCTGCACCGCGCGCAGGTGGCGGCCCTGAACCTGAATCTGGGCGACGTGGTGCGCGGCGCCGCGCCGCCCCCCCAGAGCGCCGACCCCTACCGTGACCGCGTGTTGCGGGCCTTTTTCAAAGACGGCCGCCTGAGCACCCTGCCCGCGCAGCGCAAGAAGCGCGACGTGATTCTGCACGAACTGGCCGGGCTGTTCGAGCCGGGCCGCCGCTACCCCGAGCGCGAGGTCAACGCCGTGCTGGGCGAGGTGTATGGCGACGTGTTCACCCTGCGCCGCGAGATGGTGGGGCTGGGCGTGCTGGCGCGTGAGGCCGGGGTGTACTGGCGCCCGGCCCTGGACGACCCGCCCCAGTCAGCCGGGCCCCGCTAGAGTGGGCGGCATGACCCAGACTGCGCCTTCCTTCGACACCCTGCTGGCCCGCTACGCCGAGTTGCTGGTGCACACCGGGGTCAACCTGCAGCCCGGCGGCAAGGTGCGCGTGACTGCCCCGGTGGAGGCCACCGCCCTGGCCCGGCTGGTGGCGCGCGCCGCCTACCGCGCAGGTGCGGCCGACGTGCGCGTGGTGTACGACGACCCCCACCTCGCCCTGGCCCTGTTCGAGGAGGGCTGCGACGAGGCCGTGGCCTTTGTCCCCGAATGGGCGGCGCGCGAGCGCGAGGCGATGGTGGAAGACGGTTACGCCTCCATTGCCATTGTGGGCGAGGATCCCGCGCTGCTGGCGGGCGTGGACCCTGGCCGCATTGCCACCCGCAGTCGCCTGATGGCCCAGGCCATGCGCCGGGTCAGCGAGGCCACGGGCGCCTTTCAGGTGAACTGGACGGTGGCGGCCATGGCCACTCCCGCCTGGGCGGCGCGCGTATACCCGGACCTGCCCAAAGGTGACGCCGTGGCGCGGCTGTGGCAGGACATTTTCACGGTCACGCGCGCCGATCTGCCCGACCCGGTGGCCGCCTGGGCCGAGCACACCACGCGCCTGGAACGCCTGACCGACTTTCTGAACCGCCAGCAGTACGCCGCCCTGCATCTGAAAAGCGACCTGGGCACCGACCTGACGGTGGGGCTGGCCGAGAACCATGTGTGGCAGGGCGGCGCCGAAACCGCCCAGAACGGCATTCGCGCCGTGCCCAACCTGCCCACCGACGAGGTGTTCACCGCCCCGCACCGGGAGCGCGTGGACGGCTGGGCGGTGGCCAGCAAGCCGCTGAGTGCCCGGGGTCAGCTCATTGAAGGCATCCGGGTGCGCTTTGAAGCCGGGCGCGTGGCCGAGTTCAGCGCCGAGAGCGGCGAAGCCACCCTACGCCAGCTGATCGAGACCGACGAAGGCGCCGCGCGCCTGGGCGAGGTGGCCCTGGTACCCGCCTCGGCGCCGGTGGCGCGCACTGGGACGCTGTTCTACAACACCCTGTTCGACGAAAACGCCGCCAGCCACATTGCCCTGGGCCGCTGCTACCCCACCAACGTGCAGGGCGGCACGGATGCGGACACCCTGCGCGCGGCAGGCGGTAACGCCGAGAGCCTGATTCACGTGGACTGGATGATCGGCACCCCGCAGACCGATGTGGATGGCCTGACCAAGGACGGCGGGCGTGTGCCTCTGATGCGCGCCGGCGAATGGGTCGTGTCCCTGGACTGAGGGCCGGGACCTGAAAACAGGTGGGGCGAGGGGAAGTGCCTGTGACGGCCACTTCCCCTCGCCCCACTGCCGCTTTGCACGGACGCCAGCTGCTCCGCCTGCAACGCAGCAAGGCACCGCTTCGTAGACTCCGCGCCCGAAACCCGTCTCTCACCCTCTTGCGCGACTCGGATTCAATCGCTGGTGCCAGCGGTTCAAGCCGAGAGCGGCGGCCCGTTCCACCCTGGGCACAGCAGATCGTCCCTCAAGGCAGCGGCTGCTGTGTTTCGCGGACACCCGCTTCGTTGATCCCAGAGCCGCTGCGGGAAAACCCGGGGCGGCTCTAGGTTCTGCTCTGCGCCTGTCTTACAGAGCCAGAATGGCGCTGAAGTTGCCGCTGAGGCCCTCGGGGAAGAAACCGCCCTTGGCCGCGTTCGGGGCCAGGAACACGATGTTGCCCACCTGCCGGGGCGTGCGGCTGTACGCAATGCCGTTGGTGTCGGCCAGGACGATGTTGGCTGCGCCCTTCTCCACGATGCCCTGGTCCAGGTCCAGCGGCCCGTCCACGCTGTCGCGCAGGTTGCTGATCGCCTGCACCACGTCCGCCACCTTCAGGGTGGGGGTCACGTCGGTGTTGCGCTGCTGGTGCAGCAGGGTGCGGATCATGCCCGCGTGGTAGGCCTCGACCGCCAGAATACCCGCCGCGTTTTCCAGGTTGCCGCCCGCGCCCGCATCGGTCAGCAGGCGTGCGGCGCCCTTGTAGGCGCTGACGCCCACATCCTCGAAAATAAAGGCGCCGTGCAGGAAGAACAGGTCGTTGGCAAAGGGGTTAAAGCCAGTGATGGCCCCGCCCGAGGCCGCCGCACCCGCCGCCGCAAAGGCCGGGCCCAGGTCCAGCGTGGGCTGCGAGACGGCGCCCACGCCCAGCACCTTGCGGATCACGCGCACGTGGGCCAGTTCGTCGCTGGCAATCTCGTTGGCGTAGTCGCGCACGTCGCCGGAAGCGAACTTCACGCCGTCGCCGTTTCGGCCCGTGAAGCCGGCCGGCAGAATCACCTTGCTGCTGTTGCCGCCCGCCGCGTCCAGCTCCTGCAGGCGCCCGGTGGCCGCCAGGTAGAACGCCGCTTCCAGGTATTCCAGGTTCAGGGCGAAGTTGAAGATGGTGGCGTCCAGGTTGGCGCGGGTCTGGCCCATGCCCATCGCAGGCGCGCAGCCGGCCAGCAGCCCTGTGGCGGCGGTGGCCCCAGCCACCCCCAGGAATTTACGGCGATCAAAGCGGGTTTCGTTCATGGTCTGTCCTCCGGGACGCAGGGAAGTCGGCGTGTGCCGGCAACAGGGGGCCCGCGCCACACGCGCTGGGCGGCGGCTGGTGCTGTTGCGTCTCCACCCAGCCTGTATGCGTCCGGGGGACCGAGCGGATCATGGGGGAGGCCAAGCGTGAAGGTGGAATAAAGGCGGTCAGACGGCCGGCGTGTCGGCCGGCGTGTCGCCCGGCGGCTGGGCCAGTGCGGCGGCCAGGGCGCGGGCCTGTTCCAGTTGCCGGCCCAGGGTGGCGTGCTTCTCTTCCAGGCCTGCAATGGCCGCCTGCACGCGGGCGAGGACTGTGGCTTTGAGTTGCGTGAACGCCTCGGGGTCTGGCGGATCAGCCTGATGGTGAACGGTCATGGTCAGGCCCCCCTGCGCCGCGAGGCCAATCAGGCGCTGCCCCTGCAGAAAGGCGCGCACCTCCTCCAGCGTGAGCCCCAGCGCCTGCCACTGCTGCACACCACGCAATTCCGCCACGTTCGGCAGCAGAAAGCGGAACTTGCCGTTCACGCGCAGGGGGTGCAGCAGGTCCTCGCGCAGCAGGTGGCGCACGGTGGTGGTGGGCAGGCCCATCAGGGCGGCAAAGCGGCCAATGCCCACCCCGCGCAGATCGAACAGGGCCTCAAAGACGTCCGGGCCACCACACATCACCACCAGCTGTTCGCGCTGCTCAGCGGGCATGGTGCCTACCAGGGCTTCGCGCAGGCCCTGAACCGCCGAGCGAAAACTTGCGGCGCTGATGTCCACTACGCCAGCCGCCGTATGGTCAGGGTGATTTCCCAGCGCGGCAGGCGCAGCGCGGGCCACCTCAGCCGCGTCCAGCGGGCCCGGCGCGCCTCCTCGTGGCGAGCGGCCAATGTCTCCGTCCAGTCCTGCCCAGTCCGTGCATTCATGGTGAACCTCCTGCCTCCCAGCATGGAACGTGCAGTGAACTGCACGTCAAGCGGGGGGTCAGCGGGCAGATGGCCCAGAGCAAAAGGCAGATGGCAGACAGCCACCCGGGCCATCTGCCATCCGCCATGTGCCTTCTGCGGTTACTTCACCAGACCCAGTTTGCGCACGTCGTCGCGCTCTTCTTCCAGTTCCTTGGCGGTGGCGTCCATCTTGCCCCGGCTGAACTCGCTGACCTCCAGGCCCTGCACGATTTCGTACTGACCGTTCTTGCAGGTCACGGGGAAGCCGTAGATCAGGCCCTCGGGCACGCCGTAGCTGCCGTCGCTGGGAATGCCCATGCTGACCCACTCGCCCTCGGGGGTGCCCAGCGCCCAGTCGCGCATGTGGTCAATGGCCGCGCTGGCCGCACTGGCAGCGCTGCTCAGGCCACGGGCCTCGATGATGGCGGCGCCGCGCTTGGCCACGGTGGAGATATAGCTGTTCTCGTACCAGTCGCGGTCCACCTGATCCAGGGCGGGCTGACCGTTCACGGTGGCGGCGGACAGGTCGGGGTACTGGGTGGAGGAGTGGTTGCCCCAGATGGTGAGGTTCTTGATGGCGCTGACCGGCTGCCCGGTCTTTTCGGCCAGCTGGGAAATGGCGCGGTTGTGGTCCAGGCGCACCATGGCCGTGAACTGCCCCGGCCTCAGGTCCGGGGCGTTCTGCTGGGCAATCAGGGCGTTGGTGTTGGCGGGGTTGCCCACCACCAGCACCTTCACGTCCCGGCTGGCCACGGCGTTCAGGGCCTCGCCCTGGGGCTTGAAGATGCCGCCGTTGGCCCCCAGCAGGTCGCCGCGCTCCATGCCAGCCTTACGGGGCATGGCGCCCACCAGCAGGGCGTAATCGGCGTCCTTGAAGGCCACCATGGGGTCGTCGCTGGTCACGATGTCGGCCAGCAGGGGGAAAGCGCAGTCGCGCAGTTCCATCACGACGCCCTGCAGCGCCTTGAGGGCCGGGGTGATTTCCAGCAGCTGCAGGATGACGGGCTGGTCCTTGCCCAGCATGTCGCCCGCCGCAATGCGGAACAGGAGGCTGTAGCCGATCTGGCCAGCGGCGCCGGTCACGGCGACACGGACGGGGGGTTTGGTGGTCATGGTCATGGGTGGTCCCTCCAGTGGAATGGTTTTTCGGCTCACAATAACGCGCGTCAGCATGAAAGGGCGCGGGCGTTCCCCAGGCGGGGACAGGGGGCCGCGCGCCGCCCACCCGGCCTTGACCTCTGTCGACGCGAGGCTTCTGTCAGGAGGAGCACCCTACCGTCGGGGAATCATGCTGCCGCTGCCTGCCCTGCCCGAGCCCACCGCGCACGAACAGCAGTTCCGGCGTCAGGCGCTGATGGCGGTGGTGGCCGTGTCGCTGGCCACCTCGGCCTTTGGCCTGATGGTGGCCTATCCGCTGAACTGGGGCCCCAGCGTGGCCACCGGGCTGGCGCTGCTGACGGTCAAGAACGTGCTGTTTTTGCTGTGGCTGCAGGTGTTTGCGCGCCACTACGTGCTGGTGGGGGCGCTGCATCTGGCGATTCTGGCTGTCACCGGCGTGGCCAAATTTGCGCACGCGGTGCTGGTCGAGGAGATGGTGAGGGGCCTGGGCAGCTATTCCTACTGGCTGCCGCTGACCTATGTGGTGGCCTTTCTGGTGTTTCCAGCGCGGGTGGCCACCGGGGTCTCGGTGGCGATCTTCGCCGCGCTGGCGACCATTTTTGGCCTGTGGCTGTCGGGGGGACAGGCGCTGGCCGAAAGCCAGCAGGCGAACTCGGCGCTGTTGGTCCAGGTACTGCTCTCGCACGTCACCTTTATCAGCTTCTTCGTGCTGTTCGGGCTGCTGCAGCGCCGCTACGTGGGCGCCCTGGCCGCCGCCCAGAGCGAGGCGCGCGCCGGATATCTGGACGCCCTGACCGGGGTGGCGAACCGGCGCCAGCTGGCGCTGTGGCTGGGCGGACACCTGCAGCGCGAGGCCCGCGAGCCCCTGAGCGTGGTGCTCTTTGACCTGGACCGCTTCAAGCAGATCAACGACACCCACGGCCACGACTACGGCGACGAGGTGCTGCGGCGCACGGCGGCGGCCGTAACCGGGGCCCTGCGCCGGGGCACCCTGTTCGGGCGCTGGGGCGGCGAGGAGTTTCTGGTGATTCTGCCGGGCGCGGGGGCCGCCGAAGCGCAGGGCGTGGCCGAACGCATCCGCGCGGCCGTGGCAGACGTGCCCTATGACCGCGTGCTGCAGGTCACGGTCAGCCTGGGGGTGGCGCAGGCCCTGCCCGGCGAGCGCCTGGAAAGCGTGCTGAAACGGGCCGATGACGCCCTGTATGCGGCCAAGCACGCCGGCCGCAATCAGGTCAAGGCGGCCTAAGAAGTCTGCCCCGCTTAGGGAACCTGCTCTCAATGGCTCTGGGGCGAACGAAGTGAGTGTCTGCGCAGGACAGTGGTGCCCACGGCATTGGGGGCCGCTTTTTGCATCCAGGGTGGAACCGGCCGCCGCTGTCAGATCGGCGCGTCGTCCTGAAACTTCGGCGCGCGCTTCTCGCGCAGGCTGGCCAGACCCTCGTGCACGTCGGGGCCCGTAAAGCCCAGGAATTCCAGAGCGAGGCTGGCGTCGAAGGTGGGGCCCATGGCGCGCAGCCAGTTGTTCAGCGCGTACTTGGTCCAGCGCACAGCGGTGGGGCTGCCTTCCGCCAGTCGCCGCGCCACCCCCCAGGCCCGGTCCAGCAGCTCGTCGTCGGGCACGCACAGGCTCACCAGCCCAATGCGCTCGGCTTCCTCGCCGCTCACGCTTTCGCCGGTCATCAACAGGTATTTGGCCTTGTTCAGCCCGCACAGCAGCGGCCAGATGATCGCGGCGTGGTCCCCAGCCGCCACCCCCAGGCGCACATGGCCGTCCAGCAGCCGGGCACTGCGGGCCGCAATACTCACGTCGGCCAGCAGGGCCACGGCCAGCCCGGCGCCCACGCAGGGGCCATGAATGGCGCTCACCACGGGTTTGCCGCAGTTGATCACGTTGTACACAAGGTCGCGCGCTTCTTTCCATACCCGGGCCAGCGCGGTGAAGTCACCGGCCATCTCTTCAATCAGGGTAAAGTCGCCCCCAGACGAAAAGCCCCGCCCCTCACCACGAATCAGCACGCAGCGCACGTCGGCCGCGTCGTCAATGTCGCGCCACACGGTGGTCAGGGCGCGGTGCGCCCGGGCATCCACCGAGTTCAGGGTTTTCTCACTCTGGATAACGATCTCCAGAATGCCGCCGTCGTGCAGGGTCAGGGTCAGGCCGGGATAGGCCCCTGGCGCGGTCAGCTGGTCAAGGTTCACCCTGGCAGGGTACGGCACTGGGGCCGCCCCGGGCCTGTTTTAGCGCCGGATCAGTTTGGCCAGGGCCTCGGCGCGTTTCAGGTCGGTCAGGGGCCCGCTGGCGGCTTCCTGCGGGTCCAGGGGGTAGGTGTACACCGGTTTGCCCAGGCGGCGCAGCACGGTGTCGGTGGCGTTGGGCGGCACCAGTTGACCGTTCGTGAGGCGGCGCAGAATCAGTACGCGGTCGGTTTTCAGGCTCAGCAGTTCCTCGGCATTGAGCTGCTTGAAGCTGATGTTCGGGTCAATGCCGGCGGGCGTGTTGAGGGTCAGCCCCAGGACGGAAAGATTCCGGCTGAACGAAAAGCCCCGCCCCAGCACCATGACCGAATTGGGCTCATACATGTACAGCAGCGTGGTGTTGGGTGCCGTGCGGGCCACCGGGGCCAGCTGGGTTTTCAGGGCGGCGATCCGGGCGTCGTAGGTCTGCAGGTAACGGCTGGCCTGGGCCGACTTGCCAAACAGGCGCCCCAGGTCGCCCAGGGCGGTCCGCCAGGGCAGGGTGTCGTAGTCGTAGGCCAGGGTGGGGGCAAACTTCCGCACGGCCTCAAAAGTGGCGCGGCTGCTGTCGCCCCCGTCCATCAGAATCAGGTCGGGCTTCAGGGCGGCCAGCAGTTCCGCCGAGGGCTTGTCGTAGGCCCCCACATACACCGCTTCTTTGAGGCTGCTCTTGGCCAGGGTGGTCAGGTTCTGGGCCGGCTGCCCCAGGCGCCCCTCAATACGTCCTGAACCAAAGCCCAGGGCCCGCACCCCCAGCACGCTCAGCAGTTCGGCCTGCTCCTCGCTGAGTGTGACCACCCGGGTGGGGGTCTTTGAGAAGGTCACAGCGCCAAAGTCGTGCTTCAACGCCAGTGGAAACACGCTTGCTGCCAGAGCGGCAGGAAGGACCAGCAGGCCAGCCAGAACGAGGGAGCGACGGGGACCAGAACGCAACATACCTTCATCTTCGCTTAATCCGATTGGTTTAGTCAACTTAGAAAGGTTGGGAGGATGGGGCATGCCCAATGTGGGTTGCGGGTCCCTGGCGATTTACCGCGGTGCCAACGCCGGCAGCACCAGCGACGAGCGGGCTTCCAGCGCCACACTGCCCGCCGTATCCAACCGCTCCAGCACTGCTTCAAAGGTCCAGTCGCGCGCCCACAGCCGTTTGAGGGCCTGCAGCGCCGCTGTGCCGGGCGGGGTCCAGGCCGCGACCTCGCCCGTCGTCTCGTCGGGGCGGCGCACCTGCACCGTCTGGGGCAGACCTGCGCGGGCCAGCGACCGGTAAAAGCTCTGCACCGCATCGTCCATCAGGTAGGTGGTGCGAATCAGGGCCTGCGCCTGCTCGGTTAGAGGCTCCAGGGCGTCCTCATCTATGCGCGCGGGCCGGATGGGGGCAAACAGGCGGCGCAGCTGCTCGGGCAGGTTACCGCCACGGTAAAAGGCTTCTTCAAACTCGGCGGGCACCAGCAGGCCCGGCCCACCCTGCCCGGCGAGGGCCACAGTCTCAGCCGCCACATCCGGGGGCGCGGGGCGCAGGCGGGCCAGTTCGGCCAGGGTCAGCATGGGGGTACTGTAGCGCGGCGCCAGGGGCCCCTCACAGCAGCCGCCCATTCACACTGGGGCCAGAGCGCCGCCCTTCCAGCCCGCCCACACCGCTGCCCGGCGCCGCACCTCGTTCGCCCCAGAACGGTGGCCGGGCCGTCTCCCCCACCCCTCTGTAGACCGCTGTCAGTTCAGGCGCTGGCGCAACCACGCCTTGACGCTGCTGGCGGTGGGGGTGTCGCGCACCAGAATCGCGCTCAGGCCGCCCGGCACCGGGCAGAGCACCAGCACCTGCTCCTGAAACTCCACATGCACCGCCCGCAGCGGCCCCGGCTGCGCCAGATGCGGCGAGAGGGTGCGGGCCCCGTTGAACAGAAAGCGCACGTAGGCAAGGATTTCCGCGCTGACGCTGGTGGTGGTGCCCAGCAAGGCGCCGCGCCCGTCCAGTACCGCCGCCGCGCTGACCCCGGGCAGCACCCCCAGACCGGCCAGCAGGCTGCTGGCGTCCTCGGCGAGTTTCAGGCGCTCGGCCGCTTCGTCCACCGCCGGGGGCGCGGCGGGCGCGGGGGCCGGCGCAGCGGGCGTCTGGTCAGCCTGAAACGCTTCGCTGCCCAGCCAGCCCTTCAGGGTGGGCAGCAGCCGCTCGGCGCGCAGGGGCTTGCGCAGCACCTCACATACCCCCAGCGCCTTGGCCTGGGCGCGCAGCTCCTCTTCCACCACGCCCGTCATAAACATCACCGGCAGCTTAGGGTGGCGGCGGCGCAGCTGCTCGGCCAGTTCGATGCCGCTCATGCCGGGCATGCGCACGTCGGTGAGCACCAGGGCCGTGTCAGCGGTCACGCTGTCCAGAGCGGCGCGCCCACTGTCGGCCAGGGTCACGGGCAGGTGCGGCCGAAGCATGGCGCTCATGGTCTGCAGCAGCCCCGGGCTGTCATCCACGATCAAGATGGAAGGGGACCCGGCAGCGGCGGCAGTCATGCCCCCAGCGTAGGCAGCGGGCCGTCACCCACCACTTACGCCGAGCTGACGGGGCGTGAGCTTTCTCACCCATTCTCATAAAATCGCTATTCCCCCACTGGGGGCATACTGCGGGGCATGACGGACCCCGCGCGACAGTTTCCGCTTGGCCCCATCCCCGAACCCGACCGGACCCTGACGGGGCTGCAGGCCACGCGCACGCGGCTGGCCCAGGCCACAGCCGAGTGGCACACCCTGCTGGCGGGGCGCCCGGCCGCCGACCTGGCCCGCACCTACCGCCCGGGCGGCTGGACCGTGCACCAGCTGGCCCACCACGTGGCCGACGCCCACCTGCACGGCCTGAACCGTCTTCACTATGGCCTGACCACCCCGGACTACGTGATTCAGCCGTTTGACCAGGACGCGTGGCTGACCCTGCCCGACGCGGCGCTGCCGGTGGCCGACGCCCTGGCGCTGCTGGACGCAGTCAACGGGCGCTGGCTGGCGCTGCTGGCCGGTGTGGACCCCGCCCACCTGACCCGCCGGGTCCTGCACCCCGCCGAGGGCGAACAGGACCTGTGGCGCCTGACTGCCAAACACGACTGGCACCTGCGCCATCACCTTGCGCACGCACGACTGGCGCTGGAGAGCGCTTGACCTCGCCCCTGGCCCCACTGCTGGCCCACGATCCCCGGCTGCCCGGTGTGTGGCGCTGGGTGCAGGCCCACATGCACGCCGACGCCGCCCACGACGAGGGGCACCTGGCGCGGGTGGCGCGCTGGACCATGCGCTGCGCCCCCGCTGAACCGGCGGTGCTGGCGGTGGCAGCGGCCCTCACGCACGATGTGGTGAACCTGCCCAAGAACCACCCGGAGCGCGCCCAGGCCAGCGAACGTAGCGCCCAGGCGGTGCGCGGGCACCTGCCGGGGCTGGGCTTTACCGCCTTTGAGACCGAAGAGGTGGCCCTGGCCGTGCGCGACCACAGCTTTTCGCGCGGCGCCGTGCCCCAGACGGCCCTGGGCGCCGCGCTGCAGGACGCCGACCGTCTGGACGCTCTGGGCGCACTGGGCGTGCTGCGGGTGGCGGGCGTGGGGGGCCAACTGGGCCGCGCCCTGCTGCACCCCGAAGACCCCTGGGCTCAGGCCCGCGAGCCCGACGACCTGACCTACACCGTGGACCACTTCTTTACCAAGTTGCTGCGGCTGGACGGCACCTTCCGCACCCTGCCCGGGCAGGCCGAGGCCCGGCGCCGCACCCTGACCATGCGCGCGTTCCTGGCCGAACTGGCAAGTGAACTGGAAGTGGCGCCGCCGGCGTGAAGACTCATTTTGAAGCCTTACGCTGCGGCCATGTTTCAGCGTCTATGGCAGCCCACAGCCGCTCTGGCCATCCTCATGGGCGGTTGTGTTCAGGCCCAGGAGTCTACATACACTCCCCTGACGATGAAGGGCCTTCAAGCCTGGATCAATCGGGTCTGTACCGGTGGCTGTACAGCAGTCAGTCCTGCAACTCTGCTCAAAAGCCACGGCGAACAATTACTGCCCGGTGGAAAAGTGCTGCTTGTTCGCCGTGGGCAGGACAAGTTCTATCTGGCTTATGACCTCGGTATCTACAACCAACAATTGGACCTGAGTCAGATCGCCTTTTTCCCCGTGAGGCTGCAAGACCGCTGGACAGCACGGCAGTTGGCTGTGGTCGCCAACTGGATGGAGGATCTGGCCGGTGGACAGGCGAATGGTCAAAAATTGTCCGACTGTGTGGCCAGCCTGAAGCGAAATAATTATGTCGCCGATCTTCTAGGAACCACGTATGGACCGGGCTCTTTAGGCATTCTCCAGCTGGATGATATTAGGACTGCGCAGGGGAAATGTTATTGGATTGGGAAGAGGAAGAACGTAGCCTTCGGATTCGGGGGGTTGGGACTGCGGTAGCTATGAATTATGGACCCCTCTGCACGACGAATTCAATCTTTTTTCCATCAGAGACAGTGTTTTTGATAGAACATGTGCCCATATAGGGGTCTGAGATTTTTAAAGAACCGCGATGTGGATTTTTCAAATCACCTAAGCATTGAAGAGTGGAATTCTTGGGCACACCCACAAGAGCTGACCAGGCATCCGTCATTAGCGACACTGCGGATTTTTCATCTCTGGCCGATAAATAGAATGACAACTTCGCGGTATCAACTCTGCCCCCCGAATTGACCCTCAGCAGGAGCTGAGCACCAGAGACTAACTCTGAGCGCAGATCGTAGGTGAAAATCCTGAACATCTGGGACTCGTGTGAATACTTGTCGCCCAATGTATAGACCGGAAGAGCATCACATTTTAGCTTGCGACAAAAACTCGAATTCAGGAATTTTGACTCCGAATAAGTTGAGGCAAACAGGCCAAAAGCGCCGGCACAGGATCCTAGCGTTACAAACAAGAAAAGCATCGTGGTACAGCTTTTTTTAGGCAGTGATCGCATAATCATTTGGGGATAGTTGCCGGGATTCCCTGTAGAGCTTGAAGAATAGTCAAGCTGTTTCGCCCAACATCTTGCACACCATGAAGGCCCACATACTGTTGCCGAAGGGACGCAAACTGATTCACACTTGGCTGAGCGGGTAACTTCTTCATGACCTCCTGCAGAGGAACCGTCTCAGTGAAGATACCATCCCTAACGCCGTAGACAGCAATTTTATACGATGCGTCCGGATGCTGGGCCAGTTGGGGATTGGCCACAAAATCTGGATACTGGCCGTTCACTTTCCAGCCGTTGTCCCGGAAGATAACATTCCATTTTGCATAGTTGGCCCTCCCAGTAGGTTGGATCAAGCCACGGCCAATATACTTCCACCCATCGCCTGACTGAACAGAACCATTACCAAGGCGATTTGCATAAACCACATTGGCAAGAGCTTCTGGATTACGCAGGTATTGTGGAATAAGCTGAGGGTTCTTCTGGAAATACGAGAAGTTCATCAATCCTGACGGCTTAGTGTAGTACAGGCTTTCCGTGGTTGAGGGATCGAATTTTGACTCCTGCGACACATTCGCCAGGAGCATGGCAATCTCTCGTGGATCAGTCATGCCCGCCTGAATAGCTGTCTCCAATAGTTTCGGCACAGTGGAACGTACGAGGGCTTCGGTAGGCCGCTGCGCTTGTGGCAGCTTCAACAGCGCTGTTATTGCAGCATTCAAGAACGCAGGGTTAAGTCGCAAGGCCCCGCTCTGAGTTTGGCTTCCCTCACGCTTAACAAGTTCAGCTGTTGCACCCGGCGGGACAATGCCTACGCGCGCGAAGAAAGCCATCGGATCTTCGTAATGATCTTTGACATATTGATTGATTTTCTGTTGAGTCATCCCTGGCGCATTGACAGCCCCGTTCCACATCTCCGCTGCTACATATTTTTTGATCACGTCAAAATGCAGATGGGGCCCTTTGGTACCTGTATTGCCAATGACAGCCAACCCTTGGCCAGCCTTCACAATCTGCCCTACCTTCAAAGGCCCCAAATCTTTGAGATGGCCGTAACGGGTATGCCGCTTAAACTGAGGGTGATAAAGGACGATGGTATTGCCCATCCCCGTTTTGTCTTTAAACCACACAATCCCATCCGCAGCGGCTTTGGCCATAGAGCCACCGGCGACGTTTTCCTTGGTGGTATTAAGATCCCAGCCAGTATGGACTTGATAGAGTCCAGAGGCATAGCGAAGCGGCTTCTGCCCATCACTGTAATCCCAACCTTGTGCCAGAAACTCTGCAGCTGTCCAAGGACGCGCCGTCTGGACTTCATTGGGCTTCAAGCCCTTCACATCGGCCAGCCATTGCCGAGTCACCGCTTCGGTAAGACCCGTCGGTTGAGGTGAGAACCGAACTTCCCCCGATGAAGCAGTGGTGGTGGCAAACGAGCCAGTCGCACTGAAGTCGCCAGGATTGAGCTTCAAAACTGCCCCATTGGGGAGTTTAATTGACGCTGGAACTGGATAAATGCCCTGACCGCCAGCTTCTCCACCCTGAGGCGCCGCGCTGTCTGGTTCAGCGGCTTGCGGCTCCTGATACGCCGCCTTCAATTGATAAGTGGCCGGCTTCCCCTGCGCGTTCTGGCCCAACCATGTTCCCAACACGCGTACCGGCACGCCTTTTTCATCCTGCTCCACCCGGCCGTGGAATTTTCGCATCTTCCCTTTCAAGGTGCCTTCCTGGTACCGGGCAGTCCAGTACACATTGCCCTTGCTGTCCATGAAGCCGTCTATTCGACCTGACCCGTTGGCTGCCGTGAACTGTCCCACCACCACACCCTTGCCAATCACCTGAAGTGAGGTGATGGTCAACTCGACGTTCCCTGCCGTGCCCGTCAGTTGCCCACCAAAAGCGTGGGCCTGCTGCCAGCGCCGGGAAGGAGTTGGGGCCGCCAAACGCTGCACCGCACCAGGGCCTTGCACCGTGCCGGCCTGCAAAGGACCAGCCCGGCGAATGGCCTGCCGGGGCATGGCCGCCACCCGCTGGCCCATAGCCTGTGCCTGTGCTTCCAGCCCGGGGTCCGGGTCTATGCCGGGGCCCACCTGCCCCTGCATCTGCTGCACCGCGTGTGTGGCCTCGTGTGCCAGCAGCTCCAGCCCCGTTTGTGTGTTGGGCTCGTACTGTCCAGCCTGAAAGTAAATATCGGTGCCACTGGTAAAGGCCAGAGCATTCACGCTCTTGGCGAGCAGATGGGCCTCGGCGTCGGTGTGCACGCGCACGCGGCTCAGGTCGTGGTTCAGGCCCTGTTCCAGGTGGCGCTGCACCGCTTCGGGAAGGGGGTTGCCGCTGCCCCGCCGCGCCTGAATCCGCGCCAAGGCTGGTTGCGCGCTGTGGGCGTCCAGTTCGGCCAGCTGGCGCTGCAGGGCCTCTCCAGCCTGCGTGGCCTGCTCGGTCTCCATACGGGCCAGGGCGGCGTCCAGAGCGCGCTGCACGGCCGGGCGTTCTGATGGCGGAAGCAGGCCCAGTGTCACACGGGCCACTGGCGCACTGAGGGGATGGCGGTGAAGTTGGGCGAGGTGCTCGGCCATGCTCGCCTGCCGGGCCGGGGCCAGTTCAGGGCTCTGCCGATATGCCTGCCCCAGCTGGCTCGCCACCTGCCGCTGCAGGGCCGTCCACCCGCTCCATTCCCGGGGCGAGAGCGACCTGCCTTCAGTCTGCTGGGCCTGATACCGCATCACCGTGACCCACTCGGCCGGTGTATGGGGCCTGACAGGCACCGCTTCCGCTGAGACGAGGGCCGGCGCCGCCTGCACCCGCTCGGTGAAAGCCTGCCTCTGAAGTAGACCGTGATGCTGGTCAGCTTGAAGCAGTGCCGAAGCCGTTAGCGCTGGCTGTGCTCGCTGCCGTTGCAGCCCTGGCGCCCGGAACAGATGCTCCGTAGGCAACTGGTCCTGCCGCGCAACGCTCGCTGGCACAGCGACAGGGGTTGACTGCGGCGTTTCAGGCGCCTTCGCCCGGCGTGGGGATTTGGGTTCGAGTGTCATGGTGCCCTCCCGGTCACTTCTGATGGTAGAGGACAGTGGCGGCGACGTCGTGCGAGGTTGTGGACCTCCTCTACAGCGCCTCCTCCACCGCTGCCAGCACCTGCGCTGCCGCCCGCAGCTTGGTCTCGTCCATGCCGTGCGCCACCCGGTTGGCCCAGACGGCCTGCGCCTCCTCAATGGTGGTCAGCACCCGCTGGCCTTCCGGGGTCAGGCGCAGCAGCTTGGCGCGCTTGTGGTCGGGGTTGGGCTCATAGGCGGCCAGGCCGTCCCCTACTAGCAGGTCCGCCGTGCGCTGCACGCTCTGGCGGGTCAGGCCCATGGTGCGGGCCACCGCCGCCACGGTCTGCGGCGCGTGATCAATGCAGCCCATCACCTGCCAGCGGCTGCTCGTCTGGCCGCTGGGGGCCGTTAACTTGTCGCCGGCATCCAGCAGCAGGCCGCTGAGGCGAAACACCTGCACCACAAGGTCAGCGAAGGCAGCGGCAGCGGGCGTGGGGGCCATAGCTTGACAGCATACTGTCAATTCGGGTACGCTGGCCCACTTGACAGCATTCTGTCAAAAGGAGGCCATCATGACCGTCCTTTCCCCTGTTCCGAGCGGTGACATTGAGGCGCTGGGCGACTGGCTGGATGCCCAGCTGGCCGCGCAGTGGCAAGACGTGCTGGGCACGCACGCCGGGAAACTGGCCGACGCCTACGCCCGGGCCGGTGACGCCGCCTACGGCACCTACCTGAACCTGCTGCTGCGCGGGGCCAAACGCGAGCTGCGCGCCGCTGGCCTGCGCGCCCAGCCGCCCCTCCCGGGTGACTTTGGGGTGTCGCGCGAATGGGGCAACGCGCAGGAGACAGACCAGGAACGCTGGATGTGGAGTGTCCTGCACAGCCCAGACGGTACCCCGCTGGGCACGCTGGTCGTGGCGATGGCGCACGACCATACTCGCTTTCACCTGCCCCGGCGGCCCCGGGCGTTTGGGGTGCCCAGCGTTGACCTGACGCAGACGGAGACCCTGCTCGGTGAACGGTCGGCTGACTTTGCGGCGGCCCTCCCCTTCCATGCCTGGTACGAAGCTGACCTGAAACGCCAAACATGAAGCCCCGCTCAAGACCAGACGTCGGGGATTTTCACATCTGGCTCAGAGACGCTGGAGGCAGGAGGGCAAACCATGAGCGACAGGGCCTTTATCGAAGTGCGCGGCGCGCGCGAACACAACCTCAAGAACGTCTCGGTGGACATTCCCAAACACCGCGTCACGGTGTTTACGGGCGTCTCGGGTTCGGGCAAATCATCGCTGGTGTTCGACACCGTCGCCGCTGAGGCTCAGCGGCAACTGAACGAGACCTTCACCGCCTTTGTGCAGGGCTTCCTGCCGCACTACGGGCAGCCGGACGTGGACCGGGTGAGCCACCTGAATGCCCCGGTCATCATCAACCAGAAGCGGGTGGGGGGTGGGTCGCGCTCCACCGTGGGCACCTACACCGATATCGCCGCGCCGCTGCGGCTGCTGTTTTCCCGCGTGGGGCAGCCGGCGGCGGGCCCGGCCTTTGCCTTTTCCTTCAACACCCCCCAGGGCATGTGCCCGGAATGCGAGGGCATTGGCCGCACCACGCAGCTGGAACTGGGCCGGCTGCTGGACCGCACGAAATCCCTGAACGGCGGCGCCATTCTGCACCCGGACTACCAGCCCGGCAAGTGGCTGTGGAAGACCTATGCCCTGAGCGGCCTCTTTGACAACGATAAACCCCTGGACGCCTACAGCGAGCGCGAGTGGCACGACCTGCTGCACGGCCAGGACCTGAAGGTGTCGCTGGGCGAGATCAACATGACCTACGAGGGCCTTGTGCCCCGTTTCCAGCGCATGTACCTCAGCCGGGACGCGGCGAGCATGTCAGACCGGGGGCGGGCCGTGCTGGAGCGCTTTACCACCTCGGCCGTGTGCCCGGTGTGCCACGGGGCGCGGCTGAATGCCGCCGCGCTGGCCTGCCGCATTCAGGGCCGCAACATCGCGGAACTCTCGGACCTCGAAGCCACGGACCTGCTGGCCTTCGTGCAGGGCTTGACCTACCCGGGAGCTGCCCGGGTGGCCGCCCACTTAGCAGAGCGGCTCTCGCACCTGATCGGCATTGGCCTGGGCTACCTGAGCCTGGGGCGCGAGACAGCCAGCCTGTCGGGCGGCGAAAGCCAGCGCCTGAAACTGGTGCGCCACCTGGGCAACAGCCTGACCGACATGCTGTACGTGCTGGACGAACCCAGCGTGGGCCTGCACCCACGCGACGTCTCCCGCCTGACGGGGCTGCTGGCCCAGCTGCGCGACAAGGGCAACACGGTGCTGGTGGTGGAACACGACCCCGACGTGATTCGCGTGGCCGACCATGTCGTGGACCTGGGGCCGGGCGCGGGCGTGCACGGGGGACAGGTGGTGTTTCAGGGCACCGCCGCCGAACTGGAGCAGGCCCCCACCCTGACGGGGCGGCACCTCGCGCAGCAGCTGCCACTGAAGACCGAGGTCAGAGCGCCGCGCGGCTGGCTGCCGGTGGAAGGCGCGCGGCAGCACAACCTCAAGAACGTCTCGGTGGCCTTTCCTACAGGGGTCTTTACGGTGGTCACGGGCGTGGCGGGTTCAGGCAAAAGCACCCTGATTCACGACGTGTTCCTGCCCCAGCACCCAGACGCTGTGGTGATTGACCAGTCGCGGGTGACAGCCAACAGCCGCTCGGCGCCAGCCACCTACACCGGCATCATGGACCCCATCCGCAAGGCGTTTGCGAAGGCCAGCGGTCAGAACGCGTCCCTGTTCAGTTTCAATTCCGAGGGCAGCTGCCCCCACTGCAGCGGCCTGGGCGTGGTGTACACCGACCTCGCGTTTATGGAGGGCATTACTTCGGTGTGCGAGGTCTGCGAGGGCCAGCGCTTCCGCCCCGAGGTGCTGCGCCACACCCTGCGCGGCCAGACCATCAGCGGCGTGCTGAACATGACCGCCGAAGCCGCCCTGGCCTTTTTTACCGAAAAGCCCATTCGCGCGGTGTTGCAGGCCATGAACGATGTGGGTCTGGGCTACCTGACGCTGGGCCAGCCCCTGAGCACGGTCTCGGGCGGCGAGGGCCAGCGCCTGAAACTTGCCACAGAACTGCACAAGAAGGGCAGCGTGTACGTGATGGACGAACCCACGACGGGGCTGCACCTCTCGGACATTGGCCTGCTGCTGAACATCGTGGACCGGCTGGTGGACGGGGGCAACACGGTCATTCTGATTGAGCACCAGCTGGACGTGATTCGGCAGGCGGACTGGTTGGTGGACCTGGGGCCGGAGGGGGGCCGGGCGGGGGGGGAGGTGCTGTACAGCGGGCCGCCGAAGGGGCTGTTGGGGTGTGAGCGGTCGGTGACGAGGCGGTTTTTGTAGGGGTTCGGGCGGGTTTCTCCACTGATGGCCCCACCCCCCAGCCCCCTACCCCAGAGGGGCAGGGGGAGCAACGCTGCGCTGAGCAAGAGTTTCTACTGAGGTTGGCGGAGTTGCTCTCTTCGTTGACGTGTCCGGCTTCGACGCCATCCGCTGATGACGCGCAATGGCCCGCGCCCTTCGGGCACGACGGCCTCGTCTGGACCTGGGCGGTAGGGGGGCAGGAAGGCTGGGTGCGAACCAGAAGGTTCTACTTTCAGGGCTTTGCTCCCCTCTCCCCGGGTGGGACTCGCAGAGCTGCGCCGCAGAGAGGGGCTGGGGGTGAGGGGGCATGTGGCCCACACGCCCGCCCACCTCCAGCTCCCATCTTTCTCCACTCCCTACTCCCCACTTCCCACACCCCGCCTCTCACTCCAGATGCGCGTGGTCGTTGTAGCTCAGCAGGGTCCAGCGGCCGTCCACACAGGTCAGGGTGGTCAGGCCGGTGTGGGACAGCTGGTAGGGAAAGGGCAGCACGTAGCCGGGCTGCGGCGCGGCGGGCCAGCCGAACAGGTCGCACAGCAGGGCGCGGATGGCGGCGCCGTGGGAAAAGGCGATGATGCGTCCGCTGGGCAGGGCCTCGGCCCAGTTGCGCATGCGGGCGGCCACTTCTTCCAGGCTCTCGCCGCCGGGGGCTGGCAGGCGCCAGGGGTCGCGCTGCCACTCGGTGTAGCGGGGGTCATGCAGCACGTCGTCGGTGGTCACGCCCTCGAAGTCGCCAAACAGCAGTTCGCGCAGGCGCACGTCCAGAATCATGGGGGCGCCGGGCAGCGCCAGTTCGGCGGTGCGCGCCGCGCGGCTCAGGTCGCTGCTGTGCACCTCGTCGTAGGTGCGCCCTGCCAGCCGGGCCCGCAGGCTCAGGGCCTGGGCCTCGCCCGCCTCGGCCAGCGGGGTATCGGTCCAGCCCTGCCAGCGCCCAGCGCCGTTCCAGTCGGTCCGCGCGTGGCGTACCAGGGTCAGGTGCAGCAGGGGCGAGAGGGCATCGGTCATGGGCGGGCGTCCGGGTCAGGCTGGGCGCTGCGGGTGTCCTGGCCCTCGGGCAGCGGGGGCACCGGGCGGGGTTTGCCCTGGTCATCCAGCGCCACGAACACGAAAAAGCCGGTGGTCGCCAGTTCCTGGTCGCCGCTGGCCATGTGTTCGCGGTACACGTCCACCCGGATGGTCATGGAGGTGCGGCCCACGCGCACCACCTGGGCGTCCAGGGCCACGGCGTCGGCCACGCGGATGGGCACGTGAAAATCCACGCCGTCCATGCGGGCCGTGACCACGTTGCCCCCGGCGTGGCGCACGGCCGCAATGCTGGCCGCTTTGTCCATCAGGGACAGCACCCAGCCCCCAAAGGCGGTGCCGTGGTAGTTCGTATCTTTGGGAAACACCAGTTCCAGCATGCGCGCGCGGCTGCGCGGCGCCTTTTTCGGATTCTCGTCCATGTCGCTTCTCCCTGTACACCTGCACGCACGGCAGGCGGTCAGGGGTGAGTGTACACGGCCCTTGTCGTCTCAGCCCGGTCCCTGCCACCGGGAGGGTCTGATCAGCAGAGGGCCTAGTTCCTGGCTCTGCCTGACAGCCAGGACAGGCGCCAGCGGCGGCCCGGGGTCAGTTGTGCCCCCCTGAAAAGACGTGGCCCGGAGTCGCTGTCCGTGTCCCTGCAGGAGAGGATCAGGGTGACGCGCTCATGGTGAACGTTCCTTTCACCTTGTCGAACCGGTAGTAATACAGCGGCAGCACCCTTCCCTGGTAGGCAAAGGCCAGATCTGTGTTCAGCACCGCCACGGTGATCGTCGTTCCGTGCTGCGGAAAGATGCACATGCCCCCGGCGCTCTCGTTGCTGCGCAAATAGGGCCCGTAGGACTTCAGGCGGGCGCGCGCCGTCTGGTACACCTTCGCCTCGTCTGGAGACACAGGGCCGCCGTCAAAGGGAAAGGGGGATTTACAGCTACTGGAGATATTCAGCGTGTCGTCGGGGGGATCAACGTAGCGAGTGCCGTCCCAGCCAAGAAAAGCCGCTGCTGGCCCACAGGGGTAGTCGCCACAACCGGCCCTTGGAGTGAAGACGGTATTGATCCCGACAATGGCCTTGCCATTGGTGGTGCGCCAGATGGCCAACTCTGTGAAACGGGAGCGCCGATCACCCCAGCGGGCGTAGGCGTTAGTGTTGTCCTGCACCGTGGGCTTGGTGTTCTTGGGCAGCAAGACCAAGGGATTAAACCAGAAGTCCGGCAAATTATGGCTGTTGTCCCTGAGCTTGGCCACCGTGTTCAGGAAAGCCGGCAGTTCAAGCTTGATCGCCTGGGTGGTCGACAAGCCCAGCAGGGCAAGCAGGGCGAGGAATCGGTGCATGGTCATCTCCTTCTGGGCGCGGGGCCTGCGACCACAAGACCCGTCCTGTGACGCCGTGAGCACTTCCTAGCCATCCCTACTCGGTGCCGCGCAACAGCTCGTACAGTTCCTGTTCCTCGTTCAGCGTGAAGCTGCCGGGCAGGCCGGCCTGGGCCATGAAGGCCGTCGCCACACCAATAGCCCGCTCTGAGGCGCTTTCGGGGTCCAGCGGCGCGGCCTGCGTGCGCAACTGGCCGTATTCCAGACGGGCAAAATACATTGCGGTGGCCACGGCCAGGCGTTCCAGAGAAGCGGTCATTCCTTACCCTAACAGGGCCACGGGCCGCGCCCGGCCGCACTTGCCGCGCGCAAGGTCCGTGCCTGCCTTGACCCCCCTCTCACCGCTGCGCCATACAGGCGCGGCACGCTGAGGCATGACCCAGAATCCGAACGACCCCAGTATGGGCACCGACCTGACCGAGCAGCAGGCCACCGACCTGAACGCCAGGGACAGCCGGGGTGCTCGCCAGGAGCCCGGCGCCCAGATGGACGACGCCGAGGCCGCTCAGGGCGTAAAAAGCGACGCCGAGGGTGAGCGCCCCGGGCTTGATCCGGCCAAAAAGGGCCCCAGCTGAAGCCACAACCACAGGAAGCCCCACCGACCTGAACAGCGTCGGTGGGGCTTTTCGCAGCTCAGCTGTGGCCGGGGTCGCTGTCGTCGCTGGGGCGGCCGTGGGTGCCCGGTTCGGTGGGGGCGGGCGAGGTGGGCTGGGGCGCGTTCTGGCCGCCACCGGGCGGGTTTTGGTGCTGGCTGGGGCGGTCGGCATCGCTGACGGGGGTCTGGGCGCCGGGGTTCGGGTCAGTCATAGGGCCTCCTGCCCGCAGCATGGCGTGGACCCATTTAAAAGTGCCCTGGCCGGGCTCAAGGGGTCTTGGCCTTTGAGCCGGGAACGCCCCGGACGGGCGCCGCGTATACGGCGGCATGGTTCGTGTTTCCAGACGTGTGGCGCTGGTGGCCGGGGTGATAACGGTCGTGGTGGGCGCGGCCCTGGCCGGGCCGGTGCAGACCGCGTTTGCCAGCTCCCCGCCAGTAGGCGCCTGCCCGGTCGCCGGCCGCGCACCCATGCCCATCGCCTGTGTTCCCAACCTGCACCCGGACTGGACCCCCCAGCGGCCCTAGGCACCCCCCTGCCCCGGCGCCGCTGCATCTTTGGGCGGATGCGCGCCCCCGGCTGGGCTTCTTACGCTGCCTGCATGCTCAGCGAGGAGGATCGCCGCCGCATTGAGGCGGAGGAACTGGCGGCCCTGCAGGTAGGCGAGGCCGCGCAGCAGCGCGCGCAGCGCCGACTGGCCGAGGCCGCCTACCGCCGCGAGGTGCGCGCCGCCCTGCGCCCGCGCCCGGTGTGGTGGCCGCTGCGCTGGGCGCTGCCCTTCGTGCCGGTGGTGGCCCTGGCGGTGTGGCTGGCACTGCGCCCAGCCACTCCCCTGCCGGGCACCGACGTGGCGGGCGGCATCAGTGCCGCAGGGCTGCTCACACGTTGCCGCGCGCCCCTGGCCGCCGCGCTGGGGCAGGTGCCAGAAGCCCTGCATCTGCCCACAGCCACCGAAGCCGCCACGCAGATGGCCGCCAGCCCGGACGGCCGCACCTGGAATGGGCGGGTGCCGGGCCCTGGCGGCGCGCCCGTAGATTTGGTCTGCACGTACACCGCCGCTGACGACAGCGTGAGCGTAACGGTGCTGGAGGAACCATGAACCGTCTGCTGCGCCCCCTGCTGCTGCTCCCGCTGCTGGTCTTGCCTGCCGAGGCGCTGGGCAACCCCCCTGTGCCGGTGCCGCGCGAAAAGGTCACCCTCCGCTGCACCGATAGTTATTTCAAGGCCAGCCGCGACAACTTCCTGCTGGCCGACGAAACCTACCCCACGTGCACCCTGCGCCTGCCGCTGGCCCTGACGCAGCGCTGGCCGGGGGCCCGCACCTTTTTCCTGATTCCGCGCGTGTCGGCCACGTTATACGCCAAAGATGCCCGGGGCCAGGGCCAGTGGCTGCCGCTGGCCCCGCTGGTCAACCCCGGCCCCGATCCCCTGCACCGCGCCGTCAGTGCCGCCGGCTACGAAGCCGTTGAACTGAGCGCCAGGCTAGGCAAACTCACCGACGCGGCGGGCGAGCGCACCCCCGATACGGTCAGCGCCGGGGGCAAACTGACGGTGTGCGCCGCGCCCGTGCCCCGGAACGTGGCCCCCTGCACCACCTTTGACATCGCGGCCCGCTTCAAGGTCTACCGCCGGGGCTAGGCGCTGCCGCCTCACCGCCTTTACACCCCTCTCTCCTCTTGCTTACACAGGGCCCCTATACTGCCCTCAGTCGCCCCCACCAGGGCCGATTCCGGACGAGAGCACCGCCGTACCCGGTCACGACAAGACGGCGCAGGGCACAGTGGAGGTGTCTGTTCGTCATGGCATGGATCTTGTTGGTGATTGCAGGTCTGCTGGAAGTCGGCTGGGCCATTGGCCTCAAATACACCGAGGGCTTTACTCGCCCCCTGCCCACCGCGCTGACCCTGCTGAGCATGGTGGCCAGCATGGGCCTGCTGGGGCTGGCCACCAAAACGCTGCCGATTGGCACGGCGTACGGCGTGTGGGTGGGCATTGGGGCGGTGGGCGCGGCCATCCTGGGCATCGTGCTGTTTCAGGAGCCCGCCACCGCGCCGCGCCTGCTGTTCATGGCGCTGATGGTCGTGGCGATTGTGGGCCTGAAGGCGACGAGCGGACATTAGGGGGCAGATGGCCGACAGCAAATGGCTCAAGGCCAGAAGCGGTCCTGATGGTGCGTGTTGGTGAGCCGCTGGGCCTGTTGCCGTTGAGCCACCACCAGCGGGCAGATGGCGAAAAGCGCAGCCATCTGCCTGCTGCCATCTGCCATCGGCGCACTTACCCCGCGTCCACCCCGACCACTTCATCTATGCCCCGCAACCCATCGCGGCGCAGCAGTTCGGCCAAACCGGCATTCAGTTCGCGGACCAGCCCGGGGCCTTTGTAGATCAGGGCGGAATAGACCTCAACGAGGCTGGCGCCCGCGCGAATCTTGTCGTAGGCGTCCTGGGCGGTGAAGATGCCGCCCACGCCCACGATGGGTACCCGGCCCCCAGTCAGGCGGTAGGCCTCACGGACCAGGGCCGTGGACCGCGCGGTCAGCGGGCGCCCGCTGAGGCCGCCGGCCTCCTGCTGGGCGGGGTGGGTCAGGCCGCCCCGGGCCAGGGTGGTGTTGCTGATGATCAGCCCGGCCGCCCCCGCGCCCACCACCGCCGCCACACTGGCCTCGAAATCGGCGGAGTGCAGGTCCGGGGCCAGCTTCACGAGTACCGGGGGGCGGCGCAGGGCGCGCACCCGGCCCGCCTCAACCTCGTCCAGCACGGCGCGCACCAGGGCCGCCAGCTCATCGGCGGCCTGCAGGGCGCGCAGGCCCGGGGTATTGGGGCTGCTGACATTCACCACAAAGGCGTCGGCCACGTCCTGCAGCGCGGCTACACAGCGGCGGTAATCCTGTGCGGCGGCCTCGTTGGGGGTGGCCTTGTTCTTGCCGATGTTTACCCACACGGGTGCCGGGCGGGTTCGCAGCCCTTGAAGCCGGCCGTGCAGCGCCTCGGTGCCGCCGTTGTTAAAGCCCATGCGGTTAATCAGTGCTTCGTCGGGCGGCAGGCGAAACAGGCGCGGCCGGTCATTGCCTGGCTGCGGCTGGGGCGTGACTGTCCCCACCTCCAGAAACCCGAAGCCCAGCGCACTGAACGCGGGCACGGCCACGCCGTTCTTGTCCAGCCCCGCCGCCAGCCCCACGGGCGAGGCGAAGGCTTGCCCCCACAGGGTCTGGCACAGAGTTTCGCCGCCTGGGACGGTCAGGGCGCGCGCCGCCTGGGGCCACAGCGGCACCTTCGAGGCTGCCTCCAGGCCCCCCAGGGTGAGGTGGTGGGCGTCTTCGGCATCCAGGCGAAACAGCAGCGGCTTCAGCAGCGAGCGGTACACGTAGGGAAGATAGTGGATGGGTGATGGACAGGATTGACCTCTCCATCACCCATCACCCCTAAACCATCAACCCGGATGCAGGTAGCTGCCCTCCAGCTGCACCAGCCGGGCGTGCTGCTGGCGCTCGCTTTCCACGATCAGGTCGGCCAGGGTGGTGCTGCCCAGCACGTCGCGCAGGGCGGTGTCCACGCGGTGCCACAGGCTCTGGGTGCCGCAGACATTCTGGCTTTCACACACATGGTCGTCTTCCACGCACGACACCGGGGCGATGCTGCCTTCCATGGCGGTGACCACGTCGTAGGCGTTGATCTCGTGCGGGGGCCGGGCCAGGCGGTAGCCGCCGTGCGCGCCGCGAATGCTCTTGATAAACCCGGCCCGGCGCAGATTGCTGGCAATCTGCTCCAGGTAGTGCTGGCTGATGCCCTGGCGTTCGGACACGTCTTTAAGGGGCACGGCCTCGCCGCCCCGCCGCGCGATCTCGATCAGGGCGCGCAGCCCGTATTGCGCTTTGGTGGACACCCACATGGCCCCAGTGTACCCCGCCAAACCCGGATAGACCGTAAGGGTTTCCCTGAGGAAAGGAAGTGGCTGGCCCGGCTGGGAGGATGCAGCGGCGTGGTCACATCCGGTCAAGGTGCCCTGCCAAAGAGAAAGCCCCGAGCCCCACCCACACACTCCACAGGCAGAACAAGGCTAGCCAGAGCGCCAACTGCACGCTTTTTGTCCACATGGCGTAGGCGCCGTAGCCCATGCCCAGCGTGCCCAGGCCTGCGCCGGCCAGATTCAGCCCTTCGCGCCAGAGGGGGGAGGGGCCAAACAACCGCATGAGCCCAAAACAGAGAACGGCACTCCCGAGAAGACCGAAGAAAATCTTCTTCTGGCTGAGTTCAAGGTCTGGCCTTGACCATGAGCGTAGGCCCTGAATCCGGGCATGTCGCTCAGATATGCGCCGCCTTTCCCCCGCGAAACGCCCACGCAACGCCCCACCCCGTACCGTGCGCCCATGACCCTGCACCACCTTCGCCACGCGGCGCTGATCACACTGGGCGCCCTGACCCTGAGCACCCTGGCCCCGGCCCATGCCAGCTGTTTTCTGTTTATCTGCAGTTTAGAGGCCACCGGCAGTCTGGCCACGAACGGGCAGGTGGACGCCCTGTACCGCGAGGTGCTGGGCCGTCCCAGCAGCTTGCAGGAACGCAGCTTGTGGGCCGCGCGCGGCTACCGCGACGACAACCTGAGCGCGGCCCAGGAAAACCAGGTGCGTGCCGAACTGACCCGTAACCTGCATGCCCCCGGCGCGGCAGCCATCCTGACCGACCTGACCCGGCGCGTGTTTTTCGATGCGATGGGCGGCACCCCGCACCCGAATAATCCCTTTTTCAAACTGCTGGGCAAGCTGGCTCAGAAACCCGAGAGCACCTACAGCAGCCTGCTGGCCTTTACCCGCACCTACCTGCAAGACCCCCAGATTGACGGCGCCCGCGAAGGCCTGATCCGCGCGGCCTTCATGCGCAGCCTGGGCCGCACGGCCAGCACCGCCGACCTGACGTACTGGCAGGCCAACATCAAGGCCAACGGCACCACCTACCAGGAAGTCATGCGCGCCGCCCAGGACTGGGTGCTGGCTGCCGGCAACGAAGCCGAATTCGCCGCCCTGATCCGCCGCGCCTTCAAGGCCGCTGGCCGCGCCGAGCCGACGAACACCCAGATTGTGCAGATTCGCCTCGCCAACCAGAACACCCGGCGCACCTTCGACGGCTGGAAAACGTTTATCCAGAAGTTCTGACGCGGGAACCTTCTGCCACCCCCCTGGAGGCACAGAGAGCTGGCGCCCAATCCCCGAGCGCCATGCCACCATGCGCCCATGACGCTCCGCCTTGAGCCCTTTCGACCGGCCTTTGAAGCCGCGCTGCTGAACTTGGTGCTGTCCCCAGAGCAACTGGCCTTCACCGCCCACCCCCGTGACCTGCTGACGCAGGTGCAGGCGGACCCAGACCGGCTGGCAGTGGCTCTTCTGGACGGCGAACGCCCGGTGGGCCTGTTTGCTCTGTCGGTGGGTGCTCACTGCGACAAGTATCTGCCGCAGCCCGACCCCGGCGCCGTGGCCCTCAGCGCCCTGAGCGTGGACGCCCGCGAGCAGGGACGCGGCCTGGGGACAGCAGCCATGCGCGCCCTGCCCAGCTTTGTGCCCAGGCATTTTCCGCAGGCGCGGCGTGTGGTGCTGGCCGTCAACCAGCGCAACCCCGCCGCCCGGCGCACCTACGACCGCGCCGGCTTTGCTCTGCTCGGCGAACGCCAAGGCCCCGCCGGCCCCCAGTGGGTGATGACCTTGTCGCTGCACTCAAGCACGTCGTAAGCGCACAACCGTCCCCCACTCCGCCTTGCCTTTCCCTCTGTCTTTTGAAAAGTGAACCTGCTGGGCCGCACCAAGGCAGCCTGCCCCCATACCACCCAGGTCCAGACGAGGCCGTCGTGCGTGCAGCGCGCGGGCCATTGCGCTGGGGCGGAGGCTGGCGTCGAAGCCGGACACGTTACCTAAGAGAGCGAGCCAGCCAACTTCAGGAGAAACTCTTGCCCGGTGCGAACATCTGCTCCCCCCGTCCCTTCTGGGGATGGGGGGTGGGGCCACCGCAGCAAACGCCCCCATCCCCCCCCCGCTACAATCCCCCCGTGACCGCGCCTGCGCCCCTCTCCCCCGCCGACGCCCTGCGCCGCCTGCACGCCGCCGGCGCCCCGGGCCTCGTGCTGCTGGACTCCCTGGGCCCCGTCACCCCAGACAGCCGCTGGTCCTTTCTGAGCGCGTGGCCCCAGGCGGTGCGCCATGACCTCCCCGACCCCCCGGGGGGCCACACCTTTTTCCCCGCATGGCTGGGCGGCCTGAAGTACGAGGCGGCCCGCGCGTTTGGCCTGCACACCCACGCCCCCCAGGGGCCGGCCATGTGGTGGGGCCACTACCCCTCGGGGCTGGTGTGGGACCGGCAGGCGTGCACCGTGGCCGTGGTGGGCGAGCCCCATGTGCCCTGGGCCGAGTGGCTGACGCTGGACCCGGGCCCCGAACCCACCCTGACCGTGGGTCCCTTCGGCGCCGACGACGTGGACTATCCGGCAGGCGTGCACGCCGTGCAGGACCTGATCCGGGCCGGCGAGGTCTATCAGGTCAACCTCTCGCGCGGGGTGCGGGCGGCGGCGCAGGGCGACCCCCTGGCCGCCTACCTGCGCCTGCGCGAGGTGAACCCCAGCCCCTTCATGGCCTACGCCGACTTTGGCGACGAGGTGGTGGTGTCGTGCAGCCCGGAACGCCTGGTGCGCTGGGCCGGCGGAATGCTGAGTGCCCGCCCCATTGCCGGCACCCGCCGCCGGGGCGACACCCCGCAGGAGGACGCGGCCTTTGAAGCCGAATTGAGAAGCAGCCCCAAGGAGGTGGCCGAACACACCATGCTGGTGGACCTCGTGCGCCACGACCTGGGGCGGGTGGCGGCCCCGGGCACCGTGACCGTACCGGACCTGATGCTGGTGGAGCGTTACAGCCACGTCATGCATCTGGTCTCCGAGGTGACGGCGCAGGCCCGCCCCGGCATCACGCTGCGCGAGGTGCTGGCGGCCACTTTCCCCGGCGGCACCATCACCGGCGCCCCCAAAGAGCGGGTGATGGAGGCGATTGCGGCCCTGGAACCGGGCCCACGCGGCTGGTACACGGGCGGTCTGGGCCGGCTGAGCGGCGAGGGCCTGGACCTGAACATCCTGATTCGCACGGCGGCCTTTACGCGCACGCCCCAGGGCTGGACCGTGGAGGTGCGCGCAGGCGGCGGCACCGTGATTGACGCCGACCCCACGCGTGAGGCGCAGGAAACGGTCCACAAAGCCCAGGCGCTGCTGAGCGTGCTGGCCGGCGTGCCGGGCCGCCCCGCGCAGCCCCCCGCGCCCCCGGTGCCCGGCCGCCCCTGGGCCCCACCCCCCGCCCCGGGCCACAGCGAACTGCGCGTGCTGCTGCTGGACAACCGCGATTCCTTTACCTGGAATCTGGCGCACGATCTGCTGGCCCTGGGCGCCCAGGTGGAGGTGCGGTCGCAGGACGAGGACGCCCTGGTCCTGCTGCGCGGCCAACCACACGCTGTGCTGGTGGGCCCCGGCCCCGGCACGCCAGAGACCAGTGGCTGCACCCTGGCCCTCACCCGCGCCTGCCTGGAACGGCGGATCCCGCTGCTGGGCGTGTGTCTGGGGCATCAGGCGCTGGGGCAGGTGCTGGGCGGACAGGTCGTGCGTGCGCAGCCGGTGCATGGCCGCCCGGAATACGTGCGCCACAGCGGCACGGACCTGTTTGCTGGCGTGCCGCAGGGGGCCGCGTTTGGGCGCTACCACTCGCTGGTGGTGCGCGGCCTGGACCCGACGTTGGTGACCGCCCAGAGCGCCGACGGCGAGGCGATGGCCCTGGCGGTGCCCGGCCAGCCCGCCTGGGGGGTGCAGTTTCACCCGGAAAGCGTGCTCAGCCCGGCCGGGCGCCTTCTGCTGGGCAACTGGCTGAAGCTCAGCGCCGCTGCCCAGCCTCGATGAAACCGCTGCCCGAGGCGGTACGGGTGCCCGCGTGGCTGCACGGGGCCAGCGCTTTTACCACCGTGCGCACCCGTCACGGCGAGGCCCTACTGTGGCCCCAGCATCTGACCCGTCTGCGCGCCACCTGTACCTTTCTGGGACTGCCCGCACCCGACCCCGATCGGCCGCCCCTGGCCCCCTTCCCCTGGGGCCTGCTGCGCGTCACGGTCACCGGGGAAGGAACCTTCTGGTCGCACACCCCACTCACCCCAGGGCCTTGCCCGCTGGAAGGCGTGGCCGTGCGCCTCACCGACCTTCAGGTGCACCCCCAACTGGCGGCCCATAAGACCGGCAATTACCTGCCCTACCGCCTCGCCGCCGGGCAAGCGGCCCCGGCCTTCGAAGGCTGGCTGACCAATCCGGGCGGGGAGCTGGTGGACGGCAGCCGCACCTCCCCGGTGCTGGAACTGGGCGGCGAACTCGTTCTCCCTGCTGGCGGCCTGCCGGGCCTGACCCGCGCAGTGTGGCTGGAGGGGCGGGCCTTCACCGAGCGCCCCGTGCACACCCGTGAACTCCTGAGGGTCACCCGAGCGTGGGTGTGCGGCAGCGGGGTGGGGGTGGTGCCGGTGCGGCGGCTTGATGGCCCTGGGCTTGCCCTTGACCTGCCCGTGGCTTGGCCTGACACCGATCACCCCGCGCTGGTCTGGCCAGAGGGGTAAAGCCAGCAGGAGCCCTTCACCCCAAACAAAAGAGGCGCCCCACACCAGGGCGCCTCTTGCTGTTGAGCTGTTCTTACCAGGCGTAGAAGATCGCCACGATCAGCAGCCACACCACGTCCACCAGGTGCCAGTACAGGCTGGCGGGGGTAATGGAGCCGTGGTTGTACTTGTCCATCTTGCCGGTCATGGTCTGGTAGAAGGGCAGCGCGATCCCGGTGCCGCCAATCAGGATGTGCAGACCGTGCAGACCCACGATGATGAAGAAGCACGCCTGCCACAGGTTCTGCTTCCAGTCGCTCTCCACGCCGAACAGCGTGAACTCGTACACCTGGAAAATCATGAAGATGGCGCCCAGGAGCAAGGTTACGAAGAGGCCAAGCCGGAAGCGGGTGAGCTTGCCGTGGTGGTTGTCCTGCTCGGCGCGGTGAACCACGAACGAGCTCGCGACCAGCACCAGGGTGTTCAGCGCCGCCAGCCAGATGGTGGGGCGCAGGGCGGGAGGCTCGGCGGCGCCAATGACGCGCAAGTACACGTACCCGGCAATCAGCACGCCGAACAGGCCCACTTCCGAGATGATGAACCACGCCATGCCCATGAAGCCGTTGTCGTACTTGGTCAGGTGATGGTGCGCCACAGGGACCGCGTATTCACGGGTGCCCGCCCACTTGAACAGGCTGTACAGGAACACCGGGAAGCTGAGGTACAGGATGACGGTGGCCAACTGGAAGCCGAAGCCCGCCTCGCCAAAGGGCCGCAGGCCCCCCGTCGGGGTGTAGTTCGTGAACCAGCCGAAGCTCAGGCCGTAGCCCATCAGCAGCAGGCCCACAGCCGTCATGAACGGCCAGATGGAATCCTGGGGCAGGTGGATGGTCTTGGGGTCCACGGGCGTCAGGGTCTCGCCGCTCTGCTCCCAGTCGTACAGGGGACGCTCGGTGGGGAAGGACTTGGGGAACTCGTGGGCAAAGTTGTAGGGCTTGGGCGGGCTGTCGGCCGTCCACTCCAGGGTGAAGCCGCCCCAGGGGTTGGGCGAGGCCGTGGCGGGCGCGCGCACGCTCTGCACCATGTTCCACACCCACACGATGCCGCCGGCCAGCAGGGTCAGGGCGCCCAGGGTGGACAGGAAGTTCAGCTCGGTCCAGGCGAGGTTGCCAGCCGGGTAGGTGTAGTAACGGCGGGGCATGCCCAGTAGGCCCAGAATGTACTGCGGCAGGAAGGTCAGCCACGAGCCGATCATGAACAGCCAGAAGTGCACGAGGCCCAGCTTCTCGCTCATGAAGCGCCCGGTCATCTTGGGCCACCAGTAGTACAGGCCGCCCATGGCCAGGAACGCCGTGCCGAACATCATCACGTTGTGGAAATGCGCCACCACGTAGTAGGACATGGTGACCTGGTAATCGAAGGGGATCATGCCCAGCGAAACGCCGGTAATCCCGCCGATCAGGAAGTTGAAGATAAAGCCCACCAGCCAGTAGGTTGGCGACTTCATGATGATGCGCCCGCCCCACAGCGTGCCGATCAGGTTGAAGATCTTCACGCCGGTGGGCACGGCCACGATCAGGGTGGCGATCATAAAGGCGATCTGCCACGCTTCGGGCAGGCCCACGGCGAACATGTGGTGCACCCACACGAGCAGCGACACCAGCACGATGCCCAGAATCGAGTACACCATCACGCGGTAGCCGAACAGCGGCTTGCGCGCCATGGTCGAGGCGATTTCGGCGCCGATGCCCAGGTAGGGCAGCAGCATCACGTACACGGCCGGGTGCGAGTAGAACCAGAAGAACTGCTGGAACATGACGGGCACGCCGCCAATGCCAGAGTTGAACATGCTCAGGCCCAGCTTCAGTTCCAGGTAGGTGACCAGCGCCGCCGCCGTCAGGCCGCCCAGCGAGATCAGCTGCAGCATGGAGGTGGCAAAGATGCTCCAGGCAAAGATGGGCATCTTCCACAGGCTCATGCCCGGGGCGCGCATGTTGACCACCGTGGCGGCAAAGTTCGCGCTACCCAGCAGCGAGGCGATGCCGTTGAGGGTCAGCGCGACCATCAGCACCGAGACGCCGGTCTGGTTGGCGTCCACGGACAGCGGGTAATAGAAGGTCCAGCCCACGCCGGGGGCGCCGCCGTTCCACAGGCCCAGCACCACCAGAATGAGGCTGAAGATAAAGAGCCACACTGCGAAGGTGTTGATGCGCGGCAGCGCCACGTCACGCACACCCAGTTGCAGCGGCAGGAACCAGTTCCCGAAGCCGAACAGGCCAATGGGAATCAGGAAGAAGAAAATCATCAGGGCGGCGTGGATAGTCAGCACCTGGTTATAGGTGTTGCCCACCAGGAAGGTGTTGTCCGGTACCGCCAGCTGCAGGCGGATCAGCACCGCCAGAATCCCGGCGATGGCAAAGCCCAGGATGCTGGTGCCGATATACAGATTCCCGATCTTCTTGTGATCGGTGGTCATCATGTAGTCCTTCAGGACATGCCACAGGCCCGGGCGGGCGCCATGTTCCTGAAGGGGAGCGTGCTGAACGGTCACTGGGTGCCTCCGTTGCCGGACGCGCCGATCACGGGCACGTCACGCCAGTAGTCCGCTTCTTCCGGCAGCTTGAGGCTGCGCAGGTAGGCGGCGATTGCATTGATCTCCTGGTCGGTCAGAACGCCACCCTTCTGCATCTTGCCGTTCGCCATGTACTCGCTGCCGTCATAGCTGGGCATCAGGGCGCCGGGCTTGACTTGGGGCGCGTGCTTGAGCCAGGGAATCAGCATGTCCTGGGCCTTCTGTCCTTCCCACATCCCCGCGCCGAGGGTGCGGCGGGTGCCGAAGAAGCTCAGGTCCGGGCCCACCACGCCCGCCGCCGGGGTGCCCTGCACGCGGTGACAGCCCGCGCAGGTCGCGGCGCCCGTGGCGGGCTTGCCCTGCATGAAGAGCTTGTAGCCCAGTTCCTCCGGGCTGCCGGGGGCGGGTTCAGGGGCGCGGTAGGCCTTCATGGCGGCCAGGGTGGCGTCATAACGGGCCTGATCCAGCGCAATCACCTTGTAGCGCATGTTGGCGTGGCTGGCCCCGCACAACTGCGAACAGTTGCCCTGGTAGACGCCGGCGCGGTCCGTGTCCACGTTCCACGTCTTCTTGACGGCGGGCATGGCGGCGCGCTGACCCCCAATGTTGGGCGCCCAGAAACCGTGAATCACGTCGCCGCTGGTCACGGTCAGGGCCACCGGCTGCTTGGTGGGCATCAGCATCTCGTTGCCGTTGGCCACGTTGCCGCCTGCGTCGGCCTTCTGCTCGGGGTATTCGAAATTCCACCAGAACTGCTTGGCCAGAATGTCAATCTTGGTGGCCTGCTCCGGGGTGGGGTTCAGGATCGCCATGGAGCGCACGGTCAGCACGCTCAGGAAAATCACGATCACCACGGGCACCGCGACCAGCCAGATTTCCAGCTTGTTGTTGCCGTGAAACTGCGCGGGCGGCGCGTCGTGCTTGTCTTCACGGAACTTCTGCACCGTGTAGAACAGCGCGAACGACACGCCCAGGAAGATGATGATCGAGAGCGCAATGGCCCACAGGCTCATCACCCAGATTTCCCGGTTGAAAGCCGACGCCATGTCCCCAATCGAGAGGCTCTGCTGCGCCTGCTGACAGCCGGTGAGCAGGGCCGTACCCAAAACCGCCAGGGGGGCCAGTGCCCACCTGGATCGCCGTGTGCCGCTGTGGCGGTGTGTGGTATTCAACGTCACTCCTTTCCTCTTCCTCGCAGTGTAAAACGTTCTGCGCGCCCTTGCGCGAGGGCCGCGCCCCTCAGGAAACGCCCGGTGCGGCCCGGCGCCACTCTTGACGGCCGCGCCCATTCTACCGAGCGGTCAGCCCCGCCCCGCATGAGACCAGATGGGGCTGTAGGCATGTGTCCTGTTTTTGGCGCGCTTCTGGCGACCCGGGCCAAGCCCCCCAGGCCACTTCAGGGGCGTGTGCCGTAGGCCCTTATGACACCGGGCCTGCACGCGCAGAGGCGACAGGCCCGGAAAGATGAAGAAACCCTCTGACGGCCCCTTACGCCAGCAGCGCGCGGTCCACAGCGCCTGCCACGAACAGCAGCGCCAGATACAGCATGGAGTACAGGTACAGCGGCACCGCCACCTTGCGCTCCACCTTATGCCCCGACATCACATGGCGATACAGGCGCCAGGAGAGCACCAGCAGCCAGCCGCCCAGCCCCAGCGCCGAGAGGAAGTACAGCGCGCCGACCTCCTGAAAGAACACGGGCATCACCGAGAGCACCACCGTGTAGATGGCGTACAGGCCAATCTGGGCCACCGTCAGCTTGTCGCCGTGCACCACAGGAAGCATGGGAATGCCCACCTCGCGGTACTCGTCCTTGATCATCAGGGCCAGGGCCCAGAAGTGCACCGGGGTCCAGAAGAAGATGATGGCGAAGAGAAACCACGCGAACAGGTTGAGGTCACCGGTGACGGCCGCCCAGCCCACCAGCGGCGGAAAGCAGCCGGCCGCGCCCCCCAGCACGATGTTGTGCCACGTGTTGCGCTTGAGCAGCCCGGTGTACACCCACACATAGGTGATAAAGCCCGCCAGACTCATCCAGGCGGCCAGCGGGGTGGCCCAGATCCACAGCATCACGAACGACAGAATCTGCAGCGTGGCGCCGAAGATGGCCGCGTCCCGGATGCTGATCAGGCCGCTGGTGGTGGGGCGCTGGGCGGTGCGCGCCATTTTCAGGTCAATGTCGCGGTCAATGATCATGTTGAACACGCCCGCCGACCCGGCCGAGGCGTACCCTGCCACACTGACCACCAGCAGCAGCCACAGGTCCGGCCAGCCGCGCGCCGCCATGAACATGGCCGCCACAGTGGTCCACAGCAGCAGGCTGATGACCTTGGGCTTGGTCAGCGCCAGATAGTCGCGCCACGTGGCGCGGGCGCGCGGCGCCGCCACCGATTCCGAGGCCATCATGCGCGGTCCTGGGCGGGCGGCGTGGTGAGGGCATGAAAGATCATCAGGGCGGTGGCCAGCCACAGGGCGCAGGCCAGCGCGAGGTGAGACAGCTGCATCCAGTCCGGGGCCTTGAGGGCCACATTTGCAAAGCCCGCCAGCATCTGCACGGCCAGCAGGCCCCACATCACGGCGCTCCAGCGCTGCACAGCCGCGCCGGGGCGCTCGCGGCGCAGGAACACGCCCAGCCACACCAGAAACGCGCTGCTGAGCACCGCCAGCATGGGGTGAACCACGCGCAGGTTCTCGATGAGGGTGGCGGTGGGCCCAAAGTCACGCTTCACCGTTTCGATGGGTGTGTTCCCCTGCGGCACGAACAGCAGATCGCCCAGGGCGGTCACGGCGCCCGCCATGCCCAGCAGCAGCAGCAGCACCAGCCCCACCGCGCTCCAGCCGCCCACCAGGCCCTGGGCCCGCAGCCGCAGCCGGGGGGCACCGGACGCCCACAGGGCCGTGAGCAGCAGCGCGCCCAGCAGCACAAAGGTGTTGGCGAGGTGAATGCCCTGAATCAGGCCGCGTGCCGGGTGGGCCGAATCGGCGGTCAGGCCCAGGCGCACCTGTACGGCGCCCACCAGCCCCTCCAAGATGATCAGGCCCAGGCTGAGCCCGGCCCCCAGGCGGGCGGGGTGGCCCTTGGGGGTGGTCTGCGTGGCCAGCGCCACGAGGCCAATGGCCAGCAGGCCGCTCAGGCCACTGGTGACGCGGTGGCTGAATTCAATGGCGGTGTGCACCCCGGGGCTCTGGGGCACCACCACGCCGTTACATAGCGGCCAGTGATCGCCGCAGCCGGCCCCGGCCCCTGTGATGCGCACCACGGCGCCCCACAGAATGACCAGCACGTTATAAGCCAGCGCCGCCCAGGCCAGCCGGGGAAGCCACGCCCCGATCTGGGCACGGGGCACTGTCAGCGTTCCACTCATGGTCACCATCCTCGCCGCCAGCGGCGCCCTGCAGGGTGAACGCGACGGTCAACACCCGGCATTCTACCGGGCCGGGGCAGCGGCAAATTGTCCCCAGGGCCGCCCCGGTGCCCAGACCCACTGGGGGGCGGACACCTGCCCTGCGCCCCGGCCCGTACACTGCGGCTCGACTATGGCGGAAACCATCAACCAGTGGGCGGTCATCACGATCATCCTGAGCGGCATTGCCCTGTGCGTGGGCGTGTACCTGATCCGGCGGGGCCTGCGCGAGGCCCACATGCGCGCCATGGTTACAGCGGTCACGCTGGCCAGCATCTTTCTGGTGCTGTACCTCACCCGGCTGGCCCTGGGCTACGAGAAGAAATATGCGGGCCCCGAGGAGTGGCGGCTGGCCTATTTCGTGCTCCTGATCAGCCACATCATCCTGGCGGCGGCCAACCTGCCGCTGGCGCTGGGCGCCGTGTGGAACGCCTGGAAGGGCCTGAAGGCGGCCGGGAATCTGGGCAATATTGACGCCCCGGTGGCCCGGGGCTATTTCAACAAACACCGCGCCTGGGTGCGCTGGACGGTGCCGGTGTGGCTGTATGTAGCGGTCACTGGCTGGATCATCTATCTGGTGCTGGGCCGCTGGGGCGAGGTGATCAAGGGAGGCTAAGCCCGGACAGGTGAGCCCAGAGCCCCGCCACTTCAGGCGGGGCTTTGTTATGGACTTCGCAGGGTCACGGCTGGGTTTGTGCTGGCTTTGCAGGGTGTGCTGGGGCATCCGGCTGAGCGGTGACGAATGCACGGGGCTAACCGACCAGAGGGCTTCGCAGAGCTGAGCTGCAGAAGACGGGACTTGAAAAGCCGCTTAACAGAGGACGTTTCTCGCATGGCCTGCTCGTCTCCCTTGAACCCAGGTCTGAACTCTTGCCCTGAGTCTCCGCGCCGTAGCGTTACGCTGCTCAGCCTTCCTATCGAAAACGGTTTCCGACCCACCGCCGCCCTGAACCCCTAGTCCAGCGGCGCTTGCCCCCCTCTGTTACGCTGGGGCGGCATGAAACGCAGCATTCCCGAACTGCAGACGCTGGCGCAGCCCCTGGTGATGGTCACGGCCTACGACTACCCCGGTGGCCGTCATGCCGAGGCGGCCGGGGTGGACGTGATTCTGGTGGGCGACTCCCTGGGCAACGTGGTCCTGGGCTACGACTCCACGGCGCCGGTCACGCTGGGCGACATGATTCACCATGCCCGCGCTGTGCGCCGGGGCGCGCCCCAGACCTTCATGGTGGTGGACCTGCCCTTTGGCACCTACCACACCGGCGTACAGGACGCCATGCGCAACGCGGTCAAGGTCATTCAGGACACGGGTGCCGACGCCATCAAGATGGAAGGCGCCACCCCCGAAATCCTGGAAGTGGTGCAGACGCTGACCCGTAACGGTATTCCCGTGATGGGCCACGTGGGCCTGATGCCCCAGACCGCCACCGCTCAGGGCGGCCTGCGCGTGCAGGGCAAGGACGACGCCTCGGCCCGCCTGACGCTGGACGGCGCCCTGGCCCTGGAAGCGGCCGGGGCGTTCTCGGTGGTGCTCGAAGCCATTCCCGCCCGCTTGGCCCGCTTAATCAGCGACCGCCTGGCCATTCCCACCATCGGCATTGGGGCCGGCCTTCACTGCGACGGCCAGGTGCTGGTGACCCATGACCTGCTGGGCCTCTACGAGGGCGAAGACAAGAAGATCGCCAAGCGCTACGCCGAACTGGGCCGCGCCGCCCGCGAAGCCATTGAAGCCTACGCCGCCGAGGTCCGCACGCGCGCCTTCCCCACCAAGGAAAACGCCTTCGTGATGAAAGACGACGTGCTGGACAAGCTGTACTGAGGTTGACGGCAGAAAGCAGATGGCTTAACACCCGCTGCCATCTGCCATTGACCATTTGCGTTCTGCGGCGCGTCAGCGCCTTAGGGGTACAGTCCCCGCAGCGCGCGCGCTTCGAGCACGCGGGTGCAGGCCACGATGTAGACGGCGGTGCGCAGGGTCACGCCGTGTTTTTCCTTCACATCCCACAGGCTCAGGAAGGCTTCGCTCATGATGCGGTCCAGGCGCTTGTTGATCTCGTCCTCGGTCCAGAAGAACGACGAGAAGTCCTGCACCCATTCGAAGTACGACACCGTCACGCCGCCCGCGTTGGCCAGCACGTCGGGCACCACCGTGACGCCGCGCTCAGCGAGCAGGTCGTCGGCGGCGGGCACGGTGGGGCCGTTGGCGCCTTCCACGATCAACTTGGCCTGAATCTGCCCGGCGTTCGCCAGGGTGATCTGCTTTTCCAGGGCGGCGGGAATCATGACGTCGCAGGGCACAGTCCAGAACTCGTCGCGCTTCAGCTCCTCGCTGCCGGGCAGTTCGGTGATCTTGCCAGTGCGGCGCAGGTGGGCCAGGGCGGCGGCCGGGTCAATGCCCGCGTCGCTGTAGATGGTGCCGGTCACGTCCTGAATGGCCACGACCTTGGCGCCGTGCTCGTGGAAGATGCGCGCGGCGGCCTCGCCCACGTTGCCGAAGCCCTGCACGGCAATGCGCGCGCCCTGCATGGGCATGCCCAGCTTCTTCATGGCCTCGGCGCCGGTCACGAACACGCCGCGCCCGGTGGCGTCGCCGCGCCCCAGGCTGCCGCCCAGGCTGACCGGCTTGCCCGTCACCACGCCAGTGGCCGTGCGGCCCACGTTCATGGAGTAGGTGTCCATCATCCACGCCATCGTCTGCGGGTTGGTGTTCACGTCGGGGGCCGGAATGTCCTTATCCGGGCCAATGATCAGGCCGATCTCGGTGGTGTAGCGGCGGGTCAGGCGCTCCAGTTCCCCGGTGGAGTACTTGCGCGGATCAATGCGGATGCCGCCCTTGCCGCCCCCGTAGGGCAGGTTCACGGCGGCGTTTTTGACCGTCATCCAGGCGGACAGCGCCATGACTTCGGACAGGGTCACGTCCTGGTGGTAGCGGATACCACCCTTGGCCGGGCCGCGCGAGGTGTTGTGCTGCACGCGGTAGCCCTCGAAGTGCGCCACCGTGCCGTCGTCGAGGTGAATGGGCACGTCCACGACCAGAATGCGCTTGGGCCGCTTGAGGGTCTCGGCCCAGTAGGCCAGCTTGCCCAGGTAGGGCGTAACGCGCTCCACCTGCTCCAGGTAGATCTCGTACGGCCCAATGTTGTTGGGGTCCAAGTAGCTGGGAATGGCGTGCGCGCCGGTCTTGGGGCCAGCGGTGTTGGCGGGGTCGTGCGTGGTGGTCATTGGGAGGGCCTCCTTCGGAGGGGGAGTAGTGAAGTGGGTTGTGGGGAGTGGGAACAGCAGGGGCTAGGTGCTCTGGCTTCCGCTGTTCGCCATCGGCCATTGGCCTTCAGCCATCTGCGTTATGGGTACACCCCGCGCATCACCGTCGCGCTGTGCAGGCGGTTCAGGGCCAGGGCGTAGGCCGCTGTGCGCAGGTCGGTCTGGCAGGTGCGCTGCGTGGCGAGCACGGCGTCCAGCGCCGCGTTCACCCGCAGGTCAATGGCGGCCAGAATCTCCTCTTCCATCCAGAAGAAGTTGCTGGCGTCCTGTACCCATTCCAGGTAGTTCACGATCACGCCGCCGATGCTGGCGATCAGGTCCGGAATCACCTTCACGCCCGCCTGGGTCAGGAAGCGTTCGGCTTCGGGCAGAACGGCGCGGTTGGTGGCTTCAACCACGTAGCGCGCGCGAATGGCGTGGGCGTTGCCCGCGTGAATGGTGCCGTAGTCGTAGGCCAGCATCAGCGCGTCCACGTCCAGCTCGGTGACTTCTTCGGGGGTGATGTCGGTGGCAAAACCGGCCACAGTGCCCTTTTCTTCGCGCCACTGGGTCAGGGCGTCCAGGTCCAGACCACTGCTGGCAAAGGTCGCGCCGTCCTGGTCACTGACAGCCACCACCAACGCGCCCTGGGTAGCCAGGGTCTGGGCGGCCTTGCGGCCCACGTCGCCAAAGCCGTACACCGCCACGCGCGCGCGGTTCAGGCTCTCGCCAGCGTCTTCCAGCACGCGGGCCGTCACCAGCGCCGCCGAGCGGCCCCGGGCGTCCTTGCTGCCGTAGCTGCCGCCCAGGGGAATGGGCTTGCCCACCACCACGCCGTTGCTGGTCGTGCCGGTGTTCTCGGTGTAGGTGTCAAGCATCCAGGCCATCGTCTGGGCGTCGGTGCCTACGTCGGGCGCCAGGATGTCCTCGTTGTGGCCGATGAGTTCCACCAGTTCGCTGGTGTAGCGCCGGGTCAGGCCTTCCAGTTCGTGGGGGGTCAGGGTGGCCGGGTCCACGTCCACGCCGCCCTTGGCGCCGCCCAGCGGCAGGTCGGCCACCGCCGCTTTCAGGGTCATGATGGCGGCCAGCACCTCGCACTCGTGGGCGCTGACCCCGGCGCGCAGGCGTACGCCGCCCATGCTGGGCCCGCGCGAGGTGCTGTGCACCGTGCGGTAGCCCTTAAAGACGCGAATGCTGCCGTCGTCCATGCGCACCGGCAGGTTCACACTGACTGTGCGTTTGGGGTACTTGAAATACGCGAGGGACTGGTCCGTGACCTCGCAATAGGGCAGCGCCTGCTGGAGTTGCTCCATGAGGCCCTGCCAGTTGAGTCCTGATGCCCGCATGTGACGGTCTCCTTCCCTTCGGTGGGAATGTGATGGGGTGTGGTGGATTGGCTGCCCGAAGCATACACGCCCCTTTTGGGTCGCATAGACAGGGCCTAGCCCCCGCGCGGTGTCCGCGCAGGCCGCCCCCGTTGTAGCGGTCAGTGCCCCCGGGGTCAAGGCAGGAAAACCACGCTGTACACGGTGCAAGACTGAAGCGGTTCCAACGTGTGGACCGCCGTGTCAGCGCAGCAGAACCTCACATTTGAAAGGTCAGCTTGTTGGGTTGTGCCGGCAGGCCCCCAGTCCCCTTCGTTCGGCAATGGCAGACAGAAAGGCGTTTCTTAGCTGCGGCGCTCGATCTCGCGGGCCGCCAGCCCGGCCAGGGCCCCCTGGGCCTCCGAGGACCCCAGCGCCTGCAGGGCCGAGGTCGCCAGCGCGGCGCGGCGGCGGATTTCCTCGCGGGTGGCGGCCAGGGCGCCGGTCTGTTCGGCCAGCGCCTGCACGCGGGCCACGTCGCCGGGCTGGGCGGCGCGGCGCTCCAGGAGTTCGCGCACCTCGTCGGCGTGGGGGCCGTCCAGCAGGTGCAGGACTGGCCCGGTGGCCTTGCCCTCGCGCAGGTCACCGCCCACGGGTTTGCCGGTGCGCTGCTCGTCGCCCGTCAGGTCCAGCAGGTCGTCTTGCATCTGAAAGGCCATGCCGAATTCGCGGCCGTAGGTGGCCAGGGCCCCTTGCTCCGTGGCCGGGACCCCCAGCAGCACCGCTGGGGCGGCGGCGGCCAACTCGGTGAGGGCGGCGGTCTTGCCGTGGATGACCTGCAGGTAGTTGGCCCAGCTGTAATCGGCGTAGGCGGCCACCTGAAACTGCAGCACCTCGCCCTCGCAGATCACGCTGGCCGTCTCGCCAAACAGGCGCGTCAGCTCCGGGCTGCCGGGCAGTCCAGAGAGCAGCCCCAGCAGCCGCGAAAGCATAAAGTCGCCGCTCATGACGCTCACCACGTTGCCAAAGCGCCGGAAGGCGGCCTGCTGGCCCCGGCGGGTGTCGGCGTCGTCGATCAGGTCATCGTGCAGGAGCGAGGCCGAGTGCAGGAGTTCCACCCCCACGCCCAGGTCGCGCACATGGCGCCACGTGGCCCCGCCGGGCCCGGCGCCCAGCGCCTGCGCAGCAAGGTAGGTGATCAGGGGCCGCACGCGCTTGCCACCCGCCGCCACCAGATCGTCCCCGATCAGCTCAATGAACTCCACGCGGGAGCGCAGCACCTCGCGCAGGCGCGCTTCAAACGCTGCGTCGGGAAGGGCCACCGCTGCCACGCCAGTCATGCGGTCAGTATAGAAAAGGGCCCCTGGGCAAAACGTACCGGCCCCACCCTTCCCCACCCGTCTCTAAAGCGACGCGCAGCGTGGGGCCGCCCTTTGTCCCTCGCAGGTGACAGCCGCCTCATGCTACAAAACGGGGTATGGAAAGCGTTGTGGCTCTCTTTCGCGAACCTCAGCAGGCCCAGGGCGTGCTGCAGGCCCTGCAACAGCGCGGCTTTGACCGCGACCACCTGGGCTTTGCCCTGACCGACGTGGTGGCGGAAGACGACATTGCGCAGCGCACCGGCGTGAGCCCCGAAGCCGGCGAACCGGCCGGCTCGGCCTCGGTGATTCGCGGCATGATCGGCGGCACCCTGGCAGGACTGGCGCTGACCGTGCCCATCTGGCTGCTGCTGCTGGCCTTTCCGATTACCCGGATTTACCAGGAAGGCGGCCTGTTTGGCATCCTGTTCGGCGTGATCGGCGGCGCGGCCCTGGGCGGCCTGTTCGGCGCGCTGGCCGGCAGCGACCACGGCGACTACGTGAAGCTCCTGCGCCGCATGGGCGTGCCTGCCGCCCAGGCCGAGAAGTTCTACCAGGGCCTCAAGGGCGGCCACGTGCTGGTGATCGCCCGTGACCCCAGCGGCGCGCGCGCCGACGAAGCCCTGAGCCTGATGCGCAAGCACGGCGCCGTGAAACTCGACGACGTGGTGGGCGGTGGCCGCTTGCAAAGCGAACGCACCGGCCAAGACGGCCACTAAAACCGAAAAGAAGGTGCTTCATCTCCGGGTCTGGAAAGGCCCGGGATTTTTTTGGCAGGCAGGAATGAGAGAAGCTCCGCGCGGGCAAGGGGCCAGGGAGCAGACCACAAGTTGTAGCAGATGCTTTGACAAAGGCTTCGAACCATTCTCAAGCAAGCCACGAGAGGAGAGCCTTCGAGACGCTCGGCCCGGACACCTCCCATCCAACCTCTGCGGCGCAGCTCTGCGAGCCCCCTACAAGGGGGAGGAGTTCAAACCTTGTGGCCACCCTTTTCCGACGCACGATCCAAAACGGACCACACGGTTTTTAAAGTAGAACCTCGTGCCCTAAGCGTCCCTGCCCTCCACCTTCACGAGGCCAGCAACGGAAGCCGTCGTGCGCGCAGCGCGCGGGCGTGAGGCGATGGGCGGAGAAAGGCGACGGCGTACACAGCGGGGCGAAGGAAGGCCACCCCACACCGTCAGTCAACGTTTGCCGAGCGCAGCGGAAAAACTCCCCCCTGCCCCTCTGCTACGCAGCTCTGCGAGTCCGGGGTAGGGGGGCTGGGGGGGTGGGGCAAGCCCGCAGACTCAACCACCCCACCCCTGGGACACCCCACCCCATCCCCCTCCCCTACCCTACCCCCCATGAAGTCCCTCACCCCCCGAGCCGTCACAGCCGCCCTGCTGCTGCTGGCCGCCATTCTGGCCGCCCTCCTGCTGTGGCGAGGCCGCCCGGCCCCCCTGGGGGGAGAGGCCCTGGATGACCCCAAACCCCTACCTGCCCTGGCCCTGCTGAACGAACGCGGCCAGCCCACCACCCTGGCCACCAGCGACGGCCGGCTGCGGCTGGTGTTCTACGGCTTCGTGCGCTGCCCGGATGTCTGCCCCGCCACCCTGGCCAGCCTGAAGAATTCCTACGCGGCCCTGACCCCCGCGCAGCAGCAGAAAGTGCAGGTGCAGTTCATCACCGTGGACCCCGAACACGACACGCCCGCCATGGTGCGTGACTACCTGGCCCGCTTTGACCCTGCGTTCACCGGCCTGACGGGCAAGGCCGCTGCCATTGACGAAGCCGCCCGCCAGATGTTCGTGGCGAATGTGAAGCCTCTGCCGGCCCAGGACCACAGCGCCCACACGGGCGGCCAGCAGGGCAGCGGCGCCGACAACGCCCAGGCGGCGGGTGCCAGCGCCGCCCAGGCCGCCCGGCTACACGGCGATCAGGTGAGTGTGGTGGACGGCCAGGGCCGCTTTGTGCGGATGTACGGCAACGCAGCGGTCATTGACGGCACCCTGGACCGCGATCTGCCCGGCCTGATCCGTCAGTACGCCAACTGAGGCCGACCGACCTCCCCCCTCTTTGTGCCCCACCTTATTCCGCTCTGGGCAGAATCGCGCTACACTGTTTGGTATGACTGAACCGCTCGACGCCGCGCTGCGGCCCAAGACCCTGACGGAATATGTCGGGCAGGAGCGCCTGAAGGAGAAGCTGACGGTGTACCTCCAGGCGGCCAAAGGTCGCCGCGAGGCGCTGGACCACACGCTTCTCTTTGGCCCGCCCGGACTGGGCAAAACCACGCTGGCGCACATCATTGCCCACGAGCTGGGGGTGAATATCCGCGTGACCTCGGGGCCTGCCATTGAAAAACCCGGGGATCTGGCCGCCATCCTCACGAACAGCCTGGAAGAGGGCGACGTGCTGTTCATTGACGAGATTCACCGTCTGGGCCGCGTAGCCGAAGAGCACCTGTACCCGGCGATGGAAGACTTCAAGCTCGACATCGTGCTGGGACAGGGTCCGGCAGCCCGCACCATCGAGCTGCCCCTCCCTCGCTTTACCCTGGTGGGCGCCACCACCCGTCCCGGCCTGATCACCGCGCCCATGCGCAGCCGCTTCGGGATCATTGAGCACCTGGAGTACTACACCCCCGAGGAAATCGGCACCAACCTCATGCGCGACGCCCGTCTGCTGGGCTTCGGGCTAACCGAGGAATCGGCCATTGAAATTGGCGCCCGTTCGCGCGGCACCATGCGTATTGCCAAGCGCCTGCTACGCCGCGTGCGCGACTACGCCGAGGTGGCGGGCGAGAGCACCATCGAACTGCCGCGCGCGCACGACGCCCTCGACAAACTGGGCCTGGACAGCGCCGGCCTGGATGACCGCGACAAGAAGTACCTGGAAACCCTGATTCACCGCTTTGCCGGCGGCCCGGTGGGCGTGGATACGCTGGCCACCGCCATCAGCGAGGACTCGCTGACCCTGGAAGACGTGTACGAGCCCTACCTGATCCAGCTGGGCTTTATCAAGCGTACGCCCCGGGGCCGCGTGGCCACCGCGCACGCCTATGACCACCTAGGCCTGCCCGTGTCGGGGCACCCCGACGACGGCCCGGGCTTCTACGCCCACTGATACGGAACTCAAGGGATGCCATACCCGTCCGAGCCACGCGGTGGCCCCCTCACCCTTCCGTCGCTCCGCTCCTCCCTCCCTCTCCCACGAGGGGAGAGGGGAACAGGACCAGCGAGCACGAGAGATGTACGTCATTTTCATCCCGTATGAACGGGCAAGGGGAGGGGGCCGCTGGCAAGTTGCCAGCGGCCCCCTCCTTTGTTGTTGGGCGGCGCTTCAGAACACAGCGGCCAGCCGCGACGGGTGCACCTGCTCGCCGAGGCTGTAGAACTCGCAGAAACTCATGATCAGGGGGCGCCAGCGGTCCGGGTCCACATGGTGGCGCCGCGCCGGGTTCAGGATGGCGGGAGCAAAGAAACTGCGCACCACGCGCACCTCCAGGGCCGTCAGGTGCGGGGCACTCAGCGGGCGGTCACTCAGCAGTTCCACCTCCAGCTGCACCGGGCACTCGGCCACGCGGGGCGGCCAGCCGGGGGTGGCGGGGGACGGGGTCAGGCCGGCTGCTGCGAACTTGTCCGGCTCGAAGCGGTAGCCCATCGCCCGCTTGTACTCCGGCACGTCGGCGCGGCCGGTGGTCAGGGCGAGGCGATCCACGGCGTCCACCAGCGAGGCGTCGGGCAGGTTGAGGACCGCGCGGCCCTCGCGGCGCAGGTTGGTCACGGTGTGCGACCGCGTGCTCAGGCCCAGCAGGCAGTGGTCGCCCAGCCACCACGCCGACGACATGGGGGCCAGATTGGCGCTGCCGTCCTCGTTGAGGGTGCTGATCAGGACGACCGGCGTCCCGAGATAAAACATCTTGGGGGTCAGGGGGATGTGGTCAGACATAGGACTCCAGCCGGGCCCACGTGCGCTGCCCGGACAACAGGTGGGTGAAGGTCAGAAGGGAGGGGCCAAGGCGCCTTCCAGCGCCAGCAGCTGCGCCTTGCGCGCCGCGCCCCAGCGGTAGCCGCCACTGCCGGTGCCGGCCTTGGGCACGATGCGGTGGCAGGGCACCACCAGCGCCACCGGATTGGCCGCGCAGGCCCGCGCCACCGCGCGCACCGCCCCTGGCTGGCCGATCAGGGCCGCCAGTTGCGCGTAGGTGCGGGTTTCGCCGGGGGGAATCTGGCGCAGCGCCGCCCACACCCGCTGCTGAAAGGCGGTGCCGGGCAGATCGGTGGGATAGGCAGGCAGGGGCCGCCCCGCCAGGAAGGCCTGCAGCCCCTCGGTGTAGGGGGCCAGTGTGGCGGGGTCCTCGGTGAGGGTGGCGTGGGGGTATTCCGCGCGCAGTTCGGCCTGCAGGGCGCTGGGCTCGCCAAAGCGGACCGCGCACAGGCCGCGCGCCGTGGCCGCCACCAGCATGGGCCCCAGCGGGCCGGTGACCACCGCGTAGCGCACCTGAACGCCCTGGCCGCCCCGGGCGTAGGCGCGTGGGGCCATGCCCAGCTGGTCGGTGGCGGGGGCATACAGCGTGGCCGGCGAGTCGTGCCCGGCCGCATACAGGGCCGCCGTGACACTCTGGCCCGCGCCCAGGTGCGTTTTCAGGCGCTCGGTGCGCGCGCGCAGCGCGTACTGCTTGGGGCTGACGCCAAAATGGGCCTTGAACACGCGCTGCAGGTGAAACGGGCTGAACCCCACCGCCGCTGCCAGGGCTTTCAGGGACGGGGCGGCCGGCTCGGTGTCCAGCAGGTGCTGGGCGCGGGCCAGGGCGGTGGCCACAGCCCCCACCCGGTCTGCCGCGCAGCGCTGGCAGGCGCGGTAGCCGGCCGCCTGGGCCGCCTCCGGCGACTCAAAGAAGGTGACATTGGGGCGCAGCGGGCGGCGCGACGGGCAGCTGGGGCGGCAGTAAATCTTCGTGCGGCGCACCCCGTACCAGAAGGTGCCGTCGGCCGCCGGGTCACGCTGCGCCACGGCCTGCCAGCGGGCGTCGTCGGGGGCTTCGGGGACGGGGGGCTGGGTCATCAGGGCTTCACCTTGGGCTTCAGGCTACGGGGCTGCGCGCCCGGCCGTGACCGGATTCTTGCGCTCAAACTGCGTGGCCGGGCGGGGCACACCAGTACACTGGCCCCCATGAGCGACCTTCAGGTGCAAATCTTCGGCACCCGCAAAAGCAAGGAGACGCGCGCCGCCGAGCGCTTTTTTAAGGAGCGCAAGGTCAAGGTGCACTTTGTGGACCTGCACGAGCGGCCCATCAGCAAGGGCGAGCTGACGCGCTTTGTGCAGAAGTACGGCCTGAACGCCCTGCTGGACCTGGACGGCAAGGCCTACGAGCGCAGCAACCTCGCGTACCTGCGCACCACCGAAGAGGGCGTGATCGCCAGGGTGATCGAAACGCCCGAACTGCTGAAGCTGCCGCTGGTGCGCGGCGGCAAGGTGCTGACCGTGGGCGACGATGTGGAGGGGTGGAAGGCGATGGTAGCCCCACAGTGAGCCGCCATCGCCCCAGGCGGGCCACCTGGGTCTGGCTGGCCCTGCTGGCCCTGGGCACGACCGCCCCGCCCAGTGCGCAGGCGCGCGGGGGCGGCGCGGCCTCACTGCCAGCGGTTCAGGTGGTCCAGCGGCCCAGCGAGGTGCAGGTGCTGCGCGGCGGGCGGCCTCTGCACACCTACCCGGTGCCCAGAGGCCAGGAAGCCCTGACCCTGGTGAGCGGCGGCACGCTGGCCCTGGTCACGCAGCCGCAGGGCCAGTGGGCTGACTACCGCCTGCAGCTCTTTGACCTGGGCACCGGACGCCTGCTGTCGCAGCAGATGCAGGTGGGCCGGGTATCGCGGCTCTATGCCCTGGGGGGCGACGTGTTCGTGGAAGCCACCAGTTCGGGGGGGGCTGCCATTGCAGATCGCACCCTGGTGCAGCCTCTGCGCGGTCCAACGCGTGGCCTGGAGATTGATGGCTGGCGCCAGGCCCAGAACGCACAGAGCGTACTGTTCAATTCCCCCAACGGCGCCTACAGCCCTTACGAACCCGTGGCGCTGAACTTCTACCTCTACGACCTCAGCACCCGCCGCCTGCAGGCCCTGAGTTTTGCTGTGCCCACCCGGCCCGGCTGCGGCCCGGTTGAAAAGGACGGCACCCTGGACGAGCGCGAGACCTACACGGCCCGCGAGGTGGTGGCGACCCGCCACGACGCCTGCGGGGTGTTCGAGGCGCGCTTTGACTGGACTGCGCCGGGCAGCCGCCCAGTGGTCAGGCCTCTCAAGTAAGAGGCACCAGGCATGCAGGGCAGCAGGCGACGTCAGTTAGAACAGCCGGCCAGCCGCTCCCGCAGACCTGTGGGCCGCTCTCCAGGCCAGCTTCAGCGGCCACCAGACACATCCAGCGTTGTGCCTGTCACGTAGCTGGCCTCGGCCGAGAGAAGCCACACAATGGCGTGGGCCACCTCGGCAGGCAGGCCACCGCGCCCCAGCGGAACGGTGCTGCTCAGGCGCGCCACCCGGCCCGGTTCACCGCCCAGCGCGTGAATCTCGGTGTCAATCAGGCCAGGGCGAACGCCGCAGACACGGATGCCTTCGGCTGCCACCTCCCGCGCCAGCCCCACAGTCAATGTATCCACCGCCGCCTTGGCCGCCGCGTAGTCCACGTATTCGCCGGCTGACCCCAGCACCGCTGCCCGGGACGAGACATTCACGATAACGCCGCCCGCGCCTCCCCGGCGGGTGGACATCTGCCGCACCGCCGCGCCCGCGCACAGGAAGGCACCCACCACGTTGGTTTCCAGCACCCGGTGCAGGCGGGCCGCGTCCAGTTCTTCCACCCGCGCCTGCCGCTCCAGCAGGCCCGCGTTGTTGACCAGGCCGGTCAGTGGGCCAAAGGCCGTATTGACCTCATGAAACAGCCGCTCGACCTCTTCGGGGCGGGCCACATCGGCCTGAACGGCCAGGGCTTGCCCGCCCGCCGCGTCAATGTCAGCCACCACCCGGCGCGCCGCTTCGCCGTTCTGGCGGTAGTTGACCCCCACGCGCCAGCTTCGCGCCGCCGCGAGCATTGACACCGCCGCTCCTATGCCCCGCCCACCCCCGGTGACTATCAGCGTGCCGGCCACTGGCCTCTAACCCTCCACCGGCATCAGTCGGATGCGGGTGTTGTGGAAGGTGCTGCCGCCGCCCAGATCGGTCAGCGTCTGTGCGGTCAGTTCATTGATGCTGGTGCCGTCGGGGGCCGACAGCCCCCACCACGTGCCTTCCACCACCGCCGTGCCGGGCTGCGCGGCGTCCGTCACCTTGACGCGGCGGCGCACCGCCCCGATTTCAGATTCCAGCCGGGCATACCCGGCGTCGTGCAGGCCGTACACCTGGGCATCCTGCGGGTGAACCAGCACGCAGGGCTCGCTGCCCTCGGCGCGGTTCAGGTTCTCCAGCACGCCGTAGGTGGAATTCAGGAAATGGTGCGCGGGGGGGGTCAGCAGGCGCACCGGGTATTCGGCGTTCAGGGCCGCCTGGGGCTCGCGGTGCTGCGGCGCGGGCGACAGCTGCACCTTGCCGCTGGGGGTTTCAGCGCCGTGGGCATAGGGCAAGAAGAGGTCCGGCAGGCTGAGGGGCACGCTGCCCTCGGTCTTCAGCCGCTCGGGGGTGATGCCCGCGAGGTGCGGATGCCCGGAGTTCAGCACCTCGGCCAGCAGGTCGTCCACGGTCCAGTACACGCTGGGTTCGGTCACGCCCAGGCGGCGGGCAAGCTGCTGCATCACCCAGGAATTGGGCCGGGCCTCGCCGGGGGCCGCCAGTTCCGCGTGGTTGTAGCCCAGGAAGTGGTGGCCGTAACTGGTGTACAGGTCCGGGTGTTCGGCAAAGGTGGTGGCGGGCAGCACATAGTCGGCCAGCTGGGCGGTTTCGGTCATAGCCTGTTCCAGCACCACCACCAGCAGGTCCCCGCGCTGCAGGCCCACGCGCACCCGCCCGGCGTCGGGGGCCACCACGGCGGGGTTGCAGTTGTAAATCACCGTGGCGCCCAGGCCGGCTTCGGGGCGCAGGGCGCGGGCGTACTCGTTCATGTTGACGTGCGGCGTGTCCGGGCGGATCAGGTGCGCGCTGCCCAGCCGGGTGCGGTTGAGTTTGAAGGCCCCGCTGGCACTCAGGGCGCAGCCGCCGCCCCGATGGCGCCAGTCGCCGGTCAGGGCGGGCAGCAGGGTCACGGCGCGCAGGTTGGTGCCGCCATGTTCGTGGCGGGTCATGCCGTAGCCCACGCGGATGTAGGTGGGCCGCGTGGTGCCAATCGCCCGGGCGAAGGCACGGATCACCTCGGCGTCTAGGCCAGTCACCTCGGCGGTGCGTTCCGGGGTCCACTCGGCGGCGGCCTGCTGCACGTCCTCAATGCCCACGGTGGCCTCGGCGATGTACGCGGCGTCGGTCCAGCCGTGGGCGAACAGTTCGTGCATCACGCCCAGGGCCAGCGCGGCGTCGGTGCCGGGCTTCAGTTTCAGGTGCTCGTCGGCGAAGGCGGCGGTGCGATTGCGGTAGGGGTCCACCGCGATGATCCGCGCCCCGGCCTTGCGCGCGGCCGTCAGGTGCGGTGTGAGGTGGCTGTTGGTGGACAGCGAATTGATGCCCCACAGCACGATCAGGCGGGCGTGCGCCACGTCGCGCGGGTCCACGGCGTAGCGTGTGCCGTAGCCCATGGCCCAGGCCTCGCTGCCAGCGGTGGCGCAGATGGTCTCGTCCAGCTCCGGGGCGCCCAGTGCGCGGAACAGGGCGTGCACATGGGTGCCTTCCATCAGGCCCATGGTGCCCGCGTAGTTGTAGCGCAGCAGGCCCTGGGGGCCCCGGGTGTCCAGCACCTGCCGCAGCCGGGCGGCGATGTCGTCCAGAGCCTCATCCCAGCTCACCCGCCCCCACACCGGGGCCTCGGTTTTGGCGTTCAGGCGCTTCAGGGGGTACAGGGGCCGCTCGGGGTGGTTGGCGCGGGCGGGGTAATGCACGGTTTTGGCACAGGCAAACCCGCGCGTGATGGGATGCGCGGGGTCGCCCGTCAGCTTGGTCATGCGTTCCTGGCTGTCTTCGCCGCGCGTGAGGGTCACCTTCAGGCGGCAGGCGTCGGGGCAGTCCAGGGGGCAGGTGAGAAATACGTCGCGCGCGGGCAGGGCCGTCATGCCGGGCAGTCTAGAGCGGCGGCCCGGGGCGCACTCAGAGCCACTTTACACAGCGGGAGGCAGGCCAGGGTCAGCCGGGGCGCAGCTCCAGCCCCTGCGCCGCCAATGCCTTGCGCAGCACCTGCACCGCCTTGGGCCCCACACCGTGAAGGGCCAGCAATTCACACTCGCTGCGCTGGGCCACGGCCGCCAGGGTGGTGAGGCCGGCGGCCGTCAGGGCCCGGGTGGCCGGGCGGCCCAGACCAGGGGGCAGCGCTTCACTCATGGCGCACTCAGCGGCCAGGACACGCCAAAACGGTCATTCCGCCAGGCGAAGTGGGTGCTGAACCCGTCGTTCCCGGGCGGCATCAGCACTTCTCCATCCGCCGACAATCCGGCGAACACGCGCTCGAAGTCCGCCGCAGCGAGGCCATCCACGAACAGCGACAGAGAGGGCGTGAAGGTCAACGCATGGGGGATAGGGCTGTCGGACACGCGCAGGCGCTGCCCGGCCAGTTCCGCCTCGGCGGTCATGAGCGTGCCGGGCGCCCCTGGGCCATCCGGGCCAGAGCCCTGGCGGACAAGTTGCCGGGCGCCCGGAAACAGAGAGAAGGAGAGCGCCAGCGCCTCGGCGGCGCGGCCTTCAAACATCAGGGCGGGAACAAGCTGGGACATGGGGGGCTCCTGGCAGAGTCAAAGCGTCGGTTTGAAAATTCAGGACCGGGCGGTGATCTGCTGCACCGCCCAGCCATTCCCATCGGGGTCCTTGAAAAAGACGAAGCCCACGTTGTTTAGGTCGTCGTCGTCGGTGGCGGGCCGGGGGCCCTGCGGGCCCAGCACCTGCACGTCGCTGATCGCCACGCCCCGCGAACGCAGCTCGGCGTGGGCGGCCCGCACGTCGTTCACCACGAGTTGCAGCCCCTGGAGGGTGCCCGGGGCCATAGGGCTCAGGCCGTCGCCCAGCACCACCGAGCAGCCTGAGCCGGGCGGGGTGAGCTGCACCAGCCGACGCCCACCCCCCAGCGCCGTGTCGTGATCCACCCCAAACCCCAGGCCACCGGCGTAAAAGGCCACCGCCCGCGCCACGTCACTGACCGGCACCACCACGACTTCCAGGGTCCAGTTCATCTCAGTCTCCGGGGTGCGCCAGTGGCGCGGCCTCGTCGGTGGCCGTGGGGTGGACGGCCCCCGAGGCCCGCAGCCCCAGGGCCAGGCCCACCGCCAGCACGCCCACGCCCGCTGCCACCAGGAAGGCGAGGTGCAGGCCAGCCACCTGGGCCTGCGGCGCCGCCACCCCGGCCGCCACCTGCTGGGCCGCGCGCCCGGCCATCAGGGCCACCAGCAGCGCCGTACCGGCCGCCCCCGCCACCTGTTGCAGGGTGCTGAGAATCGCGCTGCCGTGCGAGTACAGGTGCGGCGGCAGCGGCGACAGGCTGCTGGTAAACACGGGCGTGAACAGCAGGGCCAGTCCCCCGCTCAGGGTGAGGTGCAGCGCCAGCAGCGCCCAGATGGGGGTGGCGGTGTCAATGCGGCTCAGGCCCACCAGCACCGCCGTCATGAGGATGGTGCCGGGCACCGCCAGGGGACGCGGCCCAATGCGGTCGTACAGCCGCCCCACGCTGGGCGCCAGCAGGCCCATCAGGAGGCCGCCCGGCAGCAGCAGCAACCCCGTCTGCAGGGTGCTGAGGCCGCGCAGGTTCTGCAGATACAGGGGCAACAGAATCATGCCGCCGAACAGCGCGATCATGGCAATCACCATCAGGCCCACGCCCAGGGCAAACTGGGGAAAGCGGAAGGCCCGCAGATCCAGCAGCGGGGCGTCGCGCCGCCCCAGCACGGCCTGCCGCCACAGGAAGGCCACCAGCGCCAGCACGCCCACCAGCAGCGGCGCGGCCGTGGCGGCACTCAGTCCACTGCCGCCCTCGCCCACCTGGCTCAGGGCGTAGACCAGTCCACCAAAGCCCAGCGCCGCCAGGGGCACCGACAGCAGGTCCAGCGCCACGGGCCGGGGCGTACCCACGTTGCGCAGGGTGCGCGCGCCGTATGCCAGGGCCGCCAGTGCCACCGGCAGCACGAACACGAACAGAAATCGCCAGGGCAGCACCTGCAGAATGAGCCCGGAGACGGTGGGCCCAATAGCCGGGGCCACCGAGATGACAATGCTGAGGTTGCCCATCACGGCCCCGCGCTGCTGGGCGGGCACCAGGGTCAGCACCGTGGTCATGAGCAGCGGCAGCATGATGGCCGTGCCAGACGCCTGCACCACCCGCGCCAGCAGCAGCGGCACAAAGCCCGGTGCGAGCGCGGCCAGCAGTGTGCCCACACAGAACAGGCCCATGGCGGTCAGGTACACCGTTCGGGTGGAGAGCCGTTGCAGCAGGAAGCCGGTAATGGGAATCACCACCGCCATCGTGAGCATGAACGCGGTGCTGAGCCACTGGGCCAGCCGGGCGCTCACGTCCAGGTCGGCCATCAGGCGGGGCAGGGCCACATTCATGATGGTCTCGTTCAGGATCACCACGAAGGCAGAAACGAGCAGCACCAGAATGACGGTGCGGTCGCGCGGAAGCAGGGTGTCGGGCGCGGTCATGGGGGGCCTCCGGGGGCAGGGGGTCAGCGGGCCTGATAGGCCGCGTGCAGGGCGTCGAGCAGGTGGGTTTCGGGCCCGCCCGGTTCGGTCAGGCGCAGGCGGTGGGTCACCATGCTGTTCCAGGCCCCGGCCGCCTCATAGGGCGCTGTGGGGGTCAGGTCCGGCAGGCGCAGGCCCACGTCGGCGGCCTTTACCCCGGGCTGCACCAGGGCAAACTTGCGGCCCGCGCGGGTCAGGCCCACGGAGGTCTCGGTCGGGGCCACACCCACGTCCTCCCCAAAGGTCTGCGCGTGGGCCAGCAGCGCCGTCCAGAGGGGCTGCCACACGGCCTTCTTGCCGCTGAACACGGCGGCGGTGCGCTCGGTGTCCGGGGCGCGGCGGGCCTCGGCCTTCAGCAGGGCCGCCGCCACGGCATTGGCGTGTCCATGCCCCAGCCCGTATTCGGCCTTCAGCCACGCCACGATCTCGCCGTGCCGGTTCAGGCCCTGGGTTTCAGCCAGCACCCGGAATTCGGGCACGGTTTTGCCAGTCTTTGCCTGGACGGCGTCCAGATACGCCTGAAACGACATGCTCAGCCCGCCGGGGTGGGCTCGGCGTTCAGCAGCCAGTGAATCCCGTAGCGGTCGGTCAGGTGCCCGAAGGTCGAGCCCCAGAACGAGGGGCCCAGGGGGTGCGTGACCGTGCCGCCCTCGGCCAGCTTGTCAAAGGTGGCGTGGGCTTCTTCGGCACTGGCGCACTGCAGCATCAGGGAAACCGACTGGCTGCGCGCCGTGTCCTGGGTCATGTCCGAGGCCATCAGGGTCAGGTCGCCCGACACCAGACGGCCGTGCAGCACATGCGCGTGCAGCTCTGGGGGCATCTGCGCGGCCACGGGGGACTCGCCCGCCAGCATCAGGTCGAGGGTGCCGCCCAGGCACTGCTGGTAAAAGGCCATCGCCTCCTGACAGGCACCGTTAAAACCGAGGTAGGGCTGAAGCTGGGGCATACAGGGCTCCTTCGGACATTCGGGACAGCAGCAGCCAGCCGTCACGCGACCACGCGACAGAGAACAAATGTGCCCGAACTTCCTTTAGCTCGTTTAACTTAAAACAGAACACTCCTGAATTGCAAGTCTCCACTCCATTTTTCGGAGTCCGCGCGTTAGACTGCAGCTTCAATGCCTGGAAAGCGCGTCTACGACGATGGCTGTGCCGTTGCCCACGCCCTGGACCTGATCGGGGAACGCTGGGCGCTGCTGGTGGTACGTGAACTGCTGCCCGGCCCGCGCCGCTTTATTGATCTGCAGACCAGCCTGCGCGGGATCAGCCCCACGGTGCTGACCCAGCGCCTGACCGACCTGGAAACCGTGGGCGTGCTGCGGCGCGAGCAGTTGCCGCCCCCTGCCAGCACCCGCGTCTATGCCCTGACCGAGTGGGGCCGCGAACTGGAACCGGTATTGCAGGCCCTGGGCCGCTGGGGGGCGCGCTCGCCGCGCCGCCCGGCCCAGGCGCCCATCACCACCGCCACCCTGCTGGCCGCCCTGAAGACCATGAATGCCGGCGCCCTGAGGGGGGTGATTGGCCTGAATCTGGGCCCCGAGGCCTACACCGTGCGGCTCGATGGCCCCCACGCCGAGGTCACCCCGGGCCTGGACCCGGCAGCCGCCCTGACCCTCAGCGGCGAGGTGGGCGCGCTGGGGGCGGTGATTTTCGGGGGGCAGCCATTGGCAGCGGCAGAGGCGGCAGGCACGGTCCGGCTTCAGGGGGACCGCGCCCTGGCAGAAGCCTTTGTCCACGCCTTTCCGCTGCCGCCCTTGGTTGAGGTGAGCTGAAGAGGGTAGGCCCCAGCGCCTTCTGGCTTCAGGGCATCATGAGGGCCATGACGGCGGACGCCACCGACCCCGCTTCCCTGCTGGCCGAGTTGACCTCGCGCGACCATCACCGCGTCTGGGCGGCGTCGCACGCAGTCATCCGGCTGCCGGCCGCGTCCCGCCTGCCCCTGGTGCCGCACCTGGCCGCCATCCAGCAGGCCACCGAGGACCTTGACCTGGGCGGCGCGTTTTATCCGAACAACGACCACCTGCGCCAGGCGCTGCGGGCAGTGGAGGCGGCGCGCGATGGCCTGTGCGCCTGCGCGCTGTATCCGGGCTACCTTTTTTACAACCCGAAAAAGGAGCAGGAGAGCGGCGCCGTGACCATCCTCTCGTCCTCGCCCCCCGACTGGAACATGACCTACAGCTGCCAGTGCCGGGCCTGCGGCGCCGTGTACGACGTGGAACAGGGTGAATACCACTACACCTGGTGGGACTGGAAGCCGGCCACGCCGACCTGACCGGGCGCTTCTGGTGGCGGTGGAAACAGCCTTACCAAGCCCCGTCCCGGCCTGACCCGGTCCTTTCCCTAGGAACGCTCAAGCACCGGGGGGGCGGGCCTCAGCGCGGCGGTACACAGGTCCTTTACGGTCAGGGTATGGCTCTGCTGCACCGCACCGCCGCCTGCACCGCCCTGCTGCTGGTGGGCTCACCCCCGCCCGCCCACGCGCAGACCACAGCGGCCTTGCAGGGTCTGGGCACTGCTTATGCCACGTACCTCAGCGCCGGGCGCCTGCGCGACGACTGCGTGACGCGTGACCCAGCGACGGCGGCGGCCACCAAGCAGGCGTACGCCGCCTGGCTGAGCGCCCAGAAACTGGAGGGGTTCGACGCCCAGCTGAGAAAGCGGGTGGGAGACGCCAACGTGACCCAGTTGCGTGCAGGCCTGAACGCGCAGCTCGACGCGCTGGTGGCCAGCACCCGGACCCTGGGCACGCCAGCCCAGGTGTGCGCCGCCTACCGCGCGCAACTTAAGGGCGACACCTTTGATGTGCGGGGCAAGGTGCCGCAGCTGAACACGCTGCTGGGGGTGGCGAGCGCCGGCACCGCGACCCCTACCCCCAGCGCCGCCCCAGCCCGTGCGGTCGGCCCAACGGTGCGCTACACCGTGGCGCAGCTTTCCTCTCTGGCGGGGCAGACACTGGCCGCCCTGCCCAAGGACACCGCTGGCCGCGTGGCCGAACAGGCGGTCGTGAGCAAGCTGCGGGCGCTGGGGCCGCAGGTGGCGGTGACGGGTCTGGTGCAGCGCAGCCGCTCGCTGACCCAGAGTGACGACCGCCGCGAGGTGCGCTGGTCGGTGTACTGCTATGACATGGCGGGGGACGCCGCCGACCCGCCCAAGGGCCAGACCGTGACGGTGGTGGGGCGCGTGCGCGAGTTTGACCGCGACACCTTCCTGACCCTGGAAGACTGCCGGGTGGTCAACCCAGCGGGAATGAAGGCCTCCACGCTGCCGGTGGCCGATGTGGGCTGGCGCTTTAAAAATCAACCGGCCGAGCGCTTTTTAGTGGCGGCGGGCAAAGGCCTGAAAGACAGCGAGGTGCTGGGGGTCTACACCACCCAGTCCAGCGGTATTGGGGTGGGCGGCATGGTCATCATCACGTACCCGCCGTACCTGTTTTTGAAAGACGGCACCGTCTACAACGACCCCTACTGGGCGCCGGGCAGCTTTAACGCCCGGCTCTCACGCGAACTCGAACCGCAGAAATGGGGCAAGTGGACCAGCCAGGGCCAGAACTTTCAGATTCGCTGGGGCGACGGCGAGACCGAGACGTTCGAGGTGCAAGACGCGCTCAAGCCGGCGCCCGCTGGCCTGAAGCTCAGTGGCGCCTATGCCTCCCTGGGCGGCGGCGGCAACACAGCGCTGGGGGGCGACGTGATGGTCGCCGCCGGCAGCACTTACACCTTCAGACCCGACGGCACCTTCACGGGGGGCCGCTTCGCCGGGGCCTCGACCTCGAACATGGCCGCCAGCAGCCGCTCGGGCACGGCGGGGCGCTACAGCGTGGCGGGCTATGGGATCACCCTCATACCGGCAGGGGGCCCGGAGCAGCGCCTGCTGTTCTACCGCTTTGGCGACGCCCTGCATATTGGCGGCTCGGACTTCGTGCGCGACTGAGTCGAAACGTGGCGCAGGGGCCCCCAGGTGATCGAGACCGGGAATTGAGTTTCCCGGCCTCGACTGCTGCTCGACTGCTGGCAGCTATACACTGCCCCTTCCGCGCCTGAAGTGCGGTTCAGCGCAGAATGCCGCGCGCTGCGAAGGCCGCGCGCACCACATCGGCCTGGGTCTTGCCGTACATGGACTGCGCGGTGTCCACGGTGGCCTGGGCGGCGGCGGCAAAGCTGGTGTCGGGGCGGAAGCGGAACTGGGCATTGATGATGATGCGGTCGGCCACGTAGGCCCCGAGCCCCTGGCGGATGTCCCAGAGGGCGCGCGACCAGATCTCGCCGTCGGCGTGCACCGAGCCGCGCACGTCTTCGGGGTAGTGCTTATTGGTATCCGTGCGGCGGATGCAGTGCGGTGTGGTGGTCGTGTACGACACGCTGTCCCAGTCCATCAGGCAGGGCAGCGGCGTCTTGATGGGTGCGCCGTAAGCCCTGGCCACCGCCTCGCCCACCGTCAGGGCGAAGTAGTCCCCGAACGCCTCGCCAATGGCGCCCGCCTCCAGGCTGGTGCCAAAGCCGGGCACCTGCGCGGCGTGCACCGCGTGGCCGTACTCATGCACAATCACCTCGCCGTCCTCGGCGTCGTCCACGCCGCCCTTGCCCATGCGAATGATGTCCGGCTGGTCGTTCTGGTACGAGTTGTCAATGCCGTACTGGCCCACCTTCAGCTGCTGCTGGTCGCTGTTCACCGCCGGCAGCGTGCGCCCGAAGCCCAGAGACTGCAGGTACTTCTGCGCTTCGGTCACCCAGAAGTACGCCATGACCTGCTCGAACTGGTCCTGATTGCGCGTGAAGTGAAAGGGCCCGGCGCCGTAGACGGGCGTGCCGGTTTCGCTCACCACCCGGGCGTACTGCCCGCTGAGATACCCGCTGCCGTCCAGGTGGGTGAGGGTCACGGCGTAGTAGGCGCTGGCCGGCACCGCCGAGGCCGCGTCCTTGCTGTCGGTCAGGTTCTGGTTTCCGGTGGACTGCACGGGGTTGGTCAGAAACACCCGGGCCGCCGCCGTGGTCTGCCCGGTGGGGGGCTTGCCGCTACCGCCCTGTGCACCCAGGGTTGGGGCGCCCAGGGTCGCCGCTGGGGTTTCCTGACCGCAGGCGGCCAGCAGCGAAAGGCTCAGGAACCCCGTGAGGGCCATCCGGGAGATGAGTTTCATGGTGCGGGCAGTGTACCGCAGCCCGGGGCCAGAGGTACGCCGGGGCGCTGGGGGTAATCCCGACTGTCCCCAGGTCCAGACCGTCCAGGACAGCACAGGATGGTCCCCCTCTTCAGCGCCCCTGGGGTTCTCTGGCCGGAAGTTCGCCGCTGTGCATGACTTTGCACGTCCCACCAGACAACGTGCCGTCACCTTGTCTGACGGCATGCTTTGGACAGCGAATCAGTCCCAGTCGGGCCGGGCGCTTTCCGGATTGGCAATGCGCGCGGTCTCGCCCTGCTCCAACGCGGCGATGCGGGCCATGTCCTCTTCCGTCAGACGAAGGGTCTGGGCCTGCAGGTTGCTGGCAAGGTTCTCGCGCTTGGTGCTGGAGGGAATGACGCTGTGGCCCTGCCCCAGCGCCCAGGCCAGCGCCACCTGCGCGGGTGTGGCCCCGTGGGCGCGGGCAATGTCCTGCAGCACCTCGTCGCCCACCACCTTGCCCACCGCCAGCGTCATGTACGAGGTGAGATGCCAGCCTTCCTGGCGGGCAAAATCCACCAGCGTGCGGTTTTGCAGGTACGGGTGAATTTCTACCTGATTGGTGGCCAGGGGTACGCCGCCCAGCACCTCGCGCGCCTGTTTCAGCCCCGCGATATTGAAGTTCGACACGCCGATCTCGCGGGTCAGGCCGGCCTCGCGGGCCTCGGCCAGCGCCGACAGGTATTCCTCTGGGCGCACCTCTCCCTTGGGCACCGGCCAGTGGATCAGGGTCAGGTCCACCTGTTCCACCTGCAGCTTGTCCAGGCTCTGGCGCAGGCTGTCCAGCAGCGCGGCGCGGCGGTAGTTGGCGGGCTTGATCTTGGTGGTCAGGTACACCTGTTCGCGCGGCACGCCGCTTTGGGACAGTACCTCACCAATCTCAGCCTCGTTATCGTAGCCCTGCGCGGTGTCAATGGCGCGGTAGCCCAACTCCAGCGCGCCCTGCACCACGCGGCGCACCACGTCGTCTTTCAGTCGAAACGTGCCCAGTCCAAATGCCGGTACAGTCATGTGGGTTCCTCCTGTGTGGCCGCAGGATAGGGCGTTAGGAAAGCGCGGTCAGTTCTGGGGACCGTAGCCGTCCAGACCGCGCCCCCGCCAGCCCCACGAGAAGGCTGGGTCACGCGTGTCCAACACAGAAAACCGGGTGGTCCAGGTCACCTCGCCAAGGGCCACGTCCACGGCCACACGTCCGGCGGTCCACAGCCCCCCTGCCCACAGCGGCACCAGAAGCCACGCCGCAAAACGGGGCCTGGACAGTAGAACATGCCGCAAGCCATGAACGAGCCAACCACAGGCCAGCCCATACAGCACCCAGTCCAGCAGGAGCGGCAGCAGAAAATAGGCGTCGTATTCACTAGAGACCAGTCCCCAGTGCGTGAAGGCCAGGGGAAAGCCGTACTGGTAGAGCGTGGCGTATCCCTGATCCCAGCTCGCTTTGACGTCCACCGTGGTGCGCATGGTGACGTGGTGCAGCAGCACCCACGACAGTGGCACGGTCCAGCGCAGGTGGAGCCGCAACGTGGGCCGGCCGGGCTGCGTCACTCCAGCCCAAAGCGCGACGGCCAGCGCACGAAGGAAGCCAGCACCAGCAGGCCACCCAGCAGCGCCGGCGTCTGGTCCCCTATCGCCAGCCACAGCCCCATCAGCAGGGCGCCCAGGGCACGGAACATCCAGCGCCAGGAGCGGGATGGGAGACCGAGGTTGGTGACCACATGAATCAGGCTTTCCAGTCCAGCGCCCAGCAAATCTCTCACGCCAATCTCTACGCGCCCCAGCCGCCAAACGTTGCCGCTGTCCGGTCCCGGCCCATGCGCGCGGGATAGACTGCCTGTCATGATCGGAAAGACGTATACCACGATGCTGGGCGACAAGGAGCTGAGCATCGAAACGGGCAAGCTGGCGAAGCTCGTCAGCGGCAGCGTGACCCTGCGCTACGGCGACACGGTGGTGCTGGTGACCGCGCAGGCCCGCGAGGACAAGAGCACGCTGGACTTTCTGCCCCTGACGGTGGAATTTGAAGAGCGCCACTACGCCGTGGGCAAGATCCCCGGCTCCTTTCACCGCCGCGAGGGGCGCCCCGGCGAGCGGGCCATCCTCTCGGCACGCATCACCGACCGCCAGCTGCGCCCGCTGTTTCCCAAGGGCTACCGCCACGAAACGCAGGTGATCATCACCGTGCTTTCGGCCGACGGCCAGAACCTGCCCGACGTGCTGGGGCCCATTGGCGCCTCGGCCGCGCTGACCATCAGCGATATTCCCTGGCAGGGGCCCACCGCCTGCGTGCGGGTGGGGCAGGTGGACGGGCAATTCATCCTGAACCCCACCACCGATCAGCTGGCGCACAGCCGCCTGGACCTCGTGGTGGCGGGCACCCGCGACGCCGTGATGATGGTGGAGGCCGGCGCCCAGGAGGTCAGCGAGGACGATCTGGTGGCCGCCATTGAATTTGCCCACGCGGGCATGCAGGGCGTGCTGGACCTGATTGAGCGCATGCGCGCCGAACTGGGCCAAGAGAAATTTAACTTCCTGGCCGACGGCGACCTGAGCACCGACCTCGTGCCCGAACTGGCCGAGCAGGCCCGCGCCGCCGGGCTGCGCGACGCCCTGCTGACCATGAAGAAAAAGGAGCGCAGCGCGAACCTGAAGGCCCTGCGCGAGCGCCTGATTCAGGCCCGCATCCCTGAAGGCGAGATCGAAGGCGCCGAGGAGCGCGTGGCCGCCCTGAAAACCGCCTTTGGCAAGGTGGAAAAGCAGGAACTGCGCCGCCTGATTCTGGAAAACGACCTGCGCGCCGACGGCCGCAACGCCAAGACGGTGCGGCCCATCTGGATTGAGGCCCGCGCGCTCCCCCGGGCGCACGGCAGCGCCATCTTCACGCGCGGCGAAACGCAGGTGCTGGGCGTGGCGACCCTGGGCACCGAGCGCGACGAGATTCTGATTGACGACCTGACCAGTGAAACCGGCGACAAGTTCCTGCTGCACTACAATTTCCCGCCGTACTCCACCGGCGAGGTCAAACGCATGGGCGGGCAGTCGCGGCGCGAAGTGGGCCACGGCCACCTCGCCAAGCGCGCCATTCGCGCGGTGCTGCCCTCCTTTGAAGAGTTCCCGTACGTGATCCGTCTGGTGGGCGAGGTGCTGGAATCCAACGGGTCCAGCTCCATGGCGACCGTCTGCGCGGGCACCCTGGCCCTGATGGACGCGGGCGTGCCCATCAAGGCGCCCGTGGCCGGCGTGGCGATGGGCCTGGTGATGGAAGGCGAGCAGTACCGCGTCCTGACCGACATTCTGGGACTGGAAGACGCGCTGGGCGACATGGACTTCAAGGTTTGCGGCACCGCCCAGGGGGTCACGGCCCTGCAGATGGACATCAAGGTGGGCGGTATCACCCCACAGATCATGCGCGAGGCGCTCTCGCAAGCCCGGGAAGGCCGCCTGCACATCCTGGGCAAGATGGCCGAGGTGCTGCCCAGCCCCCGCCCCGAACTCTCCCCCACCGCTCCGCGCATCATCAGCCTGAAGATCAACCCCGAGCTGATCGGCAAGGTGATTGGCCCCGGCGGCAAGCAGATCCGCGAACTGGAGGCCATGGGCGCGCAGATCACGGTGGAGGAAGACGGCACCATCCGCGTCTTTTCCGCCGACAGCGCGGCGGCCGAAGCCGTCAAGGCGCGTATTGAGGGCCTGACCCGCGAAGCCAAGGTGGGCGAGATCTTTACGGGCACCGTGGTCAAGACCGCGCCGTTTGGGGCCTTTGTCAACCTGTTCCCCGGCCAGGACGGCATGCTGCACATCTCGCAGATGAGCGAGGAGCGGATCAATGCGGTTGAGGACGTGCTGAATGTGGGCGACAAGCTGCAGGTGAAGATCGCCAACATTGACGACCGGGGCAAGATTGACCTGATCCGCCCCGAGCTGGAAGGCAAGGTGGCCCCACGCGAGCCCCGCGCGCCGCGTCCTGGTGGCGACCGTGGCGGCCGCCCCCCCCGCCGCGACTGAACGAAACCCCCAGACCTGAAAATCCCCCAGCCAGGACGGTTGGGGGCTTTTCACTCTTCGACCTCTGCGTGGGCGGCGCGGCCCCGTGGCCCGCTGTGCCGCCCACGCTGCCACAGCCCCGCTCGTCAGCCCAAAGAACAGCGCCCCTTCCAGCAGATGGAAGGGGCGCCCGCTGCTTGTTGCTGCTCAGCGAATGGTGGTCTGGAAGCAGGCGGTGGCGGTTTCCCCGGCGGTCAGGGTGCCCAGGGTCAGGGTCAGGGTGCCCCGGCCAAAGGTGCCGCCCGTGGTGGTCAGGGTGCCGGTGTCCGCGTCAGCGGCGCTGGTGCGGTAGCTGGTGGTGCTGCCGCGCGTGACCTTCACCCCGAAGCCGGTGGCCGTGCTGGGTTCCTCAGCGTCGTACGCAGTGAGCAGGGCGTTGACGTTGCTGGGTACCTGATCGGTCAGCACGTAGTTGGGCAGATCGGCGCCGCCCAGGTTGCGCGCGTCCAGGCAGTATTCCAGCACTTCGGCAGGCTTGCCGCCGCCCGACGTGCCGAAGGCGCCGCCCGTGGTGACATTGCGCACGCGCTTGGCGACCTCTGTGAGAACGAACCGGGTGGTCACGGGCGCCGAGGTGTTGTTCGCGGTGTTCGGGTCACCCGTAACCGAGACGGTGGCCGTGTTCTGCACGCTCTTGACGCCGGTCGTCGGGCTGATGGCGGTGGCCGCTGGCGCCGTGACCCCCAGGGTCAGCGTCTTGGTGGCATTCGCCCCAAGACTGGCCAGGGTCCAGGTGACCGTGCGGGTGGCAGCGTTGTACGTGCCGCCGTCCGAAGCACTGGCGAAGGTCAGGCCGGCCGCCAGGGTGTCGGTCACGGTGATATTGGTGCCGGTTCCCGAGGTCAGGTTGGTGATGGTGATGGTGTAGCTGTAGGTTTCACCGGGCTTGGCAAAGCCGGGCCCCGACTTGGCCGCCGAGAGGTCGGCCGCGCGCAGGTAGGTGATGGTGGGGTCATTGGGGGTGGTCGTGCCCGGGTCGTCGGTCGGCACGCTCACGGTGGTGCCGTTGTTGCGGTAGGCACCGGTGCCCTGGTTGCTGACCTGGGCCGGCGGATTGACGGTATTGATCCGGACCCGGAAGCGAATCACCGCTTCACGGTCGGTCAGGACGGTGGGGGTCTGGTCCACCAGCAGGGTGCCCAGCGGCTGGCCTGGGCTGCCCACCAGCTGCCCCGCCTGGGTGTAGGGCATGACGCCGCCGGTTGCATCGGCCACGGCTGCGCCGTTCAGGGTGGTGCTGCCCGCCACGTAGGTGGTGCCGGCCGGAATCTGGTCCTGGAACTGGGTGTTGCCGGCCGCCACGGTGCCCGAGTTGCGCAGCACGATGGTGTATTCCAGGGTGTCGCCGGGTTCAACGGTGCTGCCCGTGCTGCCCGCCACCTTGGCAGCGGTCTTGGGCGCCGCCACCGAACGGGTGAGGCTGGGATACGAGCAGCTGGCCAGGTCGGTGCTGCCGCCGGCCGTGGTGCTTCCCACCGGGCTGGCGGTAAAGCTGGCCAGGTCCACGTTGATCATGCGGCCCTGCCCCCCGCGCCCGAACAGGCCGTTGGGCGTGGCGCCGAATCCACCGTAGGTGCCCACCACGTCGGGGTCGGTCAGGCGGCCCAGGTACAGCAGGGTGTTGGTGGGCAGTTCAATCTGCCAGAAGTCCAGGTAGCCGCCCACGCTGTCGCTGCTCAGCAGGTACAGGTTGCCCTGGTTGTCAGCGAAGAAGTCGCCGCTGCCGGCCAAAGTTGGCGCCGTGCTGGGGAGGGTGGTCAGTGCAATGGCAGCGCTCACGGTGTAGGGCGCGGTGGTCGAGAAGCGGTAGAACGTGCCGCCGCCGTCCATCAGGTAGCCCACGTCCGTGGAAGTGATCGCCATGCGGATATAACGGCCGTTGGGCGCAGGCAGCGTGGGGCCTTCGGTCCAGGTATTGCTGGCCACGTTGAAGATCATCAGGCGGTTGTCGGCGTCGCGTACCACGAACAGCTGGCTGCGGTCCGGCTTGATCGCCAGCGTGGCGGTGTAACCGGCCGCGCCGCCACTGGTCGCCGGAATGCGGGCAATCAGCGCGCCAATCGTGTTGGTCGTCTCGTCAATGACCCGGATCTCGGTGCCGTTGTTGGCCGTGCCACCGCTGAAGTCGCCGCCCACCGTGCCGTACAGGTTCGAGCAGGTCAGTTGCGCCACGATGGAGGTGGGCGCTGTCGACGAGTTGTTGCCCGGGGTGGGGTCAGTGCTGCTGCCCGTGGCGGCCACCGTGGCGGTGTTGGAGATGGTGCCGGCGTCGGTGGCAGTCCCCGTGACGGTCAGGGTCACGAAGTTGGTGTCGGCGGTGGTCGTGCTGCCGGTGTCGGGCGGCAGGGTGGCATTCAGGCTGATGGTGCTGCCGTTGCCGCTGGGCGAGGCGCAGGTGGCGGTGCCGGTGGCCACGCAGGTCCAGCTCACACCCGTCAGGCTGGCAGGCACCGTGTCCTGAATCAGGACATTCGGCATGGTGCTGGGGCCGTTATTCCACACGCGGATGGTGTAGGTCAGCACGCTGCCCTGGTTCACGGTGGCGGCGCCCGTCTTGCTGATCGCCAGGTCGCCCTGGGGCCCACTGACAGTCAGGTTGGCCGTGGCGTTGGCCGGGGTGGGGAAGCTGGCGCCGCCTACCGTGCCGGTGACCGAGGAGCCCTGAATGGTGTTGGTGAAGGTGCCGGCCGCCGCGCTCGCGGGCACCTGCACGGTCAGGACCACCGAGCAGCCCGCAGCGGGCAGGGTGCCGCCACTCAGGGCGTAGCGCCCCGCCGTGGTGGTCACGGTGCCCGAGCCCCGGCAGGTGTCGCTGGTCACGCCCGTAATGGTCAGGCTGCTGATGCCGGTGCTGCCCGCAATGTCGTCGGTCAGGGTCAGGGCGCTGGTGGTGGCGTTGTTGGGGTTGCTCACGTTGATGGTGAGCTGGGTGGTGCCGCCCGGAAGGACCGTGGCGGGCGAGAAGCTCTTGGTCACCACGGGGGTGCGGGGCGCCACGGTCAGGGTGGCGGTGGCGTCGGCGGCGCTGCGCACCGTGGTGCCGCTCACCGTGGCCTGCACGTTGGCAACCGGAATGGTGTTGGTGGCGGTGCCGTAGGCCGGGTTCGACGGCGTGAAGGTCAGGGTCACGGTGCAGGTGCCGTTGGCCGCCAGCGACGCGCCGCTGAGGCTCAGGCTGCCGCTGTTCACGGTGGCCGTGCCGCCGCAGGTGTTGCCTGTCACGGTCAGCGTGCTGCCCGCCGCGTAGCCCATGCTGCTCACCACGTTGTCCGTGAGGCTGATGGCGCTGGCGGTCACGGCGTTGGGGTTATTCACCGTGATGGTCAGGGTGGTGCTGGCCCCCGGCGAGATGGTGGCCGGCGAGAACGCCTTACTGACATTCAGGGGGCGGGGCCCGGTGTTGGTCACACTGGCGCTGGCGGGCGTGGTGCCGCTGGTGGTGGTGTAGACCGTGCTGTTGCCCACCGTGCCGGTCGCCGAGTTGGTAAAGGTGCCGCCCACGTTCGGAATGGTGACGCCGTAGGTAATGGTCAGAACGCCATTGGCTGGAATGAAGAACGATTTCAGTGGCGAGCCCGCAAACGTGACGGTGCCGCTGCTGCCAGCTGCAGGCACACTGGCAGGGCTGGTCACGACCCCGGCGGTGCCGGTGATCGAAACGCTGGTGCTGTTAAGGGTCGCCGTGCCGGGGGTGCTGGGCAGCACGTCGTTCACGCGGTCAAGGTAGGTGTCGAAGGTGCTGTTGTTGCGCACCTGCACGGTGTAGGTCACGTTGCCGCCGCCGTTCAGGGCCGTGGGGCTTGCGGACTTGCTGATGGTCAGCGCCTGCGTGGCACTGGGAAAGGTAATGACCCCCAGGGCCGGATCACCATAGTTGCTGCTGTACTTCACGTTGGTGCTGCCGCTGGTTTCCACCGAGTAGCTGCTGGCGCTGGTGGATGTCCCCGCGCATTTGTACTGGAAGAAATAGTCGATATCCACGGTGTTGCTGCTGCCGCCCGTGGTCTGGGTCAGCGTGAAGTACAGCTGATCGCGGGTGCCCGGGTTGATCGAGAGCACCTGCGAGGCGGTGATGTTCGAGCCCACCAGCTGAAAGCAGGCGGCATTGAACGAGTCGTTACCCGCCGGCTGCAGGTTCACTTCGTCGGTGGCCTGCGGGTTCCCGAATCGGTACTGCACGCTGTACTTGATGATCTGGCCCACCACGGCGCCCGGCCCCAGCACAGTGCCGTTCAGCAGACCGCCCGCGTTGGCGCTAATGGAGCTGAAGGTGCTGACCGTGGTGGTGTTCGCCACGGTGCCGGGGTTGCTGTCGCTGAACGTCGCCGTGATCGGCACGCTGGAGGTGCGCGCCGAACCGCCGTAGCACGGGTAGGTGATGTACCAGAACACCGTGCGGGACTCGCCCGCCGCCAGGGTCCCCACGAACTGGGTGGCGGGCTGCCCACCACCCAGACCGAAGGTGCCGGTGGCGCCGGTCGCGTACGTGGCCGCCCCGAAGCTCAGGGTGGCCGAGATGTTGTTGATCGCCGCGCCCGTGGTGTTCGTGACCCGGTAGCTGACGTAGGCGTTGCGCGGGCCCGCCGTGCAGGATTTGTTGCTGTCGGACACGAGGTGGGTGTCCGCGTTGTAGGTCACCGTGACGCCGGTCAGGGCCCCGGCCTGGGACCACAGCCCCAGCAGGGCCAGCACCGTCACCAGCGGGGACCACGTCCCGCGCCCCAGCTGGGCCAGCAGGTGTAAAAGACGCCTCATTTACTTCTCCCCTCCCAGGGTCTCGTCCAGAGTCAGGTCCAGGCGCACATAAGCGCCCTGTTTGGTGTAGGCGTTGCCCAGGCCCGTGAACCCAGCCGGGTTATAGCCCGCCGTGATCCAGGTGCCGGGCAGAACGCGGTAGCTGGCTTCCAGGCCGTAGCCGTACTGGGTCGTGCCCGTGCTGGGCTGCGTCAGCGCGCGGCCCCAGCCCCCAACCCCAATGCGGTCGGTGACGTAGTAGGTGGCGCCCAGGCCCAGCTGCGCGGTAAAGCTGCCGGTGTCGGCCAGCAGCGTGCGGGTATCCAGGCCGGCGCGCACGGCCCAGGTGGGCTGGCGGTACTCGGCGGCGAAGTTGCTGCTGAGTTCAGGCTGGCCACCCGCGAGGCTGCCGTTCACGTAGCGCACAGTGCCCAGGCTGTTAAAGGTGCGGTTGCGGTAGGCGTAGCCCACGGCCGCGCGCACGCCGCTCTTGCCCGCGCCGAATTCGCCCAGGCCGTCGGCGCTGAGGGTCAGGTGGTCGCTCAGCTGCCCCGAAAGGCCGCCGCGCAGCACCACGCCAAACTGGCCGCCTTTCAGGGTCAGGTCGGTGCCGGTGGTAGCGGTGAAGCGCTCAGCCTTGTACAGCAGGTCCACACCGGCGTCAAACTCGCTTCGGCCGGCGTTCACGTCGTACAGGGCGCCGCCGCGCAGGCCAGCGGTCAGGCGCTGGGACAGGGGCAGGGCGGTGCTCACACCAAAGCGGGCGCGGTTGCCCTGGCCGCCAGCGGCAGGCAGGTCGTAGGCCACCTGATAGTTGGTGTTGCCCACGGTGCTGTTCAGGCTCAGCGAGGCGCGGTGGCCCGTTTTCCAGTTGTACTCGTCAGTCAGGCCCACGCTTAGGGTGTCGCTCACGGCGTACTTGGCCGTTACCGTGGTCACGGGGTCCAGGTTGCCGCTCAGGGGCTGCACGTGCGTCACATCCACGTCAATGGGCGACTGGTGGTAACCGGCGCTGAGCACCGCCCCCAGGCCCGACTGGTCGCCGTAGGCGGCGCGCAGGCCCGCCCCCACGCTGAAGGGCGCGAGGCGGTAGTCGGCCCGCGCCGTCACGCTGCCGCCCTGGCTGGCAGCGGTGCGGGTGTAATCAGCCTGCACGCTGGCACTCAGCTGATCGGTCAGGCGGGTGTCCACGCTGACACCCAGGGTCAGGCCCGGGGTCAGGGGCGCGAGGCCCTGGTACTGGCCGTCCTGGTAGCGCACGCGGCCCTGTACGGTGGTGCGGCCCAGCTTCACGCCCAGGTCGGCGCTGGCCTGCAGGCCGCCGGAGTAGGCGACCAGCCCGGCGGCGCGCACGGTGCCGTTATCGAAGCTGGCGCGCGCGCCGGTGGTCACGCGGCCGTCCAGGCTGACCGCCGCCACCCCCACCCCGTAGCGCTCGGCGGTGTACTTGGCCTGCACGCCGTAGGCCAGGGTGCGGTTGCCCAGGGGGTTGCCCAGACGGTAGCCCGCCAGCACCACCACGTCGTTCAGGTTGGCGTCCACACGGCTCAGGGCGCGCGTCAGGGTAATAATGCCGGTGCGCGCGTCCAGGATGTAGTCCACGTTGCGCGACAGGGTGGTGCGCTCCAGCTCCTTGCCGGTGTCGCGCTCCAGGATTACGACTTCCAGTGTTTCGCTGCCCAGGCTGATGCCGCCGCGCGACAGGCGCAGCACCCTCGTGCCCTCGGGCGTCAGGCGCTCGCCGCTGATACGGTCGCCGGGCACCAGGGCCGCAAAGCCGCTGAGCTGGGCCGCGCCCTTGGTGCTGACCGTCAGGGCCGTCAGTTTCTCGCCCACGGGCAGCACGTCAATGGGCAGGGCGCTGCGGCGGTAGTCGGCGCGGAAGCTGGGGTGGTCGTAGCTCAGGGCCACCGGGTCAATGCCCTGCAGCGGCACCGAGGCCACCGAGCTGTCGCCGTACAGCGAGAAGCGTTTCAGGGTGTCCTGCTCGGTGGGCAGGCCGTCCTTGTCGGCGGCCACGTACAGCTTGCCGCCCGCCAGGGGGCCTTCGTAGGAGGCGCGGGCCTGCCACGTCAGGTCGTCACTCAGGTTCAAGTTGCCGTCCAGGCCCAGGGTGGCACTGACCATGCCCACGCCCACGCGGCGGTCATCGGGGCGCACGTTGTAGCGCGAGGTCGTGACCGTCTGGCCCTGCTGCAGGGTCACGCTGAGGGTGATGGGAGCGGCCTGGGGTTGCAGCACCAGTTCGCCCTCGCCGCCGCGCAGCCGCACCTGATAGCCAGCCAGGCTGGGGTCAGCGTCGCCCACACGGGGCTCCAGGCTGGCGTTCAGGGTCACGGTGTCCTGATCGGTCAGGTTGCCGTCGGCGTCCAGAGCGCGCACCTTCAGGCGCAGCGGGGTGCTGCCGTCGGCCACGAGGCTCACGGGGGTCAGCTCCACCTGCACGGTGGGCCCCACCAGCCCCACGGTCACGGTGTCGCGCCCCGCCTGCAGGGTGTTCTGGCCGGGTTTGAGCAGCACCCCCACGAAGGTCACCGTGCGGCTGCCGTCCTCGCGGGTGACGATCTCCCCGATGCGGTCCTGGGCGATGGCCTCGCCGTTCACACTGAGGCTGGGCTCCTGGCCGGCGGGCACGTCCACCACCACGCTGATGCGGTCACGCTGCCGAATCAGGCTGCCCTGCAGCGGCGCGCGGATGGCGCCCGCGTTCTGGGTGGCGGCAGCGGGGGTATTCAGGGGCTGGGCGGCGGCCAGATCGGCTTCGCTCAGCTCACCTTCCAGCACCTCGCGGCGCTCGCCGGTGTAGCGGACCAGCAGGGCGGGGCGGTCCAGCGCGCCCAGCACGCCGGTGTGGGCCAGCTCATAGGTGACGGTGCCGCGCGCAGCAGCCTCGCCCTGCACAAAGGCGGAACGGGGCAGCACCCAGTACAGCGTGCCGCTGGGGCCACGCACCGGGTCGGGCAGGGCCTGACCATTCAGGCGGCTGCTGCCAACCACGAATTCGGCGCCCTGCGGCACGCGGTGGGCCACCACAAGTTCGCGGGCCTGCACCGGCGCGTCAAAGGGCAAGCTGACGGTGCTGGTGCGCCGGGCCTCGGGGGCGGGGGTGGGCTCGGGGGTGACGGGCTGTGCGGGGGCCGGCTGCGCGGGCGCAGGCTGCACCGCCAGGGCGCCGCCCACCGTCTGGGTGGCGGCGCACTCGGGGCTGCGCAGGGCGCCCGTAAAGGTCACGGCCTCGGCGCCGGTCACGCGGGCGCGGTAGCTCAGCGTGCGCTCCTCGCCCGCCGCCAGGGTGCCGCTGAAGGTGGGGCTTTCCAGCGCCTCCAGGCCGCCCGCGTTGCTGTCAGTCAGCAGGAAGGGCACCGCGTAGGCGGCCGTATTGCGCACGCGCAGGGTCACGGTGACCTCGCTGCCGGGCTGGGCACCGGGCAGCGACTCGCGGCTCAGCTGCAGCGGGGTGGCGTCGGCGCGCACATTCAGGGTCACAGTGCGCGCCTGGGCCCAGGGGGCCAGGCGGGCGGTGACCGTCACCGGGCCGGGGCGGGTGGCCACCGCACTCAGGCGCAGTTCGCCGGAGCGCGCGGCGCTGAGGGTGCCGTCCAGGCTGGGCTCGCCCTGCAGGTCCAGGCCCGGGGCGTCCAGAGTCAGGGTCAGGGGCAGCTCGCCGGCATAGGCGGTGGCGGCGCGGGCCGTGAAGGTTACCGTGTCGCCCACGCAGAGTTCCGGCTTGTCGGCGTCCAGGCTCAGGTCCACCTGGGGGCGCACCTGAATGCGCGTCTCGCCGCTGCCGCCGCGCGGCACGGTCACGCTGGGGCTGGCCACGCTCACCTGGGCGCCGGGGACCGGGTCCGGGGTCACGGGGTAGGTGCCGGCCGGCACGCGCTGCTCCAGGGTGCCGTCCACTGTCACAGAAGTCTGACCAACCAGGGCCCCCACCTGGGTGGGCTGGGTGCCTCCGGGCAGCACCAGTTCAGCCGTCACGCGCAGCAACCCCGTCTGGTCCACGCGGGCCACGCCCAGCGGCACCGGGGCCCCGGCGCGGGTCAGCGAAAAGCCCACCGTGTTGCTGAACTGCCGCGCTGTGGCGGGCTGGCGCAGTTCCACGGTGTAGTTGCCCGCCCGCGCGGGCAGCGGCAGATCGCTGAAGCTCAGGTCGGCGCTGACGGTCAGGGGCAAAGTGTTGCCCTGCTCGTCGCGCAGCCGGGCTTCCAGTTCGCGGGGACCGTCGCCGTCGTACAGGCGCAGCACATGGCCCTCGCCGTCCACGCGCACGTTCAGGGCCGGCACCCAGTCGCGCGAGTGCACGTTCACGCTCAGGCGCTCGGCGCTGATGGCCGCGCTGATGCCGGCGAGGCGCACAGCGAAGGTGTTCTTACCGTTGCCGCTGGTCACGGCCTGCAGGCGGTAGCGCCCGGCGGGCAGCTCCTGGTCCAGCAGGGTTTCCCAGGCGTGCTCGCCGGGGGTGAAGGTGCGGCTCAGGACCGTCACGCCGGCCGCGTTCACCAGCGTGAAGGTGGTGGTGACGTCGCTGCGGTTGGCGTCGTACTGCTCGTCGCCGTAATAGTCATCGCTGCGGTAGTCGCCCTGGTCCACGCGGGGGCTGTACAGCTCCAGGCGCACGCGCCCGCTCAGGGGCACGTCCAGGTTCAGGTTCTGGTCGCCCACCGTCCACATCAGGCGGTCGCCCACACTGGTCAGGGGCAGGCTGGTGCTGATTTCCTGTGCGGCGCCCGTTCCGGCCGCGAGCAGGGCCGTGAGAACGGTGGCGAGGCACTTGTTTGCGTTCACGATTAGTACCTCCAGCTCAGCGACGGATCGGTGGTGGCCGCTCTGGGTTCACCCGTCCAGTCGAAGCGGTAGGTGAGGACTTTTTCACCTGCGCCCAGGCTACCGGTGTAAGTATTGCGGCCTTCTTTCAGGCTCGCGCCCTCCGGCAGGGGGTCGAGCAGGGTCACGCCGTCCAGCGCGCGGGGGGTCTTCAGGCGCAGGACGACCACGTACCCACCCTCCACGGCGTACACCTCTTTCTCCACCCTGACGTCGCCCACGATCAGCACCGTGCGGCGCAGGGCGTCAATGTCGCCGCCCAGGGGGGCCAGCGGGAAGTCCACGCTGGTCAGGCCGCGCACGTACACGGTCTGGGTGCCGCTCAGGCCGCCGTCCTGCGGCACGTGCAGCGGCGGGAACGGCGCCGAGGCTGGGTCCAGGCGCAGGGCGTGGGTGCCGTAAGGCACGTTGGGGAACGAGTAGCGCCCGGCGGGGTCGGTCAGCACCTGCCGCCCACCCGCCAGCAGCACCCGGGCGCCGGGCACCGGGGTATCCAGCAGCGGATCAAACAGGCCGTTGCGGTTGCGGTCCACGAACACCGTGCCCACCAGATCGGCCAGGGGCGCGAACTTCAGCGGATTGAGCTTGGTGGTGGCGGTGGCGCGGTTGCTGGCAATGGCGCGCGCCACGCCGCCGGCCCCAGTGCCGCTCACCTGCACGGTGTTCACCAGCTGCCCGGTGGCTTCGGGGGTCACGCGGGTCTGGTAGCTGATGCTCACGGTGGTCCCGGCCGGAATCTCGGCCAGGGTCCAGCGCAGCACGCCACCCTCAATGGTGGGGTCGGGCATGGGCTTGCCGTTCAGCAGGCTGGTGCCGGGAATGTACTCCAGGCCGCGCGCCGGCGTGTCGGTCACCACCGCGTTCACGATGGCGGTGGTGGCCGAGGCGTTGGTGATGTTCAGGGTGTAGGTCAGGCGGTCGCCAAAACCCGCTTCCTGGGCACTCACGTCCTTGCGGATGATCAGCTGCGCTGTCCACACGGGTGTCAGCACCTCGTTGCTGGGTACCGGCGCGCGCAGCTCAGTGGACACGAGGTTAAAGACGTTGCGCAGGGCCTCGCCGTCCACCGCGCGCGTGGAGACCTGGGTGGTGATGGTCAGCGTGCGGCTCTCGCCGGGTTGCAGGGTGCCCAGAGTCCAGGTCACCGTCTGCGCGCCGGGCTGCCCGCTCACCACGCCGCCCGCCGAGGCCGCCTTGAAGTCCACATGGGCCGGCAGCGGGTCGCTGACCACCACATTGGTCAGGGGGCGCGTAAAGGGGTTGCGCACCGTCAGGGTGTAGGTCACCGTGTCGCCCGCCGCCACCGTGCCACCGTCCGGCACTGGCACGGGCTGAGCGCCGCTGCCCTGGGTGGTGGCCACGTAGCTCTTGCGCAGTTCGGGCAGGCCGCCTTCCACCGCCGCCACCTGATCCCGGGTGGCGTTGCTGGTGCCCCGGTCCCCGGTGATGGTCACCAGGGCGTCCAGCGGGCCTGCCTGCGTGGCCTCGTAGCACACGCGCACAAACGCGGTCTGGCCGGGGTCCAGCACCAGGGGCTGCGCCAGCGGCTGGCCGCTTTCGTTCTGGAACTGGGCGCGCGCCGCCCCCTGGGGGTAGGTGACCGTCAGGCGGAAGGTGTCGCGCACGTCGCCAGTGTTCTTGGCGGTGTGGTCAAAGCACACCAGCTGGCCCACCACGGCAAAGGGCTTTTGCTGGGTGTCGGCGGCCGTGCCTTCGGGGGCCTCGGGGTTGCCCACAGGGCCAATGGCCACAGCGGGCAGGTAGCGCACGTCGGCGCTGGCGCTGCCCGAGGCCTCGCGCCCACCCGTGCTGGCCGTGGCCGTGTTGAGAATCACGCGGCCCTCGGCCTGTGGGGTGGCCAGCATGCGGAAGGTCAGGGTGATGGCCTCGTTGGGGGCCAGACTGGCCGCGCGCACGCGCACGCCGCGCACCGGCTGCACCTCGGCCGCGCTCCAGGTGGTGCCGTCTGCGGTGTATTCCAGGGTGCCCACGTTCGTGCGGGCGCTGCCGGGCACAAACACCAGCCCCTGCGCCAGCTGCGTGTCCAGCAGGTCAGTCAGCACGACCTCGCGGCTGGTGCCCTGGCCGCCGTTGCGGGTGGTCACGGTCACGGTGGTTTCGGTGCCGGGGCGCACCAGGGCGGGGCTAAAGGTCTTCTGCACGCCCAGCACAGGGGGCGGCCCCACCCGCACCAGACTCACGTTGTTGGCGTCGGGGTTGGCGCCGCCGGCGCAGGACGCCACGAGGTTCACGTGGGCGTCGCCCTGGGTGTCAGTGGTGTCGGCCACCAGCAGCACGCGGGCGCTGGCATCGGCTGCCAGGGCCACGCTGGTGATTTCCGGCTCACCCGGGTCCAGGGCGCCGTCGCCGTCCAGATCGCTGTAGATGCTCAGGCGGGGAGTAAAGGCGCTGCCTGCCTCGGTGCGGGCACTCAGGGGCAGCGTGGCCGCGCCGTTGCCGGCGTTCACCACCGTGTAGGCAAACACGGCGCGCTCACGCGGCAGGACGTCGGCCGTCTGGCCCGGGGCCCCCACGATCCCGTTGGGGGTCACGCTGACCGCGCAGACTGCCTGAACCGTGGTGGACACGACGTTGCTCACGGTTTCCCCAGGCGTGCCCGGGGCAGGCGGCTCGAAGGTGGCGGCGGCTTGGTTGTTGATGACAGTTCCGGCGGGCGTGCCAACAGCGCCGGCCAGCCCACTCAGGGCCAGGCAGGCGGTCAGCAGGCGGTGGTGAGAACGGGTCACGGGAGTCTCCTGGGTGGGGGAAAAGGCAGAAGGGGGCAGGGCGGAAAAAAGATGTTTCTGATGTTAAAGAGAAAGAGGCGCGCCCCGCCAAAACTGGAGGGCGCGCCGCAGGGGGGCTTACTTCACCGTCACCGAGAAGGTCACGGTCACGGTCTGACCCGAGGACAGCACGTCGTCGCGGGTGATGGTCTGGTCACCGTTGGTGTCCACCGCCACGTCCACTCGGGTCACGGCGCTGGCGGCCAAGCCACCGGGCAGGGCAGCGGCGGTCTGCCAGGTGCCGTTGTTGTAGCGGTAGAGCACCGTGCCGCCGGCCTGGGTGGTGGTGGCCGAGACACCCGTGAAGGTGCCGTAGGTGAACACGTTGCCCAGGGTGCTGTTCTGCTCGGTCAGGATGAAGTTGCGCACATCCGTGTTGTAGGTGTTGGTCGCCAGGATGCGGTACTCCAGCACGTCGGTGGGGCTGGCGGTCAGGCCCGAGGTCACGAAGGCGCCCGTGGGGTTGACGGTGGCGTTGCGGCCGCTCTTGGCCAGCGTGACCGTGGCGCTGGTGGGCAGGACCTGCACCACGTCGTTGTTGTCGGTGCGGGTCGAGGTGCTGTAGGCACCGCTGCTGGTCTGGTTCAGGGTGTACAGCCCGGCGCGGGTGTTGGCGGGCACGGTGACCAGCGCCACCGTCTTGAACTCGGCGCCAGCAGCCAGCGGACCCGTGCTGGTGATCACGGTGCCCAGGGTGTCGGTGCCCTGCGTGAAGGTGCCGTCGTTGTTCACGTCGGTGTAGGTGTAGTAGGTGGCGTTCACGGTGGTGGTCGAGGCCACGCCGCCATTGAGCACCGTGAAGGTCACCGAGCCACTCAGGCTGAAGGTGTCGCTGTAGCCGCCGGCGTTGAACACGTCCATGGGGAAGAAGGCCACGTTGTCGGCGGTGCCGGGGGTCACCGCGTCGGTCACGATGGGGGTCGCCGAGGTGCCCAGCGCGGCGGTGGAGTCACCGAACTGCAGGTCCGGGGTGTAGATGGTGTCGGTGCTGGAGGCGTTGGGCAGCACGTCGGCGTCGCTCAGGGAGTCAATGCCGATCACCACGTCAATCACGGGCACCGGGCTGTTCACGCCGCCGGTATCGGGGTAGGTGACCTGCACGCGGAAGTTGCGGGTTTCGCCGGGGGCCACGCCCGTCAGCGTGGCGTAGGTCACGCCGTTCACGGTGGTGGTGGGCAGCGGGTTGCCGCTGGCGTCCAGGTAGACCACGATCACGCCGGCGGGCAGGTTGGGCGGGGGCAGCAGCAGGAACGAGTCGGTCTGGGTGCCGTTGTTGGTGACCGAGTTGATGAAGGTCACGCGGTCGTCGTTGACCACTTCAGCGTCGGCTTTGGGGAAGGCCACCTGGTTGTTGCCGTTGACGCCCACCAGCACCACGGCGTTGTTGCCGCCGTTGGGGTTGGGGTCGTTGTAGGCGGGCAGCGTGCCGCCGGGGGTGGTCTGGGTGGGGGGGTTCTGACGGCCGTCGGTGGTGCCGCCGGGCGCGGGCGAGGTGCCGCCGGGGCTGTTGGCGTCAATGGGGGCCACGCTCACGCCGGGGGTGTACACGGTCGAGCGGTTGAAGTTGTTGTTGTCCACCAGCGTCGCGCCGCCCACCGTGACGGTGGTGGTGTAGGTGTTGTTGCCGGGGTTCTGGGCGTCGGGGGTGGTGTCGTACAGACCCGTGGCGACGGGGTTGGCGCCGAAGACCTGACCAGGGGTGGCGGCGTCCGGGATCTTGTAGCTCTGGACAATGGTGATCGCGGTGCCCGAGGCGATGGCGGGGGACTCCACCAGGCCGTCGCCGTTGCTGTCCGTCAGGGCCTGCAGTTCGCCGGCGTCAATCTGGCCGTTGTTGTTGGCGTCGGTAAACGCGAAGTACGCCAGGTTCTCCACGTTGGAGTTGGTGCGGTCCACGTTCGGCGCCGTGATGTCCGGGTTGAACTGCACGACCACCGGGGTGTTGCCGGTGTTGGTCACGGTGTAGCGGAACTGCTGGGTGCTGCCGGGCAGCACGCCCGCGCGGTCCAGGGTGGGGTCGGGGGCGTCCTGGTTGGGGGTGGTGCCCGTGTTGTTGGGGGTGACCGTGAAGCTGGGCACTGGCAGCACCGTCGTGGAGACGGGGTTGGACTGCGCGGAGCCGTTGGTGTTGCCAGCCGCGCCCGTGGGGTCTTCGAAGGTGGCGCTGGCGACGTTGACAATCTGCACGCCGGCTTCGGTGGCGGCGCTGGCGGTGCCGACCAGCAGGGCGGCCATTACTGCAAACAGGGTGGGGCTTTTCTTCATGGTATTCCTCCGGAAATTACTTGACCTGGATGCGGTAACCGAGCTTCAGGGCTTGCTTGGCCCCCAGTTCAGCCACCGTCCAGCGCACCGTGGTGTATTCGCTGGGCTTGACTTCGACTTCTTTGCGCACGGTCTTGCCGTTTTCGGTGACCGTCACGGTCTTTTTCAGGGGCGCGGAACCAAAGGTCTTGCCGCCGTCAAACGAATACTCGGCGCGTGCACCGCTGAGGCCCTGTTCGGGGGCCAGATAGAACGTGTTCTTCGGAACCGGCAGGGTAATGGGCACATTCTTCAGGGCCGTGGTCCCCGTGTTGCGCGCAGTCACCACCTGGCTGAGCACCTGCCCGGGCAGCACAGCGCCGGGATTGGGGGTCAGCTGCTCGGTGGCTTTGCCGTCCACCTTCACGCTGCGCACCAGGCTCAGCGTCAAGTCCAGCCGGACAGGCACCGCGCTTTGCGCCAGGGCCAGCCCGGTCAGGGTCAGCAGCGCGGTGAGCAGGGGGCGTTTCATGAGGTCTCCTTCATTCAGCGTGAGGCGGATGGCCGGGGCTTCTCGGGCAGTCTGGGCGGCCCTGAAGCAGCGCCAGCACTGTTAGAAGGCTAAATTTGACCCTCTTACGCCTCACTTACACGTTTTCTGTAAGATGAAGATGACCTGAGGTTAGTTGGCAGGGTTCAGCAGAGTGTGCCTGCCAGAACCGGCTGTTTTGCCGAGCTGGACGGTTTTCTTGAGGGTGTGGGCCCTGGGTCATTCCCCCATCGGGGGAAAAGGGGGCACCCCCAAGAGCCGCCTCGCCTCTGACCCGTTTGCTGCGGTGGCTGGGCGCCCCATGACTTTGGCTTGCGCTCAATTTTTGCGTTCAGCAGGGAGAAAATCAGCAGTGACCCCGCTGCCCATGCCTCACAGGGGAACCAAATGCGTTTTGAGGTGGGCGCCGGCCCACTGGGCCTCGCCCCGCTCCCACTGTCCCTGGGAAAAAGGCGTCTGGAGCTTGGCCTCTTTCCTTCCCCTTACCGGCCGAAGCGCCGTTCGCGGCCCTGGAACTCGCGCAGGGCACGCAGGAAGTCCACCCGCCGGAAACCGGGCCAGTACACGTCGCAGAAGTAGTATTCGGAATACACGCTCTGCCACAGCATGAAACCGGACAGGCGAATTTCCCCGCTAGTGCGAATAATAAAGTCGGGGTCCGGCACGTCGGCGGCGTACAGGTGCGCGCCGATGTGCTCCGGGGCCAGGGCTCTGGCGGCTTCGGCCAGGGGCACGCCGGCGTCTGCCTGCCGCAGCAGGTGGCGCTTGACGGCGTCCACAATTTCCTCGCGTCCGCCGTAGCCCACGGCGATGTTCAGGCGCATGCCGTCGTAGTGGGCGGTTTTGGCTTCCAGGTCGCTCAGGGCAGCCAGCACAGAGGGCGGAAAGCCCTCGTGCTGCCCAATGGCCCGCACGCGCACCCGGTTGGCATGAATGCGCGGGTCCTGGGCCAGATTGCGCGCTTCACGCTCCAGCAGACTCAGGATGTGGGCCAGCTCGCCGGGGTCGCGGCTGGTGTTGTCGGTGGACAGCACCCAGATGGTCACGGTGGGAATGCCCAGTTCCAGGCACCACTGCAGCACCTCGTGGGCCTTGTCGGCACCAAAGGAATGCCCCATTTCGCGCTGCAGGCCGCTGGCACGGGCAAATCGGCGGTTGCCATCCAGAATCAGGCCCAAGTGCCGGGGCAGGCGCCCGTGGGCCCCCACCTCGCGCGCCAGCCGCTGCTCGTAGCCCCAGACCAGCGCGCCGCGCGCTGCATTTCTCGCCTTCTGAAAGGCACGGAAGGCGAGTTTCACGGGCTCAGACGACATATCGCCCCGCAGTGTAGCGCCCGCTTCCCGGTGCCAGCATCCTCCTGAAGACGCAGGGGGCAGCGGGCCGCCGCCGGGCTTTAAGCAGAGGCCGCCGTACCCCACCTGCTCTCAGGCCGCGCCCAGCGCGCCTCTCTGTCTCTGTCAGAGTTTTGAAAGACCGGAAGAAAGGCCCCTGGAATGGCGCCTGAAGTCACCCCAATCCTTCGCGTGGGGCACGGCCCCACCGGGGTACCCCCCCTGCCCGCCAGCGGTGTCACAGAACTCTGACAAGACGAGCGGGGCCTCTCCCCTCTCTTCCCAGCGGCGCCGCTTTATACCGGAAACAGGCCCTCCTGACGGGCGACTTCCAGGGCCAGGGCCTTCTGGTCCAGCCGGGCCAGGGCGGCGCGGCGAACATCTTGCCGGGGCAACTCGGCCTGTCCCCGGTACACCTGCAGCGTGAGGTGGCGGTGCGTCATGCCGTGCTGCACCTCGCCCAGCAGCGGGCCGGGCGCCGCCCCCAGGCGCGCGCACAGGCGGGCCAGGGCGGCTTCGGGGGCCTCGCCGGGGTGCAGGGGCTCGGCGGGCAGGCCCATCAGGCCGCCCAGCAGCGTGCCCTCGCGCCGCTCTAAATAGGCGTGCCCAGCGGTGCCGATCAGCAGGGCCACCGCCTGCACAGCCTGCACCGGGGCGCGCACCTTGGGGGCCGGGTACGCCGCCGGCTCGCCGGACGCCCGGGCCACGCACCACTGAGCCAGCGGACACGGCGCGCAGCGCGGGGCTTTGGGCGTGCAGACGGTGGCCCCCAGGTCCATCACCGCCTCGTTCCAGGCGCCGGGACGTGCAGGGTCCAGCAGGGCGTCGGCCTGGGCCTGCACCCAGGCGGGGGTGGGGGTGCGCTCGCCGTACAGGCGCGCCAGCACGCGGCGCACGTTGCCGTCGTTCACAGCGTGTGCGGCGTTCAGGGTGAAGCTGCTGAGCGCAGCGGCGGTGTAGGGGCCCACCCCAGGCAGGGCCAGCCAGCCTTCATAGCTTGCAGGAAAGGCGCCCTGGGCCGTCACCTGGGCCGCCGCGCGGTGCAGATTGCGGGCGCGGGCGTAGTAGCCGCAGCCCTCCCAGACCTTCAGCACATCCTCTACCGGGGCTGCCGCCAGGGCCTGCACGGTGGGAAAGGCCGCCAGAAAGCGCTCGTAGTACCCCAGGCCGCGCGCCACCTGGGTCTGTTGCAGCAGGATTTCCGCGACCCAGGCGCGGTAGGGATCGCGCCCGCCTTCCGGGCCACGCCGCCAGGGCAGGTCGCGGCCCGAGCGGTCAAACCACGCCAGCAGCGCGGCGCGCAGCGGCGCCAGGGGCAAAGACATCACCGCGCCAGTCTAGGGGCGCGGTGATGGGGGCACCGTGGTGCCGGGCAGGGTCGGGCCTGGAGGTCTGGAGGCCAGGGCGGCGCTCAGGCCCGCACGGCCTCGCGTTCGCGGACGGCGGGACGCAGGCGGCGGCGCACCCCTTCGGCGTACTCGGCCAGTTCGCCCAGCAGTTCGGGCACGCCGCCGCGCAGCAGGTAGCCGCCGCCGGGCAGCGGGCTGAGGGCCAGGAAGGGCGCGCGGGTCAGGGTGTCCAGAATGGCGTGCAGTTCGGCCGAGGTCACGCCGCTGCCCAGGCGCTCAGCGAGGCGCTGCACGCTGACCACCGAGTGCGCCGGCTGCTGCGCCAGACTCAGCAGCACCGCGCTGAAGGCCCCGCGCTGCGCGAGGTGCGCGCCCACCAGTTCCGCCACGCTGGCCGCCGATTCCAGGTCCACCGAGCCCGCTTTCCAGTAGCCGCGCAGCTCCACGGCCGAGAGCGGCGCCAGATGCGCGTGGTCAATCAGGGCGGCCAGGGCCTCGTGGGTCAGGCGGGGGGTGCCGGCCGGGCGCTCGTCCTCTGGGGTCAGCACCACGCTGTAATCGGCCGCTTCTTTCCAGGCAGGGGTCTGCAGCGCGCCCGGCGCCGTGGCCACCCGCACCGAGTACCCGTGCGCGCCCAGATCGGCGCTGAGGCGCACCACGCCGGGGCCCAGCACCTCCAGCCCGTAGCCGGTCAGGCGGGCCAGTTCGGCTAGTTGCGCTTCGGGGCCCTGGACACTGGGGGCCGCCGCAGTGGTCGCCGCTGGAAAACGCACGTCCAGGGGCCGCACCGGCACGCTGACCGGAGCCGGGGGGCGGCCCACCGCGCTGGCCTCGGGGGCCGGTTGCGGTGCGGCGGGCTGTGGGGCCGGGCGCGGTTCACGGGCCGGGGTAGAAGCGGTGGGCGCGGCGCTGGCCTGCGGGGCGGCGCTGGCGCTGGGCACCGGGGCTGCCTGCTCGCGGCGGGTCTGGCTGGGCTCGGGGAGTCTGCTGGCGGGGGCGGCCGGCTCACGCACCTCCTGCACGCGCACCTCGCGCACATGGGGGGTGGCGCTCACCACCACGCGGCGGGTTTCGGGCTTGGGCGGCGCCTCGCGGCGGGGGGCCGGCGCGGGGGCGTGCGGCTTGACAATGCCCTCCACCTGAAAGCGGCCAGTGGCCAGCGGGGTGATCATCAGCACGTCGTTCACGCCCAGATTGCCCGCGTGGTACAGGCTGCCCAGGCCCCAGACCCGCTGGCGCGCCGGGTCCACCTGCGCCGTATGTTCCTGGCCACGGTCATCCACCAGCGTGACGGGCCCGGCCGAGGGAAACGTGTCGCTGAGGTATTTCAGAAGACGCAGGCTGCCTTCTTGCAGGCAGGGGCGGGTGATGACATAGCGCATTGCTTTCACGCGTGGGCTCCTCCGTGGCAGCCGCTGGCCCCTCCCCTCTCCCCTGGGGCGGGGGCAGACCACCAGACACAGCAGAATAAATTTTTCCTAAAGTAGCAGACTTTCGCGGCGCAGCGGGGCGCAAAACCCGGCACAGGGGCGCAGGACCCCGGGCAGCAGGCCCTATGCTGCCGCCATGCACGCCGCCACCGAGGCCCTGATTCGCCGTTACTACGCTGCTTTCAACGCTGCCGACTGGCCCGGCATGCTGGCCCTGCTGGCCCCCGACGTGCGCCACGACGTGAATGAGGGCGAGACCCAGCACGGCCTGAGCGCGTTCACGGCCTTCCTGGACAAGATGAACGCCCATTACCGCGAGCAGGCGCAGGACGTGGTGGTGATGGTCGCCCCAGACGGTCAGCGCGCGGCGGCCGAATTCACGATTCACGGCACCTACCTGCGCACCGACCCCGGCCTGCCCGAAGCCCGGGGGCAGACCTACACCCTGCCGGTGGGCGCTTTTTTTGAGGTGCGCAACGGACAGATTGCCCGCGTGACCAACTACTACAACCTCGCAGACTGGACCCGGCAGGTCGGCGTTTGAGCCTGACGGTGCGCGCCGTGCGGGGCCCAGACGCCCTGGCGGTGATCGGGGAGCTGGCCCGGCTGCGCACGCTGGTGTTCCGCGAGTATCCCTACCTGTATGACGGCCACCCGGACTACGAGGAAGCGTACCTGCGCCGCTACCTCGCCGCGCCGGACCTGCTGCTGGTGCTGGCGCGCGACGGCGAGCGGGTGGTGGGCGCCAGCAGCGCCCTGCCGCTGACCCAGGAAGGCCCCGAGATACTCTCCCCCTTCCTGGCCTCGCCCATTGACCCGGAGACGGTGCTGTACCTGGGCGAAAGCGTGCTGCTGCCCGAGTACCGGGGCCGGGGCCTGGGCCACGCTTTTTTCGACCAGCGCGAAGCTCACGCCGAGCGCCTGGGTCTGCGTGTCACCAGTTTCTGCGCGGTGGTGCGCCCAGATGACCACCCCGCCCGCCCGGCCACCTACCGCCCTCTGCACGCCTTCTGGGCCGCGCGCGGCTACCGCGAACGCCCTGAACTGCACACCCACCTCGCTTGGCCAGAAGTGGACCAGCCGGGCGAGCCAGACCACCTCATGCGCTTCTGGGTGCGTGGAGCGGGGGGCTGAGGGGGCACAGAGAAGTCGCGCTTCAAGGTTGAGACGTTCAGACGTCGAGGGGTCAAGCCGTCGAGGCGTCGAGACGGGTCTCCTCTCGACTGCTCGACCCCTGGACCCCCTGTGCCTTACTTCCGCCCCTGCGCCGCCTTCTCGGCCTCCAGCCGCTTCTTGTTCTGCGCCCAGCTGTACGAGCGCACGGCGTCCACCACGAACCACACGGCGAAGACGGCGGCCACCGCGCCCCAGAGGGTGCTGCCCCGGGCAAAGGCGACATACGCGGCCCAGCCGCACAGCGCCGCCAGGAGCAGGCTCAGCAGGAACACGATGTGGGGCGGAACGCGGCGACCGAACATAGCTTCATAGTACGGCGCGCCCGGGGGCGCCGGCAGCCCCGGGTGCTACACTCGGGGGTACGCCGCACGCGGCTGCGTGCCCGCCCCAAGCGTGGCCCTTCCCGCCGTGCCGAACAAAGGAGAACCCCATGACCAACAACAACGAACTGCGCCCCACCGAGCAGGAGCAGACGCCTGAAGAGTTGCGCGACATCATTCCCCAGCTGCAGGGTGAGCCCGACGAGGACCCCGTGCTGGACGCCCAGGAAGCCGACGAGGAAGAGGGCCTGAGCGCCGACGGGGCCGAAGGCGGCGAAGAGGACGAGTACATTGACGCCGACGAGCTGCTGGGCGTGCTGGCCGAGCTGAAGGAAATGCTCGAAGCCCAGGCCAAGGAAATCCGTGGCCTGCGCCGCGAGATGCGTGAAATGCGCGAAAGCCAGGGCCAGGGCGGCTTCCGTGGCGGGGACCGGGGCGGCGACCGTGGTGGCTTCCAGGGCGGCGACCGGGGCGGCTTCCGTCCCCGTGAAGACCGTGGCGGGTTCCAGGGCGGCGACCGTGGTGGCTTCCGTCCCCGCGACGACCGTGGTGGCGACCGTGGCGGCTTCCGTGGTGACCGCAACGAGGGCGGCTTCCGTCCCCGTGAAGACCGTGGCGGGTTCCAGGGTGGCGACCGTGGTGGCTTCCGTCCCCGCGATGACCGTGGTGGCGACCGTGGCGGCTTCCGTGGTGACCGCAACGAGGGCGGCTTCCGCCCCCGTGAAGACCGTGGCGGGTTCCAGGGCGGCGACCGTGGTGGCTTCCGTCCCCGCGACGACCGTGGCGGCGACCGCCCGGCCTTCCGCCCCCGCGAGGACCAGGGCCAGGGCGAATTCCGCCCCCGCGCCCGCGCGGACCGTGGCTGGAACAACCGCCGCGACGACGAGTAACGCTTAAAGCGCGTGCCCCCTGGTGAAAAGACCAGGGGGTTTGTCGTGGGCGTCTGGCGGGGAACAGGGCCGGCAGCGGCGCTGGTTGGTGGTGGGCATCCGCTCCGGCGCAACCGGCCTGAAGGGGACGAACAACGGCAAACCTCTTCGGGTTCGCCACTGCCTCCCGGCACCGCTCGGAACCTGTCTGCACCATTGTTCTGACGGCTGCCCCTTCCAGCGTTCCCGAGCCCAGAGGCCTCGCTTCCCCGCCCAGCTCCACAACGAAAAAACCCCCAGCATTCACTGGGGGTCCTTCTGGTGCCGAGGATGGGATTTGAACCCACACACCTCGCGGCGCTAGTCCCTGAAACTAGTGCGTCTACCAATTCCGCCACCTCGGCACGCTTTTGGTGGGGGCGCCCGCGCTGGGGCGCGTTTCAGGGCTCGCTTACTTTAACGGTGAAGCCCGGAACTGTCAACTCCCGGCCGCGGCCTCCGGGGCCTCGCCACGCTGACGCATGGCCGAGAGCAGTTTGCCGGGCTCGAACAGGCTGGCGTCCTGGCCATAGCGGGCCCGCACGGCGCGCTGCACCAGCCAGATCGCCACGAAGACCCCCACCAGCGTGATCGCCAGCCCCGGAATGCGCATCACGGCGTTCACCTCGGCCACCTGGGCGTTGAAGCTGTCGGTGCCGAACTTGGCGGTCACACGGGCGTAGTTCACGAGGCTGTTCACCACGCCGCCGATCAGATCCACCACCGCGAACACCACCGTGGCCCCCACCAGCCCCCGGTGCACCACGGGGTCGCGCATGGCGGTCTGGGTGGCGGCGCGGTGCTCGGGGCTCTCGCCAATCGAGCTGGCGTCCAGGAACACGCGGAAAAGGGGCACAGAGGTCGCCGCGCTGATCAGGAACAGCAGACCCGTCAGGTAGGAGCGCGCGCTGTCCTTGATGGCGTACCAGAAGCCGTCCACGTACCAGAAGGCCAGCGCCCCACTGAAAATGGCCCCGGCGCCGCCAATGAGGGCCACGGGGCTGACGTTGCGGTTGACCAGCAGGTCCCACAGCACATACGCCACCGGCACCAGGGCCGCCAGCAGGTAGGCGCGAACATTGCCGGCCGTGCCGCCGCCGAACACCTGCTCGGCCACGCTGATGCCGCTGCCCAGAATGTTGGGGCTGAGAATGGCAATGGGAATCAGCAGGGTAAAGACCAGATCCCAGACGGTTTTGGGCACGCGCGCCTTGGCTGGGGGGACGGGCGTGGGGGTGGGGGCCGCTTGACTCATGGGGGCCATTGTCGCACCCAGGGCGGAGCGTGGGGGGTGGAACGTGGTGGCAACAGCCGCCGAGGCGTCAAGCCGTCAAGGGGCCGAGCCCCCACAGCCACCCGACCCCTCGACCTCTCGACTTTTCGACCCCTCGACCCCTGAATGCCCACCCCTCTATCAACCTTCAACCATCACCCATCCCCCTCAAGCCCGTAGATCGCCAGAAACCGCGCCACACGGGCGGCCAGGGTGGGCAGTGGGGCCACCTCGCCGCACACCCAGTCGGGCTGGTAGCTGCGGCACACGCCGGGGCGGTCCGGGTAGACCGCGCAGAGGTGCCCGGCCCCCGTGTCGGCCCCCAGGTGAAGGCAGGGCACGCCCAGCGGCTTGCCCAGGGCGTGAATATCGGGCGCGGCGCAGCAGGCCCCGCAGGCGGTGCAGGCGGTCACCAGCACGCTGCGCGGGGCCCCTCCGGGGGGCGGGGTGAACCGGGCCTGCTCGTCCGGGGTCAGGGAGGGCGGACCAGGTGGGGGAACACTCACCGCAGCTCGGTCACCGCCGCGATCAGGGCGTCGTTCTCGGCGGGGGTGCCAATGGCGACGCGCAGGCAGCCCGACAGCCCCGGGAAGCTGTCCTGGCGCCGGGTGACGATGCCGCGTGCCCGCAGGTGGGCGTAGGCCGCCGCCGCGTCTGGCGTGCGCAGCAGGAAGAAGTTGGCCTGGCTGGGCAGCGCCTGACAGGTGGGGTGGGCCGCCAGGGCCGAGAGCACGCGTGAGCGCTCCTGCACCGCTTCCTGCACGCGGGCCTGCACGTAAGCGGGCTGCTCCAGGGCCACTTCCAGGGCCGCCTGGGTCAGGGTGTTCACGTTGAAGGCAGGCACCAGTTTCTGCAGCTGGGTCGCCAGCGCCGGGCTGGTCAGGGCGTAGCCCAGGCGCAGGCCCGCCAGCCCCCACGCCTTGCTGAAGGTGCGCAGGCTCAGGCGCCCCTCGCCCGCACGGACAAGGTCGCGGTAATCGGTGCCGCTGTACTGGTGATAAGCCTCGTCCAGCACCACCACCCAGTCGCCAGCGGCCTCGGTCAGTTCGCGCACGGCGGCCTCGGCGTCTACCACGCCCGTGGGCGCGTGCGGCTGGGTGATGTACAGCACGCCCGGTTCGTGGCGCCCCAGTTCGGCCTTCAGGGCCTCCACCGGCAGGCTGAAGTCCCCTTGCAGCGGTACCTCCACCAGCCGCGCGCCCAGCAGCTGCGCTTCCAGGGTGTACACGCTGAAGGTGGGGCTGACGGTCAGCACCGTCTGGCCAATGCCGGCCAGTTCCGTGAGCAGCTTGATCAGGACGTTGCTGCCCGGCGTGACCACCACGCCATCTTCGGGCCACCCTTCAAAGGCCCCGATGCGGCGGCGCAGTTCATCAGCGTGCAGATCGGGGTACCTGTTCCACTCGCGCGCGGCCATGCGCGACAGGGCCTCAGCCTTCAGTTCGGCGGGAAAATCGTAGGGATTTTCGTTCTGGTCGAGCTTGATGGGCTCGTTCGTGGGGATAAACGGATAGGCGGGCACACGCCGCACTGCCGCACGCACGCCGGCAACAGGAGTCTGGATGGTCATGGGGTCCGTTCTACCACCCCGGCCCGGGCGCCCGTCCGCCCATGACAAACCCGCCTGCGCACCGCAGGCCCCAGCCTGCTCGGGACGAACGGGAGCGCCCAAACGCCCGTTTGGAGCGGCGTGCTACCTTAACGGGCAAGCGCGCCGCCTGCGCCGCCCAGCCCCCCACCATGAATGAACCTGCCAAACCCCGCCGCGAGCAGATTCTCGACTCGGCCAGCCGCCTGTTTTCCGAGCGCGGTTACCACGCCACCAGCATGCGCGACCTGGCCGGCGAACTGGGGATGCAGGGCGGCAGCCTGTATGCCCACATTTCCAGCAAGGAAGAATTGCTGATTGAAATTGTGAATCAGGCGTCGCGACAGTTCGACGAGGCGCTGTTTACCCTGCGCGGCCTGCCGCTGCCCGCCGACGCCAAGTTGAAAGAGGCCATGTACCGCCACATTCGCGTGGTGGCCGACAACATGGACAGCGCCACCGTGTTCTTTCACGAGTGGAAGCACCTCTCGCCCGAGGCCTACGCCCGCGTGACCGGCTGGCGCGACACCATTGACGCCTTTTACCGCGAGCTGATCGAGCAGGGCGTGCGCGAAGGGGTGTTCCGGCCAGAGCTGGACATCAAGATGACGGCCTATCTGGTGCTCTCGGCCGTGAACTGGGCGTACACGTGGTACCGCCCCGGCGGCCCGCTGGGCCCGCGCGACGTGGCCGAGCAGTTTGCCGAAATGCTGCTCTCTGGCCTGCGCCCACCCCAGGGGCAGCCATGAGCCACCCCACCGTCACCGTGCCCATCCGCGAGGCGCTGCGCTATGCCCAGGGCCGCGCCGAGCGCCTGGGCCGCACCCAGCAGCTGGAAATTGGAGAGGACCTGTTTATCCGCATTGCGCCGGGCGGGCGCAAATTCCTGCTGTTCTGCCTGGACGGCGAACCCGAGCGCTCGGCCGCCGAGGCGATTGCGAGTGCGCTGGGCCTGAAAGAGCCGCAGTACGGCTGGCACCAGGGCGCCACCCTGCGCTCCCTGACCGTGATTGAGCAGGGCGCCGAAGCCCAGCCGGAAAGCGGCCCCGCCGAAGCGGAAGACGGCACGCTGTAACCCTGGACCGACGGACTGTGCAGGCAAATTCAGGCGCGCCTGAAAATCGCCCGCGCGGAGCAAAGCACCTAATCGGCCTGTTGGGCGGCTGTGCGAGCAATAGCGAGGGTCTTCTGCACCATCGCCTCGATGTCCTCCACCCCGTCCCAGGAGATCAACTGGCCGTTCACGGCAAATGAGGGGGTGGCCCGCACGCCTTTGGCCCGGCTGCGGCGGGCGTCCGCCTGCACAAACTGGGCCTCCCGGCCCGTCGTCTGGCAGATCCAGAACTGGTGTGAAGGGACCTTCAGCTCCTGGGCCATACGCAGGAAGGTTTGCGTCGCCTCGGCGGGCGACTGCAGCCGCCACTCCTGCTGCCGGGCATAGAGGGCGTCGTGGAAGGTCCAGAACAGGGCCGGGTCCTGAACGCAGCGGGCCGCCGAAGCCGCCGCCACCGCATTCCGGTGCAACGGCAGAGGAAAGTCCGCGTACTCGAACCTCACGTTCCCGAGCTGCTTGAGTTCAATCAGAAAACTGGCCTTGTCGTACTCGACAAAATTCTGGCAACCGGGGCACTGAAAGTCGGCGTATTCCGTGACCACCACGGGGGCGGCAGGATCGCCCAGGCCGTAGCGGCCACTGGGCAGCCGGTGGGGCTCACTCGCCAGGGACGCGCTCTGTGTCAGCGCGGCGCAGGCGGTGAGGATCAGGCCCATCGTTCCAGCCAGTAGAAGTGCAAAGCGGCGGCGCACCCATGAAGTAGAGGGAGCGCTGCCGGGCCTGCAGAACGCCACTCAGAGCGAAACCCAGAGCCACCCCGGGTTTCCCTGAGTGGCTCTGGGGAGAACGAAGTGCGTCCCTGCGAAGGACAGTGGCGCTCACGGAACTGGGGGGCCGCTGTATGGGGTGGAACTGGCAGCCGCTGTCAGAACAGGGCGGCCCTTAGCGCCCCTCTCCGCCTTCCAGCGCCGCCGTGGCCTTTCTAACCACCGGCATGATGCTCAGCCCCTGCACCGCGATGGTGAACAGCACCACCGCGTAGGTGACGGTGACCACCTGAGTGCGGTACGGGCTTTCGGGCAGCCCCAGCGCGAGGCTGATGGCGATGCCGCCGCGCAGGCCCCCCCAGGTGAGCAGGCGGACGGTATAGGCGCCGTAGCCCTCGCGGGCGCGGACCAGGGCAAAGGGCAGCGCCACGCTGATCCAACGCGCGCCCAGGGCCAGGGCAATCATCAGGGCGCTGGCCAGCAGCTGCGGCGCGGTGGTTTCGGTGAGCAGCACGTCCAGCCCGATAAAGGCGAACAGCACGATATTCAGCACCTGATCCACGGTTTCCCAGAAACCCAGCACGTGCTCGCGCGTCTGGGCACTGAAAATCTGGTCGCGCCACAGGGACAGCATCAAGCCGGCCACCACCATCGCCAGTGGGCCGCTGACCCCCAGCGCCGCCGCCGCCACGTAGCCGCCCACCACCAGCGCCAGGGTCAGCAGCACCTCCACCGCGTGCTGCTCAATGCTGCGCACCAGCAGGTAACCGAGGCCGCCCAGCAGCGCGCCGAACGCCAGCCCGCCCAGCGCCTCCTGGGCAAACAGCCCCAGCACGCCCAGGGCACTGGGATCGGCGTGGCCGTGGCCGCCCAGGCCGGCGGCACTGGCCAGCGCCAGAAAGATCACCACGCCCACCCCGTCGTTAAACAGGCTCTCGCCCGCGATCAGGGTCTCGATCTTGGGGGGCACCTTGGCCCGTTTCAGCAGGTCCAGCACCGCCACCGGGTCGGTGGGGCTGATCAGCGCGCCAAACAGCAGCGCCCACATCAGGGGCACATCCAGGCCCACCAGCTGAAAGACGCCGTACGAGGCAAAGCCGATCAGCGCCGTGCTGATGATGGTGCTGAGAAAGGCCAGCAGGAGAATGCTGCGGCGCTGCGCGAGCATCTGCCGGGTGTTCAGGCTGAGCGCCCCGGCGAACAGCAGCGCGCTCAGAATGCCGTTCAGCACGAAGGTGGTGAAGTCCAGTGTTTCCAGCACGCTGGCGGCCCAGCCGCGCAGGCCCGGCAGGCCCAGGGCGTCCAGGGCAATCAGGGCAATGCTGGCCAGCGCGCCCGCCAGGGTGACGCCCACGGTGGTGGGCAGGCGCACGAAACGTTCATTCAGGTAAGCCAGCAGCGCCGTGACGCACAGCAGGACGGCAAACGCACTCCACATGGGGAACACAATAGAGGCCATGGGCCATGAGCTATAGGCCATGGGGAGGGCGCGGCGGCCGTCAGGAGTGGTCAAGGACCATAACCACAGCAAAAAGGCCATGAGCTTCGGGGGTCCCCCCATGGCTCATGGCCCAAAGCTCACGGCTCTTTTAGTCTCGTTCGCGTTCGCGCTCGGCGTTCAGCTGGGCCTGCAGCTGGGCCTGACGCTGGCGCACGTAGTCCTGCTGAAAGCGCCCCTCGTCCATCATGTTGGTGCCCACCGTCAGCTTGCCGGTGGCCAGTTCGCGCATCGCCTGGGTCACCAGGTTGCGGGTGCGCACGCGCTGCTCCACGGGCAGCACGCTGGGCGCGCCCGAACGCAGTTGCAGGGCCCGCTTGGCCGTGACCACCGAAAGGCGGTATTTGCTGTCCGTCAGCGACAACAGCTTGTCAATATCCCGTTCTGCCATACACCCACCTCCATCCGGCCGATGCGCCCCCGAAGGCGCCCGCCGGTTCAGCCCCACACTCTAGCGCATGCGGGGGCGGGGCGCCTACCACGAGTCACCCTCTACACGGTGCGGCTCAGGATCACGCCCTGCAACTCATCCACCTCGTAGCCGCAGGCGCGGTAAAAGGCCTGCGCCCCTTCGTTATCGGCGGCCACCCACACGCCCCGGATCCCCTGGGCGCGCATCTGCTCATGCAGGGCGGCCACCAGGGCGCGGCCCACGCCCCGGCGGCGCCACGCTTCCCGCACCCCGATTTCCTCGAACATCACGTCCAGCGCCTCGCCGTGACGGCGGCGGTGCACATAGGCCATCAGGAAGCCAACGGGCTGGCCCTGCCCATCCTCGGCGTGCCAGTGCCACACCTGGGGATCAGCGAGGTAGGCGCGGGCGGCTTCCGGGGACAGGGGCGGGCTGGGCGCCTCGTCGGTGAAGTCGGTCTCGTCGGCGGCCAGCCCGGCCAGGGCGGCCTCGTCCCCTGGGCCCAGGCGGCGGATGGTGAAGGGCGACATAGGGCAATCATGCCCCCGGCGGGGGCCGCGCAGATAGGGCCGCGCCCGCGCCGCCTCCCCGCTAGCGTGAACGCATGTCCTGGCCCGAAGACGCTGCCCTGCGCCGCCCCTCAACCGCTGCACCGACCAAAGCCCCCAGCATCGCGCTGAGCTACCTGCTGAATGTGCTGCTGCCCGGCGCAGGCTTTACCCTGGTCAACCGCTGGGGCTGGCACCTGGGCTGGGTCGGCCTGCTGCTGGGGCTGTATTTAACCGCGTCGGTGCTGGTCACGGTCACCGGCCAGTTCTGGCCGCTGGCCCTGCCCCTGCTTGGCTTCGTGGCCATGCTGGTTCACTTTGGCCGCGTGTACGCCGAGCAGAAGGCCCGCGCCTTTCAACCCCCTCTGGAACTGGCCGTCAAGCTGGTGCTGATCCTGGGTCACTTCCTGGTGGGGTTCATGCTGACCGGCATTCTGGCCGCCGTGCTGATTCCCAATCTGCTGTCGGCCCGCACGCGCGCCACTCAGACCGGCGAGATGGCCGTCGCCCGCGCCGTGCAGCTACAGGCCTTGGTGGTGCAGGTGGACCGGACCTTGCCAGACGGCCCATGTCCCCTGGACGGCCTGCCCCAGACGTACCGTGAGCAGATCGCCTCCTGCACTGTCACAGGCAGTAGCGGCGTGGAGCCCACGGTTGCCGTCACCTTCCACAGCGGGCGCACGATCACCCTGCCCTGAGCATCCTCCGCCCAGAAAGGGCCTGAGCGCCCCGCATTCTGTCCTCTGCCTGACCATCTGCGCTTCTTCTCCCGTGCCAGACTGACGGCACATGCCGGATTTCGACGTGATCGTGATGGGCGCGGGCCACAACGCCCTGGTAACGGCGGCCTACGCCGCCAAGGCGGGCCTGAAGGTGGGCGTGTTCGAGCGGCGGCACCTCGTGGGTGGGGCAGTCAGCACCGAAGAGCTGGTGCCCGGCTACCGCTTTGACTACGGCGGCAGCGCGCACATCCTGATCCGCATGACGCCCGTGGTGCGCGAACTGGAACTGAGCCGCCACGGCCTGCATTACCTGGACGTGGACCCCATGTTCCACTGCTCGGACGGCGACACCCCGTGGTTTATTCACCGCGACGCCGGCCGCACCGCGCGCGAACTGGAGGCCCTGTTTCCCGGTCAGGGCGAGGCATACACGCGCTTTTTAGACGACTGGACGCCCTTTGCCCGCTCGGTGGCCGACCTGTTCAACAGCGCCCCCGGGCCGCTGGACATGGGCAAGATGGTGGTCAGCAGTGGCAAGGGCCGCGACTGGATGGAACAGTTGCCCCGCATCCTGCGGCCCTACGGCGACGTGGCAAAGGAATATTTCTCAGAGGAGCGGGTGCGCGCGCCGCTGGTGTGGATGGCGGCCCAGAGCGGCCCCCCACCCAGCGACCCCCTGAGTGCCCCCTTTTTGCTGTGGCACCCCCTGTACCACGAGGGCGGCGTGGCGCGGCCCAAGGGCGGCTCGGGCGGCCTGACGAAAGCCCTGAAGCGCGCCATTGAGGCGGACGGCGGGCAGGTGTTCGTGAACGCGCCGGTGGCCGAGATTCTGGTCAAGGGGGGCCGGGCCCAGGGCGTGCGGCTGGAGGGCGGCGACACCTACACCGCCCGCGCCGTGGTCTCCGGTGCCCATGTGCTGACCACGGCAGGCGCGCTGCCCGAGCAATACGTGCCCAGCAGCGCGCGGCAGGTGCGGGTGGGCAACGGCTTTGGCATGGTGCTGCGGCTGGCCCTCAGCGAAAAGGTGAAGTACCGGCACCACACCGAGCCGGACAGCCGCGTGGGCCTGGGCCTGCTGATTAAAAGCGAACAGCAGCTGATGAAGGGCTACGGCGAATATCTGGCAGGCGAACCCACCACCGACCCGCCCCTGATCGCCATGAGTTTTTCGGCGGTGGACGATTCACTTGCCCCCCCCGGCGGCGATGTGCTGTGGCTCTGGGCGCAGTATTACCCCTACGAACTGAGCAGCGGCTCATGGGAGACCCGCACCGCCGAAGCCCGCGAAAACATCCTGCGCGCCTTTGAACACTACGCGCCGGGCACCCGCGACACGATTGTGGGCGAGCTGGTGCAAACGCCGCAGTGGCTGCACGACCACCTGGGCCTGCACCGGGGCAACGTGATGCACCTGGAAATGAGCTTTGACCAGATGTTCTCGTTCCGCCCCTGGATGAAAGCCAGTGGCTACCGCTGGCCGGGGGTGAAGGGGCTGTACCTGACTGGCGCCAGCACGCACCCCGGCGGCGGCATCATGGGTGCCAGTGGGCGCAACGCTGCGAATGTGCTGGTGCGCGACCTGACGCGGCGGCGGTGGAGATGAGGGGGGAGCGGGAGGCAGGGCGCGGGGTGCGGGAGAGGCTGAGGGGGGTCCTTTGGCGGTTGGGGTGGCGGGGGGCCCCCTCACCCCTTGCTTCGCAAGGCCCTCTCCCGCAAGGGGAGAGGGTCGATGCCCTCTCCCCTTGCGAGGCTCAGAGAGCTGCGCAGCAGAGAGGGCGCCCCGAAGGGGCGAGTGAGGGGGCCCCCCCGCGACGCTTCCGCCTTCCCAGATGGCGGCGGCGCGGCTTGAAACGCCAGGGGGCCGGCGTGGCCGTGGTGCAAGGCGGGCAGGTGCTGCTTATCCGCCGCCGGGACAACGGCCTCTGGGACGTGCCGGGGGGCGGTGCGGGCCCCGGGGAAACGCCCGAAACCACAGCGCGCCGCGAACTGCTGGAAGAAACCGGGCTGAAAGTAGGGGCGCTGAGCCTCGTGGGGAGTTTCTCCCACCCCCACACGTACCCGGACGGCAACGTGGTGCACTGGGACACGCAGGTGTTCATAGCGCCGTGGGCGGGCGGCGAGCCCCGGGCCGGGGACGACGCGGCGGACGTGCGCTGGTGGCCGCTGGACCGGCTGCCGGATGAGGTCTCGGACGCCACCACGCAGTATTTCACCGCCCTGCGGGGGCGCGCTTGACTGCCCGCCTCTCCCCCACCCTGCTGCGATTTGGGCTGGCCTTTGCCGCGCTGGGCGTGGCCTTTGCCGGGGCGCTGCTGGTGATGGCGGGCCAGGGGCTGGGCTGGGCGCTGATTGCGCTGGGGCTGCCGCTCTCCGGAGTGCTGGCGCTGGCCGGAGACGCGCTGGGGCCACAGTTTGCCAGCGTTTTCTCGGAGCGTCTGGCTGAGCTGCTGGCCCAGACCCGCCCCTGGATGGCCCTGGTCGCCCTGTACGCCGCGCTGAAAATCCCGGTGCCGCTGTGGCCCGAAGGCTTTCCGGTGCTGGGCTTAGCCAGCACGGTGGCCCTGTGTCTGGCGGCCCTAGCCTTTGTGTGGGAGCGGGCGGGCGGCGTGCGCGCGGGGCTGATGCTGGCGGTGGCCTTTCTGGTGGGGCTGGGGGTGGAGGTGCTGGGCAGCCGCACTGGCTTTCCTTTTGGGGCCTACTCCTACGCCACGGCCCCCGCCCCCACGCTGCTGGGCGTGCCGCTGATGGTGCCGCTGGGCTGGTTCGCGCTGACCCTGACCGCCACCTGCCTGTCCGGCGGGCGGCCCTGGCTGGCGGGCCTGCTGATGATGCTGTGGGACATTGGCCTGGAACCCCTGATGACCGCGCAGCGCTACTGGCTGTGGCACGACCCGCTGGGGCTGTGGGCGGGCGCCCCGGTGCAGAACTTTCTGGGCTGGTGGGCGGTGGGCACGGGCATCGCGTGGGTCTTTACGGGGCTGGCGCCGCGCCTCTTTGGGCTGCGCACCCCGGAGTGGGCCTGGGCGCTGCCGTGGTGGGCCCGGGCCTTTCCCGAAAGCCGCGAGCCGCGCCTGAGCCTGCTGCCGGGCCGCCCCCGCCGCGCGCCAGATTTCCGGGTGGCCTACCCCATTGAGGCGTTTTTTCTGCCCGGCGGGCTGGTGCTGGTGGGCCGCCCCCTGGAAGCGGCCGTGACCCTGGTCGCCATGGGCGTGGGGCTGGCGCTGGCCCGGCGGGTGACCCGGCATGACCGCTGAGCGCCCAGGTCACCACCCCTGGGCCACGGCGCTGCTGGCCCGCAGTGTTCAGGGCAGTGTGCGCGGGAACCTGGGCGGCGTGTGGGTGCGCGGCCCCGTGCCCACGGGCGGCGCGGTGCTGGCCCCGAACCACCATTCCTGGTGGGACGGCTACGTGCTGTGGGCGGTGGCCGGCTGGGCGGGCGCCGACTTCTCGGTGCTGATGAGCCCGGGACAATTGGCGCGCTTTCCCTTTCTGCGCCGCCTGGGCGCGCTACGGGCCGATGAGGTACGGGCCGGGGTGCGCCGGGCCAGGGGGGGGTGGCTGGTCGTGTTCCCTGAAGGCGCCCTGCACCCGGCGGGCCCACTCCAGGCGGCGGCCCCCGGCGCGGGCTGGACCGCGCGGCAGGCGGGGGTGCCGCTGGTGCCGGTGGCCCTGCGCGTAACCCTGCGTGGCGCGCAGTGGCCCGAAGCCTACGCGCGCTTTGGGCAGCCGGTGGCAGCGGCCGAGCTGCCGGCCGCCCTTCAGCGCGAACTCGCCGCGCTGGACCACGACCTGCAGACCAGTGACCCCGAGCGGCCCCTGGCCGGCTACCTGCGCGCGGTGCCGGGGCGCCAGAGCCGCTCGGCACGCCTGGACCTGCCCTCTCGGCTGCTGACCCTGATCACCGGGGACCGGGCGTGAAGGCCGGGCGCCTGTACGCCCAGGCCATGGGCGTGTGGCTGACCGCCAAGGCGCTGACCCTGGCGGTGAATGCCCTGACCTTTCCCCGGCTGCGCCCGGCGCCCACACCCCAGACGGGGCCGCGCGTGTCCATCCTGATTCCGGCGCGCGACGAGGCGCACAACCTCCCGCACACCCTGCCCGGCGTGCTGGCGCAGGGGGCCCACGAGGTGCTGGTGCTGGACGACGGCAGCACCGACGGGACCGCCGAGGTGGCCCGCGCCCTGGGCGCGCGGGTGATGGCCGGCACCCCGCGCCCGGACGGCTGGCACGGCAAGCCCTGGGCCTGTCAGCAACTGCTGCGGGCGGCGGGGGGCGACATTCTGATTTTCACCGACGCCGACGTGAGCTGGCACAGGGGCGCGCTGGGCGGACTGCTGCACGAAATGAACAGTTCCGGGGCCGACCTGCTGAGCATTCAGCCCCGGCAGGACAACCGCCGCCCCGGTGAGCGGCTGCTGACCCCGCTGGTGGACGCCGCCGTGCTGTCGTACTTTCCTTACCCGCTGCTGCGCATGCGCCCGCCGCACCCGCTGGCCACCATTGCCAACGGGCAGGTGATGGCCTACCGCCGCGCGGCGCTGCTGCGGGTGGGCGGGTACGCCGCCGTGCGCGCGCAGGTGCTGGAAGACACCGTGATGGCCCGGCAGCTGGGCGGCCTGGGCCTGATCGTCTCGACGGCCATGGGCCGCGAGTGCATCAGCGTGCGCATGTACCGTTCGTACCCGGATTCGGTGGCGGGCTTTGGCAAGAACGCGCTGCCCATCCACCTGAATTCGCGGGCCCTGATGACCCTCAGCATGGCGCTGCACTTCGCCGGGCACACGCTGCCGTGGCTGCTGCCTGTGCCGGGCGGCCGGGTGCTGCGCGCCGCGAGCGTGCTGGAGCGCCTCGCCGTGAACCTGATTGCCGGGCGGCGCCGCCCCGCCGATCTGGCCGAGGGCCTGCTGGGCCCGGTCACGCCGCTGCTGGCCCTGCCCGTGTATCTTCGGGCCGTGAAACGCCGCGTAACCTGGAAGGGCCGGGAGTACCGGCAATGACCTGGGGCCGCCGCACGCCCCGCCACGTGGCCGTGATTGGCGCCGGCTTCGCGGGACTGAGCGCGGCGTTGCGCCTCGCCCGGGCCGGCGCGCGGGTCACGGTGCTGGACGCCCTGGACGGACCCGGGGGCAAGGCGGCGCTGGGCTTGACCGACTTCTCCAGCGGCCCCACCGTGGTCACCATGCCCCAGGTGTTCCGCGCAGTGCACGAGCGGGTGGGCCTGCCGGTGCCCCGCTTAAGCCCCGCGCGGCCCACCACCACCTACCACGCGCCGGGCGGGCGCACTTTCGCGCCAGAGGCCCTGCACGTGGCGGGCAGCCTGGAGCCCACGCTGGCGCAGCTCTCCAGGGCCGAGGGGCAGCGCTACGCGGCCCTGCTGCGCGCGGCCCGGCGCCTGTACGAGGACGCGCAGGACACCTTTCTCTTTGCGCCGCCGCCGGGTCCACTGAAACTCGCCCGCTACGCGCTGACCCGGGGCGTGCGGGCCGCGCCGCTGACCCCGCTGCGCCGCTACGTGCGATCAGGGCCTTTCATGACCCCTTTCTGGCTGCGCTTTGCCACCTACCTGGGCGCCGACCCCTACCGCGCGCCCGCCGTGCTGCACAACATTGCCTGGGTGGAACTGGGGCAGGGCGTGTGGCACCTGCCGGGCGGCCTGCTGGCCTTCGCCCAGGCCCTGCACGCGCAGGCCGAGGCGCTGGGCGTGCGCTTTGAATTTGGCACGCGCGTGACCAGCCTCAGCAGCCACGGGGGGCAGGTGCTGGGCGCGCACACCAGCCAGGGTGCCTTTGCCGCCGACGCCTGGGTGAGCGCCGCCGACCGCGCGCTGACCCTGTCGTGGCTGGGCGTGGCCGAGAAGCCCACGCCGCGTGGGGTCAGCGGCTTTGCGCTGCAGCTGCGCCTGTCTGAGGACCGCCCCGCAGCCCACCACATCTTCTGGCCGGCGGACTACGCGCGCGAATGGCGCGACATCCGCGCCGGGCGGCTGCCGCACGACCCCACACTGTACCTGCACCTGGACGGCACCCGGGCCTTCCTGCTGGTCAATGCCCCGCCCGACCCCGGCCTGACCGAGGACCCCCTGACCTACGGCGCGGCGCTGCTGGGCCGGCTGCAGGAGCGCCTCTCGGCGACACCGGAAGGCCCGCTGCCGGTGGCGGAGTGGCACGCCCTGTCCCCCGCCGACTACGCCCGCACCGCCAAGGCAGGCGCGCTGTATGGCCGCGCGCCCCACGGGCTGAGCGGCAGCCTGCGTCCCGGCTGGCGCCTGGCCCACACCCGCAACCTCGTGCAAGTGGGCGGCACCGTGCACCCAGGCGGCGGGGTGCCGCTTTCGCTGCTGAGCGGCTGGAACGGCGCGGGCCTGCTGCTGGGTCTGGGCTACGACGACCTGGATGGCCGCCAGACCCCCGCCGGCGAGGACTTGTGGCCGTTTCTGTAAACGCCCTGCCCGAGCCGCCCACCCGCCCCGGCAATGGCCACCTGCAGGACTGGGCGCTCTCGCCGCTGACCCTGATTGAGGAGGGCGCCACGCGGGCCCGCGCCGCAGGCGGCGACCTGTTCCGGCTGCGGCTGGGCCTGCCCGCCGTGGTGGGCTTTAGCGCGGCCTGGAACCGCGCGCTGCTCACCAATCTGGGCACCTTTCGCAGCGCGGGCAGTTTCTCGCGGGTGGTGCCATACCTGTCGGGCGGCGTGATTCTCACCGATGCCCCGGGCCACGCTGGGCGCCGGGGGCTGATGAACCCCGGTTTTGGCCGCGCGCACCTGCTGGCCCTGCAGGCGCGCACCCGCGCGGCCCTGCCGCCTGTGCCGGCCGGCGAGTTTGACGCCCTGGCCTGGGCTGACCACACCGTGCTGGCGCTGCTGAACGCCGCGTACTTCAGCAGCGAGTTTGACGCAGACCTGCTGCACGCCTTTCTGGCCCCGCTGCGCCGCCCGTTTCCGGTACCGGCCCTGCCCCGCCCCCTGCTGTTCCGGCGCGTGGAGCGCGAGGTGCGCCGCCTCGCCCACGCCCGCCTGGGCCGGGGTGGCGACGACCTGCTATCGGTGCTGGCGCCCCTGCCCGGTGGGCTGGAAGAAACGCGCGTGTCCCTGGCCGCCGCCCACGACACCACCACGCACGCCCTGGCGTACGCGATCTGGCATCTGGCGAACCACCCGCGCTGGCACGCCCCCCAGCACCACCCGGCCGTTCTGAAAGAAACCCTGCGCCTGCACCCGCCCGGCTGGATGGGCAGCCGCCGCCTGAGCCGCGACCTGCTGTGGCGGGGAGTGCGGCTGCCGCGCGGGGCGCTGGCCCTGTATTCGCCGTATCTCTCTGGGCGTGATCCCGGGCTGTGGGCGCAGCCGGAAACCTTCGATCCGGGCCGCTGGGCTCACAAGCCCCCCGCGTGGGCCTATCTGCCCTTTGGCGGCGGCGAGCGCCTGTGCCTGGGCATGCATCTGGCGCAGCTGCTGATTCTGGACACGCTGGCGTCCCTGCCCCCGCTGCGCGCCGTAGGCGGCGACCCCACCCCGCAGCCCGGCCTGACCCTGGGCCCACGCGGCCCGCTGGTGGTGGCCCCGGTGCCCGCGCACGCCTGACCGCCACTCTTGAGACGCAGGGGTGAGCCTGCCCTGGGGAACCGACGCCACAAGGCTTCCCCTGCTTCCAGGCGCGCTCCTTCTCCATGCAGACCGCACTGCTGTTGGGGTGAGGCGCACCCCGCCTCCCCCCCACCCCCAGAACGTGAGTTCGACGTGAGCGGGCTGGGCGTACCCTGAAGGGGTCCACGCCCGCCCTACGCCCCACCCCCAGGAGTGACCATGACCCGTGCCCTGCTGACCCTGTTGCTGACCGCCTCACTGTCCACCGCCCTGGCCGCCGGACCCCGCTCGGCGCTGGTGGACGCCACCTTTATTGACGGCGCCCAGATGGTGAACGGCGCCCCTGAACTGGCGGAATTCGCCGGGGCCCTGCGCACCGTGGCCACCAAGGCCGGCGGCAGCTGTGTCAAGAGTGAATATGTCGTCTGGGACTCGGTGGACGGCCTGGAAGCCAGTTTCCGGCAGGTGCTGGGGTCGCTGGGCTACAGCTGGACCGAACTGGGCGCCAGCAACGACGACGGCCGCTTCGTGTCGTTCAAGGCCACCAAGGGCGCCGCCGCCCTGGCCGGCATCTGGGCCGACAGCGAAGGCACCACGCTGCTGGGCTGGTGCAGCCTGAAGCTGACGGCCGCCGCCAAGCCCCCCGCCGCCCTGACCCCGGCGGCGCCGGCCGCCCCGGCTCCCCGCCCCGCCACGCCTGCCCCAGCGCCAGCGGCCACCCGCACCCCCGCGCCCGCCGCGCCGGCGCCCACCGTCAAGCCACCCGCCCCCAAAAAGGGCTACGTGACCGGACTGGTGCTGGACACCCAGGGCCGCCCGCTGGCCGGCGCCGAGGTCTACATCGTGGGCACCACGTTCAATCAGGGCCAGCGCACCAGCTTTACCGCCGTGACCAAGGGCGACGGTACCTACGCCATTCGCGTGCCGGACGGCCGTTACCACGCCAGCGCCACGGTCAAGCGCGACCTCGCGGGCACCACTTTTGTGCTGCCGCTGCACCCCGAATCCGGCACCCTGAACACCGAAATTGATTCCAGCGAGGGCGGCAATCTGAATTTCCGCTGGCGGCTGGCCGGCGCCAAACCTGGCGGTGGCAAGGACTGGGACGACTTTTATGGCGCCAGCCTGGATTTCAGCTACTGCGGCCTGCCCGCCAAGGCCTACTGCGACGACCGCTACGCCGCCGTGGTGCCCGGCGCCCCCGAAGGCAGCACCGTCACCCTGACCTTTACCCCGCAGGGCAAACTGATTGACGGCAGCGCGGGCAAGCCTGTGGTCATGACCTTTAAAACGGCGCCGCTGGCCCCTCCCGGCGGCTACCCCTACACCGACCCGAACGGCGGCGGGCGCACCACCCTGGGCCAGGGCTGGCCGTACCACAGCTTCGATTTCAACGATATTCCGCTGGGCGTGTATACCCTGACGGCGGTGGCGACTACGCCGGACGGCCGCAAGCTGCCGCTGAAACTGGGCCTGGAGCCGAACAATGTGGAGGCCAACAGCGTGACCTTGAAGTGGAGCAGCTACGACGTGAGCGGCGCCCTGAAGCAGTTCAAGGTGTACGTGCGCGACTGAGCCGGACGGCTGGTCCCACGCCCAGCAAAGCCGATTCAGTTCCCGGCGGACATATCAGGCGGTGCCGCAGGTCCACACAGCCGCGCAGGAGAACGAACAGGCAAGGGACCGTCCCTGCGGGCGTGGCACTCAGACCCGCGCCCGCAGCTCACCGCCGCGCGCTAGCCTGCCCGGCATGACCGAGCCGCTTCCTCCCGCCGCCGCAAGCACGCCCCAGCGGGGCCCGGTGCAAGCCCGCTCCCCGCTGCCCGATGTGCTGCGCGGCGTGGCGCTGCTGGGCATCCTGATCGTGAATATGCAGGACTTCGCCGGCTTTCTGGAATGGCAGCAGCGAGGCGTGGACCGCGCGGCGCAGGTGCTCACCGACGTGCTGGCCAATGGCCGCTTTATCTCAATTTTCGCCATGCTGTTCGGCTGGGGCGCCGCTGGGCTGCTGGCGCGCCAGGGGGTGGGGACCTTTCTGCGCCGCCACCTCGTGCTGCTGGCGGTGGGCGCGGTCCACTATGTCCTGGTGTGGCACGGCGACATCATCAGCAACTACGCCACGCTGGCGCTGGCCCTGCTGCTGACCGCCGCCCTGAGTGCGCGCGCGCTGGTGGTTCTGGCCGGCGTGCTGGGCACGTGGTGGCTGGGCGTGGGGCTGCTGGACGCTGTGGCCGCCTCTGGCCGCACGGGACCGCGCTTTACCGGCCTGCCCGCCCTGGAACCCACCTACCTGGGCAACGTGGCTGACCGGGCGGGCGAATTCTGGCCGCTGCTGCTGAGTGGCAACGTGTACAACGGGACGTGGCTGCTGGCTCTGTTCTGCCTGGGGGCCGCCGCCCAGCGCACCGGCCTGCTCACCCACCCGCAGGACCACCGCCCGCTGCTGCGGCGCCTCGCCGTGGTTGGGCTGCCCCTGGGGCTGGTGCTGGGCGCGGCCCTGGCCTACCTGAACACGCGCGGCGATCAGGCGACCGGCTTTCTGGCGGTGCCGGTGCGCATGGGCGGGGGGCTGGCGGGCGCGCTGGGGTACGTGGGTCTCATTGGGCTGCTGGCGGCCTCGAACCGGCTGGGGCCCCTGCTGCACTTCGCCGCCAGCGGGCGCATGGCGATGACGAACTACCTGATGCAGAGCGTGCTGATGACCTCGTTTTTCTATCCCTATGCCGGGGCGCAGGGCTTTGGATGGGTGGGGCAGGGGCTACCCGGCCAGGGCGACGCCTTTCCGTATGCCGGCGGCTTTGTGGGCTGGGGCGCGGCCAGTGCGCTGCTGCTGGCCCTGACCCTCGGCCTTTGCCAGCTGCCGCTGAGCGCGGTGTGGCTCTCCCGCTTTCGGCAGGGGCCAATGGAAGCCCTGGTGCGCCGGCTGGTCTACGGCCGCGCGGCGCGGCGCAGGGAAGAATCATAACTACAATCTCGCTTTAATCAAGGTAGCCATATAAATCACAGTACTTCAGGGCAGCCATGTACCTGTACCAAACCAACGCCATAGATAGATCATGCCGAGGAACACATAGAGCCAGAACGGCCACCAAAACCGTGTGCGCTTAGCCAGAACCAAAAGGGCCAGGAAACCAGCCAACGGTATCCAGACGAAGAGCAGTGTTAGAAAGGCCATTGACGGTCGTGGGACACCCGGAATCCAAACTTCAGAGGCCACGATGAGGGCAAGCCCTAGACCGAGAAAAGCTAAAAATGTAACACCATATAGCGTCACACCCCGTATTTTAGAGCCACCTTCGTACATAAATTCTCCCAAATGCGGTTTTCAAGCACACTACCTTGACCCACTGTAAACTTCCATCCATTAGGAATACTGCTGAAATCAGCCGTCGGGTGAACCGTAAATTTCATTTTTTGCTTGTTCACTCGGGCTAAAGCGAAGGTGATGTATCCATTTAGAAGATGGCCTTCTTCTGTTTTAAACGTCATTGAGCTGGGCGAGCTGTTCACAACAGACACACTGTTATCCACATTTGCAGGCGGAACTAAGCTGTACGGAAATTTATGCCTCAGGCTGATATTAAATCCCTGCACCAGCTCTCCCTGTCGATTTACAACTGTATCTTTGAAATCCAGATAGGCCCAGCTCAGGCCCGGCAGCCCGGCACCCACCATATCGGCCAGGGTGTCGAAGTTGGCCACAATAGATGACATGATGTGCTCAATCTTCGCATCTGCACTGCAGTCAAACTCTACGCTAAAACTTCTGTTAACCTCCCACTTTTTACCGGGAGACTCTTTCTTTACATATCCTGGTATGGTCTCACTATTCGCTATAGTCACGACAGGCAGCTTAAGGGCAGCCGCGAATTGGCCGAAGGCCATCGGAGCCATTGCACTTACTCCGCCTTCGCCATTCTTGGCTGATGCCGCCAGATGAAAGCCTGTTTGCTGGTGATAAGCCAGAATCGTTGGCTTGTTGAGCTTTTTTCCTCGTAGATACTGGGCCAATTTGACCATCTGAACATCACGAAGCGCTTTATAGTCTCGCCGTTGAATAAGCACCATGTTGGACGAAGTCCAGTTGCTTCCTACAGAGATGACGCGCTGTCCCAAGAGGAGGCGATGAAGCAGTCTGGCCGCCTCATCCCCGTTAGTCGGCCATGGGGCGGTCTCATACCAGTCGGCCCTCTGATTTGCCTGAGCCGATGTGGCCCCACGTAGCTGTGAGCTTGCGACCTCACTCGTTTTCCCCGATGAAGCAGTTTGACGGTTAGGTTGAATGGGGCCGAGCTGACTGAGCGTCACCAACGGAGGATATGTCAGACTGCTTGTTTTAGAAGCCAACTTTGAGTCTCGGCGCTGGTGATACTCTCCGAAAACCAACTGAAAATTCCAGTCAATTTCTGACCTATCAGCTGTCCCGCGCGGAGTGTGGGAAAAGGGTGAGGAGCGGCGCGCTAGACTGAGGCGCATGGATAACCGCACGAACCTGGACGACTACCTCGCGGGGCTGGGCATCAGCGACGCGGACGAGAGCGAGCTGCCGCCGCCCGCGCCCGACGCTGCCCCCATGACGCCGCCTGCGCTGGAGGCCGCGCCAGAAACCCCCCTGGCCACCCTGGAGCGGTTTCTGCGTGGGCTGATCAGCCGCATTGACCCCGACCTGCAGGTCACCGTGCGCGAGGTTGAAGACGCCCTGGAAGCCGAGATCACCGGCGAGAACGCGGCCAAGCTGGCCGGGCGCGACGGGCGCACCCTGGGCGCCATTGAGGTGCTGGCCTACACGGTGCTGGCCAAGCACGAGGGCCGCACCAAGGAGCGCGTGCGGGTGGACATCGGCGGCTACCGCAAGCGGCAGGCCGACACCCTGACCAAGCTCGCCGAGCGCCTCGCCGTGCAGGTGGCCAAGAGCGGCGAGCCCCACGAACTGCAGCCCATGCCCGCCGCCGAGCGGCGCGTGATTCACATTGCCCTCAAGGAGCACCCCGATGTCATGAGCGAATCGGTGGGCGAGGGCGCGGCGCGGCGCCTGATCATCAAACCCCGGCACGGCTAATGGCGGTCCTGCGCGACCTGCTGCGGCAGGGCGCGGCGCAGCTGCAGGCGGCGGGCGTTCCCTCCCCGGAGGTGGACGCCCGCGCGCTGCTGGTGCTGGCCCTGAACCTCTCCCCCACCGCGCTGCTGACCCGGGGCCACGAGCCTGCCCCGGCGGACGGACAGGCCCGCTACGAGGCCCTGCTGGCCCGACGCGCCGCCCGCGTGCCGCTGCAACACCTGCTGGGTGAGGTGGAGTGGGGCGGCGTGCGCCTGCGCACCGACGCCCGCGCCCTGGTCCCCCGCCCGGAAACCGAGTGGCTGCTGCACCTCGCCTTGCAGGCCCTGGCTGGTCGGCACAAGCCGCGCGTGCTGGATGTGGGCACGGGCACGGGCGCCCTGGCCCTGGGCCTGAAAGCCGCCCGCCCCGACGCCCAGGTGAGCGCCACCGACCTCAGCGAAGAGGCCCTGTCTCTGGCCCGCGAGAATGCGGCGCTCAATGGGCGCGACGTGGCCTTCGTGGCCGGCGACCTGCTGGCGGGCCTGAGCGGACCCTTCGACCTGATCGTGAGCAACCCCCCCTACCTGCCCGAGACCGATGCCCAGGCGGCCCAGCCTGAGGTGGCCTTTGATCCCCCGCTGGCGCTGTACGGCGGGCCTGACGGGCTGGCGGTGGCCCGCCGACTGGCCGCGCAAGCGGGCGCGACCCTGGTCCCAGGGGGTGAGCTGCTCCTGGAACTTGACCCCCGCAACGCCGCGCCCTTCGCCGCAGAACTGCGTGCGCAGGGCTGGCAGGCCACCACTGCCCCCGACCTGACCGACCGCGAACGCTTCGTCCTGGCCCAGCGGCTGGCGTAGGGCGCCTTACAGCGTGGCTGGTCACGGGGTCAGGGTTCGGCCTCATCGTCGCTCAAAAAACCCGCGCCATACACGCGAACACGACCAGAAGTGTCTTTCTGCACGCGGCGCCATTCTTCATCCTGGTCACCCGCCCGGCTCCACGCTCCACCCCGCATCCTCCACGCGCCTCTTCTGCGCCAGCGCCGCCCGCATGGCCTCCAGGCGCCGGCCATGCAGCGGATAGAACAGCAGCACCCCTACCGCCAGCAGGGCGCCGGCAATGGGCGGCACGGTCATGAAGAAGCGGAAGCCCTCAGCCACGCCGTCGGGTTGCACGGGCAACTTGGGGTCGTAGCCGCTGGCCCGGGTGACGGCCCCGAATACCTGCGAGGTCAGGGCACCGCTGAGGGTGGTGATAAAGCCCGACATCCCGAAATACATGCCCTCGCGGCGCTGGCCGCTGCGCAGCTCGTCCTCGTCAATCACGTCGGCCATGATCACGTCGCCCATCAGGATCATGCCGGCCAGGGCGGCGCCGAAAAGAATGGTGGCGGCCAGGGCGCCGGGCACCGTCTGCACCAGGGCCAGGGGCAGCAGGGCGGCGGCGCTCAGGCCAAAGGCCAGCATCAGGGTGCCGCGTGGGCCCAGGCGCGGGGCCAGCAGGGCGCGCCACGGCCACAGGGCCAGCCCGGCGGTTACAAACGCGGCGGCCAGCAGCCCGGTGGTCACCGCGCCGCCCGCCTGCCCCAGGCTGTAGCGCACAAAAAAACCCATGCCCGTGGCCAGGGTGCCGGTGGCAAAGAACCGCAGCGTCTGGGCCGCCACCACGGCCAGAAACGCCCGGTGGCTGAAGGTGGCCCGCAACGCCGCGCCAAAGCCCAGCGGCGACTGGGCTGGCCCTGACTGCTCGAACAGCGCGCCCAGCCCGAACACGATCGCCCCGGCCGACAGAACCGCGAACAGCACCCCCATTCCGCCCCAGCCAATCCAGCCGGCCAGCAGCGGCGGCAGCGCCAGCCCGAACAGCAGCCCCAGCGTCTGCACCAGATTCATGCGCCACGCCACGGCCGTGCGCTCGGCGTAGGTGCGGAACATCTCGGGCAGCAGGGCCAGATACCCGGTCCCCACGGCCGTGCCGAAGGTTTCCCACAGCACCCACACCACCACGAGGTAGCTCAGCAGGGCCACGGGGCTGTCCACGCCGTTGAAGGGGGTCATGAACAGCAGCGCAAAGCAGATCAGACTCGGTAGCCAGCCAAAGCGCACATAGGGAATGCGCCGCCCCCAGCGGCTGCGGGTGCGGTCCGACAGGTAGCCGATCAAGGGATTATTCGCCGCGTTGTACAGGGCAAAGATGGTCATGGCCGCTGCGGCCCAGCCGGGGTCCAGCTTGCGGTCATCCACGTAGTACAGCAGCAGAAAACTGCCCGCCTGCGCCGGAATGGTCAGGCCAAAATTCATGACCGAGTAGCGCCAGCGCACGGCGGACGAGGGTTCAGCGCTCATCGGCGGCCCAGCAGGGCGCGCAGGGGACGGTAGGTGGTGACCTTCACCCCACTGCGCGCCAGGACGCCCGGCAGGCGCGGGTCCAGAAACGCCTCGTAGTTCGCCACCCGCCCCGCCCAGTCGCCGGCCACCGCGCGCAGTTCGGGGGTGTCGCGCGCTGGGTGCAGGATGAAGTGGGTAAGCCCGGGGCCCAGACCGGCCAGCAGCTCTTCAATCAGCGGCACCTGATCGCCACCGCTTTCCAGCGGCAGCATCACGATCTGGTCCACCAGCGGCACGCCCCGGCGTTCCAAGGCACCCAGTGCCAGCGTAACCGCCTGGGCCTGCGCCGGCCCCAGCCCATGCGCCCGCCAGCCGGCGACACCCAGCCGGGGCAGCAAGGGCAGGACACCGCGCTTCAGGGCGGCGCGCACCGCATGCGGCAGCAACGCCGGGTGGGCGGCGGTGCCCATATGACCGTCCGCGTGTGAGATGTTCAGGCCCCAGGCCAGCGCCCGGTCCAGTTGTGCGGCCATTTCGCGCCCGGCCGCCCCCGGCTTGGCCTGCGTCCACACGCCTTCCGAGGTGGCGTGAAAGTAACCCTGGGCGTCGGTCAGGCCACCGGCCACGCCCCGGGTCAGCGGGGCCCAGCGGGCGGCGGGCCATTCGCTGGTCAGGGTCAGGTGCACGCCCAGGTCCACCTCGGGCCACTCCTGGGCCAGCCGGGCGGCGGCCGGGGCCCAGGCACAGGGCATCATCAGGGCCGCCGAGCGCAGCGTGCCCGCCGCGAACAGGTCGGCGGCACCCGAGACGGTGGCCTCGCACATGCCCAGATCGTCGGCGTGGAAGATCACCACGCGGTCCTGGGGCGCGTAGCCCAGCTTCAGCAGCGCCGGATTGGGGGGCATAGGGCACCGTCCTTGAAAGCGCGGGGGAGGAAGGGGGAGCGGAACCCGCCCAGGATGGCACAGGCCACCGCGTGGCCGCAAAAAAGGGCTGCGCGCCGAAGCGTGCAGCCCTTGGCCTGAGGCCTTTTCTCTCAGTCGTCGGCGGCGGGCGTGTCCTGCACCGGCACTTCCGGGTTCACCACGAACTCGGTGGGATCGTACAGGTCGAAGCCAATTTCTTTCTCGTAGTCCTGAATCTTGACGTGCAGGCGCTTCACGTCGCCTTCCACAGCCCCGTAATCGAAAGTCTCGAAGATGGCGGTGGTCTTGAAGTTGCCGCCGTCAAAATCCGGGACCTCACGCGTCTTGCGAATGCCTTCTTCCAGGGCCTTGCGGCTTTCAATGCCCATGTTGCGGAAGGCCACCTGCATCACGTCGCGCTGGAAGTCGCGCGGGCCGTAGATGCCAGCGCGGTACACCGTCTCGAAGAACTGTTCCCAGTCGGGCACCAGCGTGGCGGCGGGCATGGAGAACTGCCCAATCACGTTCTTGATGGCGGTCAGGGTGCGCTCGGGGTAGTAGTACAGGTACATGCGCACGCCTTCCAGGAAGAAGTTGTAGTGCGCGGCCTCGTCCACGGCGATGGTCTGGGCCACCTTGGCCAGCACCGGGTCCGAGAAGCCCTGCAGGTGCGGCTTGTCGCTTTTGCCCTGGGCGATTTTCATCATGTTCAGGTAGTTCAGCTGGGTGGCGCGCTCCTGAAACACGGTGTACACGAGGTTGTGAATCGCGTCGGGGAAGGGCAGCTCCCAGGTCTGGGACTTCAGGCGCTCCTTGTACTCCTCAATCCACTGCGGGCTGCGCTGGCCGCTGAACAGCACGGCGTTTTCCCAGGCGTCGGCGTGCTTTTCCTCTTCGCTGCCCCAGCGCAGCTGAAAGTGCGAGCGGCCGTGGCTGCGCCGGACCAGGTGCACGAGGCTGCTGGTGAAGTCCGGCGCGTACTGCTCCACAGCAAAGAAGCCCTGCAGCACGGTGATAATTTCCGGGGGCATGTCCTGGCGCAGCTGGCGCCATTCAAAGGAGCGGTCGGGGTTCCAGTTCCGCGTTTCCTGGCTGCGGGCGGTGTACCAGCGGTACAGGCCCAGAAACCCACGTTCAATCAGGCGGTCTTTTTCGGCATTGCTGAGCAGGCCGGCGGGGGTGCGCGGGCGCTCGTGCAGCATGTTGGGGGGCATCACATCGGCCATGGGCGTTCCTCCTCAGGGGGCCCCGCCCCGGCAGCGGGCTTGCCGGCACACGCGGGGGACGGTACCCACCCAGGGTAGGCCCGCAGGCCCCCGGCAGGCGTGAAGCGGGACGCAGTTCAAGCTGAAGGCTTCCTTCAGGCGGCGATCAGCTCCGGGTCGGCGCCTGGCCAATTTCCGTACCCGTCGTCCTTTCCGGCCCGCCGGGCCGCGGCCCTGCTCTACACTGCCCGGTATGAGCCTTGTGGGACAGCCCGCCCCCGACTTCACCCTGCCGGCCTCGACCGGCGAGCAGATCACCCTGAGCAGCTACCGGGGCCAGCAGCATGTGGTGCTGGTGTTCTACCCGCTGGACTTCAGCCCGGTGTGCTCCATGCAACTGCCCGAATACTCCGGGCGCCAGGACGACTTTGCCGATGCCGGCGCCGTGGTGCTGGGCATCAACCGCGACTCGGTGCATGCCCACAAGGCCTGGGCCGCCGAATACGGCATTGAGGTGCCCCTGCTGGCCGACATGAAGCTGGACGTGGCCCGGCTCTACGGCGTGGCGATCGACGAGCGCGGCATCAGCGGCCGGGCGGTCTTTCTGATTGATAAAGCGGGCGTCGTGCGCTACCAGCACGTCGAGGAAACCACCGGGGCCTACACCGTGCGCCCCGAAGTGGTGCTGGCGAAACTGCGCGAGCTGTAGCCATGAGCCCCACTGTCCTGTCGTTTATCAACCTGAAAGGCGGCGTGGCCAAGACCACCGCCACCGTGCAGCTGGCCGACACCCTGGCCTTCTTGAAGCAAAAACGGGTGCTGGTGCTGGACCTGGACCCCCAGACGAACGCCACCCTGGCCCTGATGGGCGAGGAGCGCTGGGCCCAGGCGGACGAGGCCGGGCAAACGCTGGCCCATCTGTTCCTGGACCTGCTGCGCGGCACCCAGGGCTTCGACCCGGCGCAGGCCATAGTGCGCGGGGCCAGCAACCTCAACCGCGTGCCCGCCGAGGTGATGGCCCGCCTGCCCGAAGGCAGCCGCTACGGCCGGGTGGACCTGCTGCCCAGTTCCATTCGCCTGATTGACGTGCAAGACCGCATGCAGGACATTGCCGCGCGCACGCACTACGCGGTGAACCCCATGGAGGCGGTCAAGCGCTACGTGGCGCCGCACTTTGCTGAATACGACTACGTGCTCATTGACTGCCCGCCCAACCTGGGCTTCGTCACCCAGAACGGCCTGGAGGTCAGCGACCACTACCTGATTCCCACCATCCCCGACCGCCTGAGCACCTACGGCATCGGCCAGATTGCGGGCCGCATTGCCGAACTGCGCCGCGCCCGGGGCCTGCGCCTGACCTGCCTGGGCGTGCTGATCACCAAGTACCAGGGCAGCAGCACCCAGCACCGCCAGGGCCTGTCGCGGCTGCCCGGCGACCTGGCGCGCGCCTTTGAGGCCACGGGCGAGCCCACCCCGCCCATTTTCGACACCCGCCTGCCCCAGACCAACGCCATGGCCGAAGCCATGAGCCACGACCGCCCGGCCGCCACCTACCGCGACAAATACGGCAGCAATGTGGTGGGGGGGCAGGCGGCCTACAAGTACGGCCTGGACCTTGCTGACGAATTGGAAGACCGCCTGCGCGGGCAGGTCAAGGGCAGCGCCAGCCCCTTTGGAACGTGGCTGAGCAGCCTCACCCAGAGCGAGGGCTAATACGACTTCCGAAAAACGCCGTCACGTGTGACGGCGTTTTTCCGACCGAAGGAAGAAAAACGAATTTCCGGAAATGGACGGAATTCGTCTAACCCCTACAGCGCCAGCGGGTCCACCAGCAGCGGGTCCTCGGCTTCAAAGGCCTCGGCGTAGCGGGCGCGGGCCAGGGTGCCCCAGTATGTCAGGCGGGCGCGCCGCCGCTCCACGATTTCGGGGGTCACGGTTTCGGAGATGGGCTCGCCGCCAAACTGGCTCCCGTGGGCCAGCACCGCCTGCGCCCAGGTGTCCTGCACCGCTTCCACGTCAATGAGCAGCGTGGGCCGGATATCCGAGTTGCCCTGGTACAGCAGCACCCGCGCGACCCGGTGAGGTTCGCCGGTCAGGTCTGCCTTTTTCAGCTGCGCCAGATGCACGGCGCGCTTGGCCAGGTGGTAGGTGCCAAAGTGGTCCGGGTGGCGGTCGTGGTGGTGCGGCACCACCAGCACGCGGGGACGCACCGCCCGCAGCGCGGCGGCCAGGGCGTGGGCGCCCTGTATGGTGTCGCGCAATTCACCGTCGGGCAGCCCCAGTTGCCCGCGCCACGCCAGTCCCATGATGGCGGCGGCCTGCACGCATTCGGCCACCCGCCCCTCCGGGGTGCCCTGGGTGCCGCGCTCTCCGCGCGAGAGTTCCAGGATGCCGGTGGCCCGCCCCGCGTGCGCCAGCCGAATGAGGGTGCCGCCTGCGCCAATCTCGGCGTCGTCGGGGTGGGGGGCGAGGCACAGCCAGTCCAGCGGCTGCACGGCGCCAAAGATGGTCTGGAAGGAGGCGGAGGGCAGGCTCACGCCCGCCAGCATAGGCCGCCTGAGGCGCGCCTTGACACCCCCAGGCGCCCTTCCTATACTCTTTGAGCTTCCCTGGAAGCCCGCGCTTTCATTTGCCGATGTAGCTCAGGGGTAGAGCAACTGATTCGTAATCAGTAGGTCGTCGGTTCGAATCCGACCCTCGGCTCCAGAGACAAGACTCCGCCCTGTGCGGAGTTTTTGTTTTTGGCCCGGGGCAGGGGTCTGGCGACCTGTGGGCACGGTGCAGGCATATCGTCCGCAAAGCGGATGCCTTCTCCCTGCGCCGCCTGACATGATGGCCTCACCATGCACCCCCGACCCTCTGCCGCTCCCACGAGAAGGCCTTCCCCATGACGCCGGACTGGCTGGACACCCTCTTCCCCCCGAAGGCCGAACGCACCGTGCCCTGGCCCCCGGTGGGCGACACCGTGACCCTCTACACTGGCCTGCAGGAGCTGCGCCTGGTGGCCGAACGTGGCTGGCGCGCGTGGCCGCCGCGCCTGCCGGACCAGCCCATTTTCTACCCGGTGCTGAATGCGGAGTACGCCGAGGAGATCGCCCGCGACTGGAACGCCAAACGCAACGATCCGCCTGTGGGTTTTGTGACGGCTTTCGAGGTGCAGGCCGAGGTCGCCACCCGTTACGAGATTCAGGTGGTGGGCGCACAAGACCGCCACCAGGAACTGTGGGTGCCCGCTGAGGAGCTGGACACCTTCAATGCGGCGATCATTGGGCCCATTCGCGTGCTCGCGCATTTTGCAGGCGCTGGCTACAGCGGGCACATTGACCCAGAGACGCATCTGCCCGAAGGCCTGTGGCCTGTGGGACACAAACCCGGGGTGACTCCATGACCCTCTTTGGCCTCTCCATCCCCACCCTCGCCCTGGACCTTGCAGGCGGCCTGTGCGTGCTGGTCAGCTTGTACCACCTGTGGTCCAAGCGCAGCACCTACTGGCACTGGAGCAACGCCTCGCTGCTGCCCTACTTCCTGCTGTTTCTCGCTGGCGGGCAGTGGATGTTCGCGGGCTTGCAGGTCACATACTTGCTGTTCGGCCTTCACGGCCTGTACCTGTGGCACCTGGAAACGCGCCGGGCCAGGGGCGAGATCCGTTTCAACGAGCCCGCGTGGTACGGCGTCACCTGGGCCGCCAGCCTGCTGATTTTTGCCTACACCGTGGCCGTGACGGATTTCAGCGCGGTCTGGAACTGGGTGCAGTTCGCCGCCGTGACGCTGGCCCTGGTCGCCAACTTCGGCACCACCCGCCGCTGGGCCTGGTCGTGGCCGGTGTGGATCCTGGTCAATGCGGTGCAGGCGGTGTACTTCTGGCATACCCAGTATTGGGTGCTGTTTGGCCTGCAGTTCGTGCTGGCGGCCATGAGTGTGTATGGCTGGCGGCAGTGGCGGCGTGACGAGGCGCGGGCGGTGGCCTTTGCCTGAATTCCGCCACGGCCTGGTGATTGGCAAGTTTGCGCCGCTCCACCGGGGCCACCTGCACCTGCTGGACCACGCACTGGCCCGCTGCGAGCGCCTGAGCGTCTGGATGTATTCCCGCCCGGACTTTCCAGAGATGCCCTCGCCGCTGCGCCGGGGCTGGCTGCGCGCGCTGTACCCGGCGCGGCTGTCTCCGGGCCTGCACCTGCTCCCCGACGCCCCGAATCCGCCGATGAACGACGAGCCCGACGTAGTGCACCGCGCGTATGTGCGTTCGGTGCTGCGGGGCTGGGGCGTCTTCCCCGACGCGGTGTTCACCTCGGAGGCCTACGGGGACGAGCTGGCGGCGGACCTGGGCGCGGCGCACGTGTGCGTGGACCGGGCGCGGCAGACGGTGCCGATCAGCGGAAGCGCCCTGCGCGCCGACGTGCATGCCCACCGGGCCTTTCTGGACCCCGTGGTGTATGCCCATTTCGTGCGCCGGGTGAATATCCTGGGCGCCGAGAGCACCGGCAAAAGCACCCTCACTCGCGCGCTGGGCGAGGCGCTGGGCACAGCCTGGGTGCGCGAATACGGCCGGGATGTCTACGAGCGCGAGCAGGGGCAGCTGAACCCGGCCCATTTTCTGGAAATCGCCCGGGGCCAGCGGGCCCTGGAAGCCGAGGCCGCCCGCACCCCCGGCGTGCACCGCTGGGTCTTCTGCGACACCGACGCCGCCACCACCCTGATGTGGTCCCACCTGCTGACCGGCACGGCCCTGCCCGAACTTCAGGCCCTGGCAGACAAGTGCCGCACCCGCTACGCCCACACCTTCGTGTGCGACACCGACCTGCCCCACGAGCAGGACGGCTGGCGCGCCAACACCGAGGTCCGCGCCGTGCAGCAGGCCTTTATTCGCCAGGATCTGGAGACGCGCGGGGTGGCCTACACCGTGCTGCGCGGCAGCGTGGCCGAACGGGTGGCGCAGGTGCGCGCCCGGTTGGGGGCCGGATGAGCGGCGAGCGCGAGCAGGCCAATGCCCGCCTCTTTGACGCGGTGGCCGCCACCTACGACGAGGTGGGCTTTCTGGCCCAGGCCGCGCGTTTCGTGGCAGAGGTTGCGGCGGTGCAGCCCCACGAGGCCGTGCTGGACGTGATGACCGGCACCGGCACAGTGCTGCGCGCCCTGCCCCACGGGGGCAGCGGGGCGCGGGTGGGCACTGACCTCTCGGCCGGGATGCTGGCCGTGGCCCGCGCGGGGCTGCCCGGCGCGACCTTCGTGCAGGCCGACGCCGCACGGCTGCCCTTTCCAGACGCCCAGTTCGACGCCGTGATCTGCGCCGCTGGGCTGTTTTTCATGCCGGACATGGCCCTGACCGTGCGTGAGTGGGCGCGGGTGCTGCGCCCCGGGGGCCGGCTGGTGGTCTCAAGCTTTGGGGCGGGGCTGCTGGGCGACTTGCCAGGCCTGTGGCGCGCGGCACTGGGGGCGCATGGCCTGAAACCCGGCTCGCCCCCCCTGGGCCGCCTGCCCACGCCGCAGGCCCTGGCCGACGTCTTGCGCGCGGGCGGCCTGCAGGCCAGCGCCGCGCTGCACCCCCTCTTTTACACGCTCCCCACCCCGCAGGCCCGGCTGGCCGATATTCAGGCCGGCTTGGAAGGCGCGCCCCTGGCCGGACTGCCGGCGGCTCAGCGCGCCGGGCTGCTGGATGAGCACCGCGCCGCGCTGGCGCCGCTGTTCGCCGCCGGGCCCCTCAGTGTGCCACTGCCGGTCATCGTGGGCACGGGCATGCATCTTCCGGGGGACGCAACGGCGGGTTCGGGCATCGCGTAATGTGAAGCATGACGAACCCCGAAGACAACACGTCCGGCACGCCCAGCGCCGCGCCCTCCTGGGTGGACGAGGTGCTGGGGCCCGCCCAGAGCGCGTCCAGCCCGGCCTCGGGGGACCTGCGCATTCCCGAACCCCAGCGCCCCGCCGCCGCCCCGGCCCCCGCCTGGGTGGACGAGGTCAGCGCCCCCGGCCGCGTTCCTGCCGACCCCGGCCCGGCCCCTGCGTCCCCAGCGGCCCCCGCCTGGGCCGACGAGGTCACCCGGCCCGCCCACACGGCCCCCGCTTCCTCACCCTGGCCCGAGGACCGGCCGGCGGTGGCCCCGGCGGCCCCCACGGGCGCTCCCCAGGACGACTGGGTGACCCGGGCGACGGGTGGCGCGCGCAATCCCACCATTCCGCAGGGCCCGCCCACGGGCTACGCCGAGCCGGCGCCCGCCCGCCCCTTTGACCACTTTGGCGACCCGGCCCACCAGATGACGCCCGCCTACGGCCAGGGCAGCCACAGTTCGGGCTTTCTGTCCAGCGACGTGGCCCAGAAAAAGCTGTTTGCGGGCCTGCTGGGCATCTTCCTGGGCAGCCTTGGGATTCACAAGTTCTATCTGGGCAATACGACCGCTGGCCTGATGATGTTGGGGCTCAACATCGGTGTGTGGGTGGTCGCGCTGCTGCTGGGCCTGCTGACCTTCGGCGTGGCGCTGTTCGTGACCGTGCCGCTGGCGGGGCTGGTCAGCAGCGGCCTGGGCCTGCTGGGGCTGGTGGAAGGCATTATCTACCTCACCAAGAGCGACCCCGAGTTCCAGCGCGACTACGTGATTGGCAAGAAACCCTGGCTGTAAGGCCCAGGGGTCGGCCTCTGACCGCCGTCCTGCTGATTTAAGGGCGGCGGTTATGCATAGGGGTGAGGGTGAAGGGGACGGCGACAGGCTGGCATTCCTCTGCACCCAGGGGGCGGCAAGGAGAGTTTCGGGTCTCGACGAACGCGGGAAGAAGCCGTGCCGTGAACTCCTGTCCCTAGCCCCTCCGACGCTCCAACTTTTGGACTTAACTTGACTATTTTGATCGGATTTGTCAGATTCTGACGGGGCGATGTGAGGTTGACCGCTGGTCGCCCAGGTCTTGCCTTTGTTTAGTCGCTAGGCCCTGGATGTGCTCTTGCATCAGCGTTGACGGCTCAGACACTCAAATGACCGCTGAAGCCGCCATTGCCTTCCCCTGCTGAGCAATTCCCCCGTTTTTATCCCCCAGGGCCTGCGCCCTCTGATCCCCGCTGCTGGTGCGCCGCGCTGCGGGCGCCGCCGTCCTTCCGTCTTGCCTTCGCCCCCAGGAGACCCCATGACCCTGCTTGCTCCGCCCCGGCCCGGCGCTGCCCCGGCCCAGACACCTGCTCTGCCCCCTTTCATCTGGCAGGCGCCCGCCACGTCCTTTTTTGCCGCCGAGCTGCAGCCGGCTGCCGCCACGCCCGGCCCCCCGGCGCAGCAGGCCCGGGCGCTGCTGCGGGCCGCTCAGCAGGCGGGCCACCTCCACCCACGCGTGGTGGGCGCCCTGCCGTTTGACCCCACGCAGCCCGCCACCCTGTACGTGGCGCCGCAGGTCACCCCCGGCTACCCGGACTGGGCCGCCAAGCCAGTCCCCAGCGCCAGCGTGCGCCGCGTGAGCGCGCGGCCAGGGCCAGCGCACTTCGAGGCCCTGGTGGCCCAAGCGGTGAGCACCATTCGGGCGGGCGGGCTGCACAAGGTGGTCCTGAGCCGCCTGCTGGAATTAGAGCTGCGCGAGCCGCTGGCCCTGGCGCCAGTGCTGGGCCGGCTGGCCGCGCGCCACCCGGGCGGCTACACCTTTGCACTGCCGCTGGACCCGGCCGGCGAGCGCACGCTGATTGGCGCCAGCCCGGAACTGCTGGTGCGCAAGGCGGGCCCCCACCTGTGCCTGCACCCGCTGGCAGGCACCCGCCCCCGCCAGGCCGGCCCGGACGCCGACGCCGCCCAGGCGGCCGAATTGCTGGCCTCCGCCAAGGACCAGGAAGAACACGCGCTGATGGTGGAGGCCATCCGGGCCACGCTGGCGCCGCTGTGCCGCGAACTGCACCTGCCGCCCCGGCCCCAGCTGGTGCAAACCCCCACGCTGTGGCACCTGGGCACCCCCATTCAGGCCCAGTTGCGGGACCCGGGCCTGTCGGTGCTGGACGTGGCCCAGGCCCTGCACCCCACCCCGGCGGTGTGCGGGGTCCCGCAGAGGGCCGCCCGGCAGTTCCTGGCCGCACATGAACCCTTCGCGCGGGGCCTCTTTGCCGGGGCGGTGGGCTGGTGCGACGCGGCGGGCGACGGCGAGTGGGCCGTGACCATCCGCTGCGCAGAGGTGGGCCCGGAGCAGGTGCGGCTGTTCGCGGGGGCCGGGGTGGTGGCGGCTTCAGACCCCGCGCAGGAACGGGCCGAAACCGCCGCCAAGTTCCGCACCATGTTGCAGGCGCTGGGCCTGGACAGCCTGGGGACGGCCCTGTGAGCCCCGGGGACACGGCCGACTTCACCCCCTGGCCCGACAACCTGGCCCGCACCTACCGCGAGGCGGGGTACTGGCAGGGCGAGACCTTCAGCGCATGGCTGGCCGGACTGGCTGCCCAGTACGGCGACCGCACCGCCCTGATCGCCGGGCAGACGCGCCTGAGTTACCGCGACCTGGACGCCCGCGCCACCCGCATGGCCGCGCATCTGGCCGCCCACGGCCTGCAGCCCGGCGAACGGGCCGTGGTTCAGCTGCCCAACGTCCCCGAATTCTTTGACGTGCTGTTCGGCCTGCTGCGGCTGGGCGCGCGGCCCATCCTGGCGCTGCCGGCCCACCGCCAGCGGGAAATTGGCTTTTTCTGCACCCATGCGGACGCGGCGGCCTATCTGGTGGCCGACCAGCACGCCGGCTATGACCACCGCCTTCTGGCGCGCGACGTGCAGGCCCAGGCGCCGGGCCTGCGCCGGGTGTTCGTGCTGGGCGAGACCGCCGAATTCACGCCGCTGCAGCCGGCCGCTGGCACCCCACCCTTCTCCCCGCCCGCAGGGAACGCCGCCGAGGTCGCGCTGTACCAGCTGTCGGGGGGCAGCACCGGCACCCCCAAGCTGATTCCGCGCACGCACGACGATTACCTGTACAGCATCCGGGCCAGTGCGGCGATCTGCGCGCTGGGGCCGCAGACGGTGTATCTGGCCGCCCTGCCGCTGGCCCACAACTTCCCGCTGACCTCGCCGGGCACGCTGGGCATGTTTCACGCGGGGGGGCAGGTGGTGCTCTCGCCCGCGCCCACGCCCGACGTGGCCTTTCCCCTGATCCGCCAGCATGGGGTGACCCACACCGCCCTGGTGCCCGCGCTGCTGCAGGTGTGGCTGCAGGCGGCCGAGCAGGCAGGCGGCCCGGGCCTGTCCTCGCTGCGCTGCGTGCAGGTGGGGGGCGCGCCCCTCAGCCCGGACACCGCCCGGCAGGTGCCCGCGCGGCTGGGGGCCGAGGTGCAGCAGGTGTTCGGCATGGCCGAGGGGCTGGTGAACTACGTGCGCCCTGGCACGCCACTGGAACGCGCCGCTTGCACCCAGGGCCACCCCATCAGCCCACACGACGAGGTGCGGGTGGTGGACGACGAGGACCGTCCGGTGCCCGACGGCACGCCGGGGCACCTGCTCACGCGCGGGCCCTACACCATCCGGGGCTACTTCCGCGCGCCAGAGCACAATGCCCGGGCCTTTACCCCGGACGGCTTTTACCGCACCGGCGACCTCGTGACCCGCTGGCCGGACGGCGCTCTGACCGTCACCGGGCGCCACAAGGACCAGATCAACCGTGCGGGCGAGAAGATCGCCGCCGAGGAGATCGAGCACGCCCTGCTGCTGCACCCCCAGGTGCGCGGCGCGGCGCTGGTGGGCGTGCCGGACCCCTGGCTGGGCGAACGCAGCTGCGCCTTTGTGCAGCCCGCGTCCCCCACGCCGCCAGGGCTGGCCCTGACCCTGCGGCGGCACCTGCAGGCCCTGGGCCTGGCCGCCTACAAGATCCCCGACCGCATTGAGCTGCTGGACGAGCTGCCCCGCACCGCCGTCGGCAAGCTCGACAAACCCGCCCTGCGCGCCCGCATGGCCCCAAGGAGCACCCCATGATTCCCCGCCTGGCCCCCTACCCCATGCCTGACCCCGCCACCTTTCCCCAGGGCCGCGTGACCTGGACGCCCCAGCCTGGGCGCGCCGCCCTGCTGGTGCACGACCTGCAGAGCTACTTTCTGAACTTCTACGACCAGACGCAGCCGCCCATTCCGGCCCTGCTGGCGCAGGTGGGAACCCTGGTGGCGCACGCCCGCGCCCTGGGCATACCGGTGGTATACACCGCGCAGCCCGGTCAGCAAGACCCCCAGGACCGCGCCCTGCTGAGCGACTTCTGGGGCCCCGGGCTGGGCAGCGACCCCGGGCAGACCTGCATTCACCCCGCCGTGGCCCCGCACCCGGACGACCTCGTGCTGACCAAGTGGCGCTACAGCGCCTTTCAGCGGTCGCCGCTGGAGGAGTTGCTGAAGGGCTGGGGGCGCGATCAGCTGCTGATCTGCGGGGTGTACGCCCACATTGGCTGCCTGCTGACGGCGGCGGACGCCTTTATGCGCGACGTGCAGCCGTTCCTGATCGGCGACGCGCTGGCCGACTTTTCCGAAGCCGAGCACCGGCAGGCCCTGGCCTACGGCGCGGGCCGCTGCGCGCAGGTGCTGGGCACGGCGCAGGTGCTCTCGGCGCTGGGTGACCGCCCGGCCGCCGCCTGGACCCCCGACCACCTGCGCCAGACGGTGGCGGCGCTGCTGGAGGTGCCCGCCGCCGAGCTGCACGATGACGACGACCTGCTGCTGCTGGGCCTGGATTCCATTCGCCTGATGCTGCTGGTGGACGGCTGGCAGCGGGCCGGGCTGAGCATCACGTACGCCGACGTGGCCGCGCGGCCCACCCTGCGCGCCATCGCCGCGCGGCTGGCCCCGGAGCCTGTATGAGCGGAGCACACGGCGCCCACAGCGAACCCGCGCTGGGCCTGACCGGGGCGCAGCTGGGCCTGTGGCACGACCACGAGGCCGACCCCCAGAGCACCCTCTTCAACACCGCCGAGGCCCTGGACCTGCACGGCCCGCTGGACGTGCCCCGCTTCACGGCGGCGGTGGCCCGCCTGCTGGCCGAGGTCCCCGCCCTGCACGCCCGCTTCGAGGCGCGGCCCGGGGGCGCGCGGCAGTGGCCCGGCGCCGCCGCCCCGCAGCCGCTGACCGTGCGTGACCTGCGTGGTCACCCCGACCCCCACGCCCAGGCCGACCAGGAAGCGCAGGCGTGGCTGGACACGCCGCTGCGCCCGGAAGCCGGCGAACTGTACCGCCACGGTCTCTTTCTGCTGGGCCCGGCACAGGCACGCTGGGTGCTGGTCACGCACCACATCGCCCTGGACGGCTACGGCCTGTCGCTGTGCCTGCAGCGCGTGGCGGCACACTACCGCGCGGGCGCTCCCCTGCCCCCGGCATTCGACCCGCTGGCGCCTGTGGTGGCCGAGGACGAGGCCTATCAGCGCTCACCGCAGCGCGCCGTGGACCGGCAGGCCCTGATGGCGCTGTACGCGGGGCTGCCGCACACGCCCGCGCCCCTGCTGGAACGGGGCCTGCGCCGGGGCCACCGTGCCCGGGGCACCGCCGCCCCGGCCCTCACCCGGGCGCTGGCCGAGCAGGCCCAGGCCCTGGGCACCGCGTGGCCCACCCTGCTGTTTGCCCTGAGCGCGGCGTTCTGGCACGCGCACACGGGCGAGCAGGCCACAGTGCTGGCCGTCCCCGTCATGAACCGGCTGGGCCGCGCCTCGGCGCGGGTGCCCACGATGGTGATGAATCTGGCACCGCTGCGGCTGGACGTGACCCCGGCGCTGAGCCTCGCAGCCCTGACCCGGCAGGCCCACGCGGCCCTGGGGGCCCTGCGCGCGCACCAGCACTACCGCTACGAGCACCTGTGGGCCGACCTGAACGGCCACCGCCTCTTTGGCCCGGAGGTGAACGTGATTCCCTTCCAGGCGCCGCTGGACTTTGGCCCGGGGCTGGAGGCTCGCCTGGAGAATCTGGCCTCTGGCCCGGTGGAGGACCTCGCGCTGACCTTCACCGGCTGGGGCCCTGCGCTGGAGCTGACGCTGGACGGCCACCCCGCCCTGTACACCCCCGCCCAGGTGCAGGCCCTGCACGGGCGCCTGCTGGCCGCGCTGGCGCGTGGCGTGGCCCACCCGCACACCCCCGTGGCCGACCTGTGGGCCCCCGAGCAGGCGCCCGCATGAGCCTGCCCCCATTGCCCGCCCTGGCAGGCCGGGTGGCCCTGGTGACCGGCGCGGCCCAGGGCATCGGCGCGGCCGTGGCGCAGGCCCTGGCAGCGGCTGGCGCCACCGTGCAGGCCACTGACCTGGCGCCCCTCCCCTGGACCGCCCCGCGGGTGCACGCCGCCCAGCTGGACGTGACCGACGCCGCCGCCGTGGAGGCCCTGGTGGCCCAGACCGAAGCGGCCCTGGGCCCCATTGACCAGCTGGTGAACGTGGCCGGGGTACTGCACCTGGGCCCGCTGACCGAGCTGAGCGACGAGGCCTGGGCGCACACCTTCGCCGTGAACACCACCGGGCCCTTTTACATGGCGCGGGCCGTGGGCCAGCGCATGCAGGCCCGCCGCAGCGGCGCCATCGTGACTGTCAGTTCCAACGCGGCCCACGTGGCCCGCGCTGGGATGGGCGCCTACGCCGCGTCCAAGGCCGCCACCACCCACCTCATGCGCTGCCTGGGGCTGGAACTGGCGCCGTATGGGGTGCGCTGCAACGTGGTGGCCCCCGGCTCCACCGACACACCGATGGGGCGGCAGCTCTGGACGGGGGACACGGGGCCCGCGCAGGTGATCGCGGGGGACCCCGGCCAGCACCGCCCCGGCATTCCCCTGGGCCGGATCGCCGACCCCGCCGACATTGCCCAGGCCGTGCTGTTCCTGCTTTCGGACCACGCGCGGCACATCACCATGCAGCACCTGACTGTGGATGGAGGCGCCACCCTTGGACACTGAGCTTTTAAGCCCCGAACCCCTGGATCTGGACCCTACCTCCTTACAACCGGTGCTCTCGCCGCAGGCCCTGCTGGCGCAGCTGCCCCGCTCGGCCCAGGCCGCGCAGACCGTGGCGGGGGCCCGGCGGCGCATTGCAGCCATTCTGCGCGGCCAGGACCCCCGGCTGCTCGTGGTGGTGGGGCCCTGCAGCATCCACGACGAGGCGCAGGCGCTGCGCTACGCCCGGGGGCTGGCCGGGGCACGCGCCCGCTGGGGCGACGCCCTGGAACTGGTGATGCGCGTGTACGTGGACAAGCCCCGCACCCGGCTGGGCTGGCGCGGCTTCCTGCTGGACCCGGACCTGGACGGCCGCCCCAACCTGAACGCGGGGCTGGTGCGCGCCCGGCGCCTGATGGCCGCCATCAACGAGCTGGGCGTGCCGGTGGCCACCGAACTGCTGGCCCCCCAGTTGCCCCCTTACCTGGCCGACCTGCTGAGCTGGGGCTGCCTGGGCGCGCGCACGGTAGAAAGCCAGACCCACCGCGTCATGGCCAGCGCGCTGCCGTTTCCGGTGGGGTTCAAGAACGGCACGGGCGGCTCGGTGGGGGTGGCGGTGGACGCGGTGGTGGCGGCCCAGGCCCGGCAGATGTGCTGGACCACCGCCCCAGACGGCACAGGCGCCCTGACCCTGACCCCCGGCAATCCGCACGGGCATGTGGTGCTGCGCGGCGGCCACGCGGGGCCCAACGCCGACCCGCAGGCGGTGGCCCAGGCCGCTGAGCAGTTGCGTGGGGCGGGCCTGACTCCCAGGCTGCTGGTGGACTGCGCCCACGCCAACAGCGGCGGCGACCCCGCGCGGCAGGCAGCGGTAGGCCGCGCGGTGCTGGCCCACTGGCACCCCGCCAGCCCGGTGCGCGGCCTGATGCTCGAAAGCCACCTGCACCCCGGCCGCCAGCCCTTCCCCGCTCCCGGCGAGTGCCCCGCCTACGGCCTCAGCCTGACCGACCCCTGCCTTGGCTGGCCCGACACCGAGGTCCTGCTGGCCGAGGCCGCCGCCACCGTGCGCCAGCACGAAACCCTGCTCTCCTGCCCGGTCTAACCCCCAAAGCAACCCCACGCCATCTGCTATCCGCCATCGGCCCCCTACAGCGCCTGCTCAATATCCGCCTGCAGGTCGCCCAGGGCCTCTACGCCCACGCTCATGCGGATGGTGGTGGGGGTCACGCCGGCGGCAAAGCGCGCCGCTTCGGGCACGCGGCCGTGGGTGGTGGTCCAGGGGTGCACCACCAGGGTACGCACGTCGCCCAGGTTGGGGGCGATGCGCAGCACCCGCACCCGCGACAGGAAGGCAGCGGGGTCCGGCACCTCGAAGGTCAGCACCGCGCCCTGCCCGCCGCGCAGGTAGGTCTGCGCGAGGTGGTGGTGCGGGTGGCTCTCCAGGCCGGGGTAACTCACCTTGCCCACCTGGGGATGGGCCGAAAGCCAGCGGGCCAGGGCCAGGGCGGTTTCGCTCTCGCGGGCCAGGCGCAGGGCCAGCGTTTCCAGGCCCTGGGCGATCAGGAACGCGGAGTGGGGAGCCAGCGTCATGCCCAGCTGGTGCGCGCCCAGCCAGCGCTGACGCCACGCCAGGGCAGCGGCCCCACGCACGCTGAGAATGCTGTTCTCGCCGCCCTCGGTAAAGATGGGGCTGCGCGTGAGGTCGTGCCCGGCCCCCACCGTCACCGCGCCGCCCAGCACGCTGCCGTGGCCGCCCGCCCACTTGGTCAGCGACTGCGCGACGATGTCTGCGCCGTGTTCCAGTGGCCGGCACAGAAACCCGGCGCCCCCGCAGGTGTTGTCAATGGCCAGCAGGGCGCCCTGGGCGTGCGCCAGGTCGGCAAAGGCGCGGATGTCTGCCACGTCCCCGGCCGGGTTGCTGATCATCTCGGCCCAGACCAGCCGGGTGTTCGGCTGCAAGGCCGCGCCAATGGCCTGCGCCGTGTTCTCCACCAGCGTCGCCGAAATGCCCATCAGCGGCAGGATGTTGTTCAGCAGGCCCGTGGTGCCCCCAAACAGGCTGGACGCCGAGACCACATGGTCTCCTGCCCGACACACACTGAGGATGGCGGTCAGGGTGGCCGCCTGCCCGCTGGCCACCGCCACGGTGGCGCTCCCGCCTTCGAGGGTGGTCAGCCGCTCTTCCAGGGCACGCACGGTGGGGTTCTGCAACCGGGCGTAACTCAGGCCGGTGTTCTGCTGAAACTCGCTCTGGGCTTCGTCCAGCGAATCAAACTGAAAAGCGGCAGCCGCATGAATAGGAAACCCGATGGTCTGGCCCAGGCCGCGCGGAATGGCACTCTGCACGGCGGCGGTTTCATAACTCCAGGGCTGGTCGGGGCGGGCGGCGTCGCTCATGGGCTCACGCTACGCTGCGGCTTTCCCGCGCGGGCAGGCCTTGTCCGAACCGGGTGGATGAAGGGGGGTGAAAAATCTAGGGCCCAGGTCTGCGCTAGCGTAGCCCATGCGCATTCAGGAGATGAACTGGCAGATGGTCGAGGCGTATCTGGCCCAGGATGACCGCTGCGTGCTGCCGCTGGGCTGCACCGAGCAGCACGCCACCCTGAGTCTGGCCACCGATACCCTGCTGGCCGAGCGGGTGGCGCGCGAGGCGGCCGAGGACCTGGGCGTCCCGGTGTTTCCCGCGCTGCCCTACGGCATCACGCCCACCTTCAGCGCCTACCCAGGCACCCTGAGCGTGCGCACCACCACCTACCTCGCCCTGCTGGACGACCTGCTGGGCGGCCTGTATGCGCAGGGCTTCCGGCGCCTCCTGGTGGTCAACGGCCACGGCGGCAACGCCCCGGCCCAGGGCTGGCTGGGCGAATGGTTGGCCCGGCACCCAGCCGCGCGGGTGCAGTGGCACAACTGGTGGAACGCGCCGCGCACCTGGGCCGCCGTGCAGGCCACCGACGAACTGGCCAGCCACGCCAGCTGGATGGAAAGTTTTCCCTGGACCCGCCTGGAAGGGGTCAGCGCCCCCGAGGAGCGCAAGCCGATGGTGGATCTGGGGGCCCTGCGCCAGTTGCCGCCGGCCGAGGTGCGTGCCCGCCTGGGCGACGGCAACTTTGGCGGCCTGCACCGCCGCCCCGACCGCGAAATGCAGCGCATCTGGCAGGAAGCCGTGGCCGAAACGCGGGCGCTGTTGCAGAGCGGCTGGGCGTAAGAGGGGCGATTCCCGCTCCACGCCATCGCCAAAAGCGCCCCGTGGTTGAGGTTGTTGCCCTCTGGGTCGCTTACCGCAGAGGGCTTCTCCTGTGGTCACCTGGAATCCGCCCTCAGTTCAGTTCTTCCAGCTCTGCTGCCACCGCTGCCAGGGCTCCGGGCGCGCCAATGCGCTCCTGGCCGTCGCGGGCCGCCGCTGCGAACAGCCGGGGCCTCGTCAGCAGGTGGCGGGCGGCCTGGGCCACGGCCCCGGGGTCTGGGGCCACCACGGTCAGCGCGCGCCCCAGCAGCCGGCCCTGGCGGCGGGCAAATCCCGCCACGTACTGCGGCCCCGGCGTGGGAAAGCCAATCACGGGCACACCCAGCCCAGCGGCCTGCTCAGCGGCGGTGCCAGCGGTACCCAGCGCCAGGGCCGCGCGGCGCACCACAGCGGCAAAGGCCCCGCGCACCACGAGCACCCGCACGGGGCCGCGCGACAGCCACAGGGTGGCGTCGTTCACCGCTTCTACCGTCCAGCCAGGCAGCGGCGGCAATTCCGAGAAGGGCTGGGCGAAGGCCACCACGCCCTGCAGCTCGGGCAGGGCAGCGGCGGCCTCCAGCATGATGGGGAGGGAAAAGGCCGCGTCGCCACGCTGGCCGGGCAGCAGGGCCAGCAGAGGGCGGCCATCCAGCAGTGGCGGAAGGTCGCGTTCCGGCGGGGGCAGGATGTCCATGGCAAAGCTGCCCCGGTACACGGCGTTTACCCCGCGCCGGGCCAAGTGCGCCGCCGAGGGCTGGTCGCGGGTGTAGACCCGGCGCGCCTGCCGGGCCAGCGCCACCTCCCAGGGCATAAAGAGGTTGGCGCCCAGGGCGTTGAGTTCGCGCAGGTGGGCGCCCCAGGACATGCCGCGCGCGTAGTGCACCGAGACCAGCGGCTGCAGGTGGGTCAGGGGCAGGCGCGCGCCGGGGGGCACCGGCTGGGCCCGCGCGGCCAGGGTACCCACCAGCAGGGCGTAGGTGTCACCCACCACGATCACCTGCCCGGCCTGGGTGCCCAGGCGCCGCGCCGCCGCCCACTGCCGCAGCGACACGGTCAGCAGCCCCGCGCGCAGGTCGGCGCGCAGGTTCGCCACGCTGCCAAAGGGAAAGCCGCCAGACGGCAGGCTGAGGGGAGGGCCCTGCACCTCGGCGGCGCCCACGTAGGCGCGGCCCTCGCCCACCAGGGGCAGGGCCAGCACGGGCCCCCGCCCGGCCCGCACCAGTTCGCGCGCCAGGGCCGCCCCGATCAGGTCCTCGGCGTACCCGTTGGAGACGATCAGGATGGCGTTCCCCCGCCGAAAGTTGGTCGTCACGCCCCGCAGGCTAGCGTAGGGTGGGCGCCATGAACCTGATGGCACTGCGCAAGGTGTGGGGCACCCGCCCCCTGGTGGGCGCCGCCGTGGGCGTCCTGCTGCAGGATGAACAGGGCCGGGTGCTGCTGCAGCGCCGGGGCGACGACGGCCTGTGGAGCGAGCCCGGCGGCGCCCTGAACCCCGGCGAGGACTTTCTGAGCGGCGCGCGGCGCGAGCTGCTCGAAGAAACCGGCCTGCACTGCGAGAACCTGCGCCTGCTGCCGCTGCCGGACGGCCTGCAGAGTGGCCCGGAGCTGTACCACCGCTACCCGCACGGCGACGAGATTTACGTGGTGGGGCTGCGGGCCCACGGCACCCTGCCCGCGTCGGCGCTGGACCGCGCCCAGCCCGACGACAGCGGCGAAACCCTGGAGCTGCGCTGGTTTCGGCTGGACGAGTTGCCCCCGCTGAGCAGCAATGCCAACCGCGCGTCCATGACCTTGCTGCGCGGCTGGGCGGGCCTGCCTCCCCTGCCCCTAACCCCCACCCCGCCGCCGCCCCCAGCCGGCCACTTTCTGCTGGACCTGCGCCGGGTGATCGGGCCACGGCCCTGGCCGGCCCCCGGCGCCAGCGTGCTGGTCACCGATGACGAGGGCCGGCTGCTCCTGCTGCGCCACGGCCACACCCGGCGCTGGACCCTGCCGGGCGGCTTTCTGGAACCCGGCGAGCACTTCGAGGAGACGGCCGCGCGCGAGTTGCTCGAAGAAACCGGCCTGCGCGCGCAGACCCTGACGCCCCTGGACATGTTCGCTGGGCCCGAATACCGCTTCACCTACCCCAACGGGGACATAGTGGACAACGTGTCGGTGCTGTACCGCGCCCAGGGGGTCAGCGGCGAGCTGGTGCCGCAGCCCGGCGAGGTGCTGGAGGTGGGCTGGTTCGGCGTGAACGAACTGCCCGCCGCTGACGCCCTGAGTGGCCCACTGGTCCAGGCCCAGGTGAACTGGTGGCACCGGGCCCAGGATGCCGCGCGGGCACCCGCGAGATAGGAGAACCCAGATGCATTGAAGGGCCAGTCCTCTGTGGATCTGGGGCGAACGATGGGCATGTTCTAGAAAGACAGCGGCCCAACGGCGTCGAAGGGCCGTCGTTTGGCCCGTGGGTGGAACTGGCGGCCATTGTGCCCGCAGCGCCCGGAGTGGCCGGGCCCCGGGCCACCCGCTTCAGGCCGGGCCCATCAGGGTGTCCAGGCCGCGCGAGGCCACGTCGCGCAGGCTGAAGGTGACGTGGGGGGTCAGTTCGGTGGGTTCGGGGTTGAGTTCAATGACCACGCCGCCCCGGTTCAGGGTTTTAAAAGCCAGCCCCGCCGCCGGGTACACCACGCCGCTGGTGCCGATCACCAGCGCGACCTCGGCCTGGGCAAAGGCCAGCTGCGCGTCGGCCAGGGCGTCTTCGGGCAGGAATTCGCCAAACCACACCACGTTGGGGCGCATGCGGTGGCCCCGGGGCGAGGTGGGCGGCGTGACCAGTTCATCCGGCGCGGGCAGGGGAAAGACTTCGCCCGTCACCTCGTCGCGCCCGCTGACCAGATTGCCGTGCAGTTCGACCATGCGCCCACCCCCCTGGCCGCTCCCCGCGCGCCCGTGCAGGCCGTCCACGTTCTGCGTGGCCAGGAAAAAGCCCTGGCCCTTGCGCCGTTCCAATTCGGCCAGCCGCACATGGGCGCCGCCCGGCTGGGCGGCCAGCACATCGCGGTAGCGCCCGGCGTACCACTCCCACACCAGCTCGGGATTCTGAAGGTAGGCCCCGGGGCTGGCCAGATCCTCGGGGCGAAAGCGGGCCCAGTGCCCGGTCTGGGCGTCGCGGAAGGTGGGAATACCGCTCTCGGCGCTCACGCCCGCGCCGGTCAGCACGGCCACGCGGGAAGCGGCATTCAGGGCGGCGCGGGCCTGTTCGGGCGTCATGGCCCCAGGCTAGCGTCTGCCGCCGGCCAGGGCAGGCGCACCTGGGGCGGCCAGGGCGTGGGGCTCCACCGGATCAGCCGCCTGGAACGCGGAGCCGCTGGTGGTGTCCCCTTTGCTGTTCACGTCGCCCGTCTCAACTGCAGGGCACTGGGCTCAGCGCACTAGGCTCAACCGTTCGGACAACCGGGGCAGCCGCTCTACTGGATCCAGAAGCCGCTGATCGTGGTGGTAATCCTCGGTCTCCTCCACCTCCCAGGACAGGTTCAGGGTGTGGGCCAATCGCCGCACCACCTCCGGAAAGGGCAGGGCGTCGTGGGCGTTGCTGTCCAGATGCACCGGGCCCGAAGCACCTTCCTGTGCCAGGGCCACCAACGCGCGGGCAGTGTCAGCCATCAACGAGCAGGCTGGAATCCAGTGACGGCTGGCACGAATTCGGCCGTGCTCAGCGTGCTGGGCGTCCAAGTGGGCCACCATGTTGTTGCCCTGGCCGCCTGGGTCCATCTGCCAGCCAATGCGGGCCAGCACCGCGCGGGGGTTGGCGGCCTGCACCGCGTCCTCGGTGCGAATCTTCAGCTGGCCGTAGCCCTCCTGGGACGTGCGCGGGTCGTGTGGGCGGTGCGGCCCGTTGGGGTCGTGGTGAAACACCATGGCGGTGCTCGTCAGCACGAACGGCACCCCATGATCCGCTGCGTGGCGTGCCAGTTGCGCCGCCCAAGCCTCACTGCCGATGGCCAGATGAAAGATGCCCTGCGGGCGGGTGGCGGCCAGGAACGCCCCGGCGGCCAGTGCGTCGTCGGGCGGGGTGAGGTGGCGGCCCCAGGCCACCACCGCCTGCCCCTGTTCGCCCAGCACCCGGGCCACATGCGGCGCCAGGGTGCCGTTCAAGCCGGTGATCAGCCAGGGAGAAGAGGTCATGGTGGCCCAGTGTAAGCGGCTGACTGGGCCAGAAATTCAGGCGGCACCCGGTCCACCAGCCACACCCCGTTCTCGCTGCAGTAAAAGACGTGGCCGGCGGCGTGCATGGCCCCGGCGCGCACGGTCAGGACCACGGGCTTGCCCCGGCGCGCGCCCACGCGGACAGCGGTTTCGCGGTCAGCCGAGAGGTGGACATGGTGACGGCTCATGGCGCGCAGACCGCCCTGCACAATGGCCGCCAGGGCGGCGGGATGGGTGCCGTGGTAAAGGACTTCTGGGGGCGTCTGGGGCAACAGGTCCAGGTCCACGGGCACGCTGTGGCCCTGGTTGGCGCGAATCTGGTCGCCGCGCAGGCTGAACCGTTGTTTGTCGTTGCCGGCCACCACGCGCTCCACATCGGCGCGGGTCACGCGCAGGTGGGCCAGCAGGGGCTCCAGCGGCACCCAGCCGCCGAGGGCCAGGGTCAGGCCGGCTTCGTGCGGGGCGTGGCGCAGCAGGTACGAGAGGCGCTTGGAGAGGGTGCGGTCGTTCATGGCGCCAGTGTGACGGGGCAGGTGGCCGGGGTCATCCGCCAGATGGGCACCTCCGGGTCCGCCGTGGGGCGCAGGCGCCAGAGGACCTTCACCCTCTCCCCCAGCCCCTCCGTCAGGTGGGCAGCCCCTCGCCACAGCGGCGGCAGTACCGGGCGTCAGGCTCGTGGGGCGAGAGGCCACAGCGCGCGCAGGTCACGGCCGGCGCGGCTTCACGGCGGGCGCTGCGCTGCGCCTGGGTCAGCCCCACAGTCACAATGCCGGTGGGCACCGCAATGATCCCGTAACCCAGAATCATCACCAGCGAGGCCAGACCCTTGCCCAGTGGCGTCTTGGGGGCAATGTCGCCGTAACCCACGGTGGTGAGCGTGACAATCGCCCAGTAGATGCTGGTGGGAATGCTGGTAAAGCCGTGCTGGGGGCCTTCTACCACGTACATCAGGGTGCCCAGAATCACCACCAATGTCAGCACCACTGCTAGAAACACCGTGATCTTGGCGAGGCTGGCCTGCAGCGCCCGCGTCAGCACACTGGCCTCGCTGAGGTAGCGCACCAGTTTCAGCACCCGGAAAATGCGCAGCAACCGCAGCACGCGGATAATCAGCAGGTACTGGGCGCCGGGCAGAAGCAGCGCCAGGTAGGCCGGCAGAATAGACAGCAGGTCCACCACGCCAAAGAAACTGCGGGCGTAATGCCACGCCCGGCGCGCGGTAATCAGCCGCAGCAGGTATTCCAGGGAAAACAGGCCCGTCAGCGCCCACTCCACCGCGTCCAGCGCCGCCGCGTGCCGGGCCCGGAAGGGCGCCACGCTGTCCAGCATGACCGCCAGCACGCTCACCAGAATGGCGGCGATCAGAAACAGGTCGAACAGCCGCCCAGCGGGCGTGTCGGCGTTGTAGATGATGTCGCCCAGCGCGGCCCGCCACGGAGCGCGGCGATCTGCAGTGTGGCTCACAGGCCCAGTGTAGCGCCCTAAAGTCGCCGCCCCAGATAGTCGGCCAGCAGCCGGTAGCTGCGCGTTTTGCCTTCAATATCGGCGGTGCCGTGCCCCTGGTCCGCGAACTCGATGTACTCGAAATCCTGGCCTTCCTGCTTCCCGGTGGCCAGCAGGGCATCCCGGAAACCGCGTGCCTGATTGACCGGACAGCGGGGGTCGTTGGCGCCGTGCATCATGAAGAGGTGGGCCTTCAGGGCGTGCGCGTGGGTCACCGCGCTGCGGTCGCGCCACAGTTCGGCGTCCTCGACCGGGTCACCCATCATGGTGCGGAAGTAATAGCCCAGTTGCGGCATGTCGCGGCTGTTGTCGGCGTGCAACTGGTGCAGGTCGGTGATGCCCACGATGGGCACGCTGACCTTGAACAGGTCCGGGTACTTCACCGGCGCCAGGTACGACAGGTAGCCGCCGTAGCTGACCCCAAAGAGCCCAATTCGCGCCGGGTCCACATGGGGCAGCCCACGCAGGTACTGCGCCCCAGCCGCAATGTCGGCCAGGTCGCGCCCGCCCCAGTCTTTCAGGTTGGCGTCGCGCCACGCCACGCCGTAGCCGGTGCTGCCGCGCACGTTGGGGCACAGGATGGTGTAGCCCAGGCTGGCCAGATACTGGAGTTCGGCGTTGAAGGCCCGGAAAAACTGCGCGGTGGGCCCGCCATGTGCGCAGATCAGTGCGGGGTGGCGCGCTTCCGGGCTCAGGCCCTGGGGGGTGTACAGGATGGCGGGGACCTCCAGCCCATCCGTGGTGGGGTAATGAATGTACTGCCCCGGCGTGAAGTGCGCGGGGTCCAGGGTGCCGTGCCCGGCCGCCATCAGCACCTCAAAGGTATCGGTTTCCAGGTCGTACAGCAGGGTATCGGGGCGGGTGGTCGTCGTGGTGTGGCGCAGCAGCAGCGCCCGGCCCCCCAGGGCAAACTGGCCGCCCACCGTCAGGCCGGGCGGCAGGTGCAAGGTGCGCGCCTCTCCACCTGCCGTGGCGTACAGCACGGGCAGCGCGGCACTGTGTTCGCTGCGGGTGACCAGTAACCACTGGCCGTCTGGCGAGAAATGCCCGGGCGTTTCCTCTGTCTGACCATCGGCCGGGGTCAGCCACCGCACCTCACCGCTGCCCAGCCTCAGAATGCCGGCGCGGCTGTGGCCGTCGGCGTCGCTGCTCACGGCCAGCTGCTCACCCTGTGGGTGCCAGTGCCCGGCGCTGTCGCGGCTGCCCTCGCGTACCTGCCACACCCGTCGCGGGCTGGCCGCACCCTCGTCCAGCACATAGGCGTCCAGGTTCCGCAGGTTGGGGCTCTCGTTGGTGTTCAGGCTGATCCGGGTGCCGTCCGGGCTGTAGGCCACGGCCTGCGTGGTGTTGGGGAGCTGGGTCAGGGGGGTCCAGGCGGCCTCGCCCTCTGCCCGCAGGTCATAGCGCCACACGTTCAGCTGCCCACCCCGCGTGGAGTTGACCAGCAGGTGCGCGCCGTTCGGGTGCGCCTGAACGGGGTAATCCATGCTGCCCGGCGCGTGGAACAGCGGGCGGACGGCGCCGCCCTCCAGAGGGAGCTCAAACAGGGCGGTGCGCTCATCGCCGCCCTCGTCACGGGCAAAAAACAGGCGGGCGCTGTCGGCGCCCCAGACCGGCACGGTGCGTGGTGTGCGCGGCAGCTCGCCGTTGGTGTGCTGGCGCTGCTCGCGGGTGCCCAGATGCAGGGTATACAGCTCAAAGCGGCCCGTCCAGTCGGCGTAAAAGGCCACCTGCTCGCCGTCAGGGGACACGACCAGGCCAAGGATGGTGGGCAGGGCGGCAAGTTCCTCCAGCGGCAGGGGGGTGGGCATGAAGCAGTGTGGCATGGACGAAAACGCAGCGCTGCCCCGAATCAACGCGCTACCCTGAACCCTATGACACAACCGGAGACCTGGACGGCCCTCACGCGCCACTGGCAGGAGCTAGCGGACCTGAATGGCATAGGCGCCCTGCTGGGCTGGGACCGCAGCACCTACCTGCCGCCCCGCGCGGCGGCGAGCCGCGCCCGGCAGAGCGCGCTGCTTTCGGGCCTGCGCCACGAACGCGCCACCAGCGCCGCCTATGGCCGCCTGCTGGACGAAGCGGAGGCCCTGGGCGACCTGAGCCCCGTCCAGACCCGCATGCTGGCCGTGGCGCGGCGCAACTTTGACCGGTCTACGCGGCTGCCCAGCGCGTTCGTGCAGACCTTTTCCGGCCACGCGGGCGAAACCTATTCCACCTGGACCCAGGCCCGGCCCGCCAACGATTTTGCGCGCGTGGCCCCGCTGCTCGAAAAAACCCTGGACCTCAGCCAGCAGATGGCCTCGTACTTCCCGGAATTCGCCTCGCCGATGGACTACTTCATTGACGCCGCCGACGAGGGCATGACCGCCGCGCAGGTGGACGAGGTGTTTACCGCCCTGCGCCAGGCCCTGGTGCCGATGGTGGACGAGGCCGCGCAGGCCCAGGTGCGCACCGACTTCCTGGCCCGCCACTACCCCGTGCCCACCCAGCTGGCGCTGGGCGAGGCCATTGCGCGCGATTACGGCTACGACACGGCCGCCGGGCGCCAGGACCTGACCGCCCACCCGTTCATGACCCGGCTGGGCGCCCACGACGTGCGCATCACCACCCGGGTGCGCGAGGACGACCCCACCGACGCCCTGTATTCCACCTTGCACGAAGCCGGGCACGCCATGTACGAGCAGGGCGTGGCCGAGGAATTTCTGGACACCCCGCTGGGCGGCGGCGTGAGTGCGGGCGTGCATGAAAGCCAGTCGCGGCTGTGGGAAAACCTCGTGGGCCGCTCGCGCGCCTTCTGGGCGGGGCAATTTGGCCGTTTCAAGGACGCCTTCCCCGAGCAACTGGCGGACGTGACCGAAGACGAGATGTTCCGCGCCGTGAACGTGGTGCGCCGCAGCCTGATCCGCACAGACGCCGACGAATTGACCTACAACCTGCACGTGATCACCCGCTACGAACTGGAGCGCGAACTGCTGGTCGGGCGCCTCGCGGTGCGCGACCTGCCGGAGGCGTGGCACGCAGCCTACGAAACCAACCTGGGCCTGCGGGCCCCCAGCGACGTGGACGGCGTGCTGCAGGACGTCCACTGGTACGGCGGCGGCATCGGCGGGGCCTTCCAGGGCTACACGATTGGCAATGTGCTGAGCGCGCAGTTCTACGCGGCGGCCGAGCAGGCCACGCCCGGCCTGGACACGGATATTGCGCGCGGCGATTTCTCGCGCCTGCACGCTTGGCTGCGCGAGCATGTGTACGCCCCGGGCCGGCGCTATGCCCCCGGCGAACTGGTGGAGCGTGTGACCGGCCAGCCCATGACGGTGGAACCCTACCTCGCCTACCTGCGCCAGAAGTACGCCGATCTGCGCGCGTGAAGGCGGCGGCCCCGCCGGTGGGCGAGCTCCCCGGCTGCCCACCCGGCACCCTCTTTGAAGGGCGGCGGGCGCTGAGCGAGGCGGGCGTGCACCGCCCCCTGCAAGCGGGCATCGCGGGCACGGCCCTGGGCGGCGCGGTGTCGGTGGTGCTCTCGGGCGGGTACGAGGACGACCAGGACAGCGGCCACCAGATTCTGTACACCGGCGAGGGCGGGCGCGACCCCCGGACCGGGGCCCAGACCGCCCACCAGCTGCTCACACGCGGCAACCTCGCCCTGGCGCGCAGCCACCTGCTGGGCCAGCCGGTGCGGGTGGTGCGGCGCGTGGCCGGGGCCACCTACCGCTACGACGGCCTGTTCCTGGTCACAGCCTGCTGGCACGAGGTGGGGCGGTCGGGCTACCGCATCTGGCGCTTTCTGCTGGAGAGTGAGGCGGCCCTGGAAAGCGAGGGGACGACAGCGGCCACGGCGGCGCCTGAACGGCACGCCACCACCCGCCTGCGCCGCCTGAGCCGTCACGGCGCCCAGGTCAAGGCATGGCACGACCACACCTGCCAGCTGTGCGGGCTGCGCCTGCTCACGCCCGCCGGCCCCTACGCCGAGGCCGCGCACATCCGGCCCTTGGGTCAGCCCCACGGGGGCCCAGACACCCCGGAGAACCTGCTGTGCCTGTGTCCCAACTGCCACGTGCAGTTTGACCTGGGCGGCGTGGGCGTGGCGCCCGACCTGACCCTCCTGGGCCGCCCCGGTGCCCTGCGGCAGGCCCGCGCCCACCACGTGGACCCCGCCCAGCTGGCCTACCACCGCACCCACATTTACAGCGAGGAGCCTGGGCCGATGGCTTGATAAGGATTCCCGGGAATTTTTCGGAAGCCCTAGACGCGCCACAGGACAGGGCCGCGCTCAGAGGGGGAACACCTCGGCGCGGCCCTTGCAACAAGAGGAAAAAGGGGTGCGGGCACTTCGGCCCACCTGCGGGAGAGAGGCCCTCAGTGTGCGCGGCAGGCTCTGACAATGCTCTGAAACCAAGCGCCGCCGCGAGGACAGAAGAAAGTCTTAAACGTGTGGGGGTGGGGCTTGACCGTTACCGGCGGCCCACACCGGGCGCCAGGGTCAAAGGCGCATCCAGCTTCAGCCACAGGAACTCGGTGGCGTCCTTGGTATCGGCGCCGCGCCCGCCGGTGCCCGGGTAGTTGTTGTCGTTGGCGACCAGAATGGTGTTTGCGTCCAGCACCAGCAGGTTTTCAATGGTCACGTAGGGGAACGTGAACACGCCGCCCTGGGTGCTGGGGGCCAGGCCCTGGGGGTCTTTGACATTCATCAGGTCGGCCACCAGGGTCTTTTTCAGGGTGCCGTCGGCGTTCTTCTCGTTCAGGCTGACGAGGTACACGCGCTTGGTCCTGGCCGCCGCGCCGCTGGCGTTGTCGCGCTCCAGCACCAGGGCCTGCGAAGCATTCACCGGGGTCAGGTCGCCAATGGCGTGGGCGGCGTCGTCCAGGGCATAGCGGCCCGCCAGGGTCCACTTTTTGCCCGCCAGGTCGTAGGCGTGCAAGCGCAGCTGGCCGGGCAGGTCACCCGTGACGGTCTTTTCCAGCAGGGCGTACATGGTCTTGCCGTCGGGGCTCAGGCTCAGGCCCTCGAAGCCGCCGCTGCCGCCCACGTTGGCCGCCGCACTGCTGCCCCCCAGCGCAAAGGCCGGGTTCTGGGGGCTGCGTACCTCGGGGGCGGTGTACTGGCCCACCACGCGGGCGCCGGTGGCAGGGAAATCCGTGAAAAAGCCGTCCACACCGGCCAGCAGGGCCTGACGCATCTCGGCTTCGGGGTCATTGGCGTAGCCGGGGAGCAGGTACGTGGCCTCGTTGCGGAACGTCCAGGGGTGCACCAGCAGGCCCGCCGCGTGGGCGCGGGTCACGAAATCGGTGGTCTGCCCCTTGTCGGTGATGATCCAGCGCTTGTAGGCCCCCACGCCACTGGCGTAGCTGGCGATCTCTTTCAGGCCGGCGTCGCTGGCCAGGGCGTCGTACTTGCGCGTGTCGCCCTTCGCCGCCCAGTCGTAAGGCGCCTCATCGGGGCTGCTGACCAGCTGCACCAGTGGGAGGTTCACCCCAGCCTTCGGCATGATGTCGGTTTTCAGGGCCTTCAGGTTGGCGGTCTCGAAGGACTGGATGAACACGCGCGCCGGGTCGGTAAAGCCTTCCTTTTTCAGCGTGTCGATCAAGAGCTGCGAGGTGTTCATGCCCATCTGCTGAAAGTAGGTGGGGTGCTTGGTCTCGGGGTAGATGCCGATCTTGCGCCCGGTTTTCGCTTCCACGTCCCTCACCAGCGCAATCACTTCCGCCAGCGTAGGAATCTGGAACTGGCCGTCGTAGGCCTTGCCGCGCAGCGCGGGCAGGCGCTCCACGGCCTTCAGGGTCTTGAGTTCCGCCAGGGTGAAGTCCTCGGCGAAGTAGCCGCGCACCTCCACACCGTCCACCTTCTTGGTGGTCAGGCGCGAGGCGAATTCGGGGCGCGAAGCCACGTCGGCGGTGGCTTCCAGCACCTTGCCGCTGGCGTCCACCACGGCGATCACGGGCTCGTGGCGGGCAATCAGCACGCCGTCTTTGGTCACCACCAGGTCCGGCTCCACGAAGTCGGCGCCCGCTTCAATGGCCACCCGGTAGGCTTCCAGGGTGTGCTCGGGGCGAGTGCCACTGCTGCCCCGGTGCCCGATCACAATGGGCGCCTGACCGCGCAGGGTGGGCAGGCCCGGCAGGTTGGGCGTGGCGATGGGGGCCTCCAGCAGGCGGCCGTCGGCGCTGAAGTGCAGCAGGTAGGGCCCAAACTCGTCGCCCACCCACAGCGTGCCGTCGGGGGCCACCACAAAGCCTTCCACGTCAAAGTCCGCGCCGGTCAGCAGGCGCTCGGGGCTGGCCTCGTTCACGATCACCCAGGGCACCTTGCGGTCCGGGTCGCGCAGGCTGACAAAGGTGCCCACCTCCACCTTGTCCTGGCCGGTGGGGGCCGTTTTGGCGTTCAGGTTCAGGGTGTACAGGCGCAGCAGGTAGTCGGCGCTGTTGGCCTTGCTGCCAAAGCCGTTGTCGCTGAGGAACAGGTAGCCCCCGTTCTTGCCGAACTGCACCCCCGAAAACCCCTGTACCGGCTGCGACGGGAAGCGCGCCTGACCGCGCAGCCCCGCGCCGCTGTAGGCCCCACTGGCGGGCCCGGCCGCGAAGGTGTCGGCGGGCAGGTGTGCGTAGCCCACCAGCGTGGCGGCATGAACAGATGAAGCGAGGCTCAGCAGGGCCGTGACACCAATCAGGAGTGTTCTCACACTCTGTACGGTGCCGCGCGTTCGTCAGGCTGGGGTGCGCCCCGCGTCAGGGGCCGGTCAACCGCGCGCGCCCAGCAGGGCGGTGGGGTCGTCCCCGATCAGGCCGTCCACACCCAGGGCGCTCAGCCGCTTGACCTCGGCGGGGTCGTTCACCGTCCAGGCATGGACCCGCCAGCCCTGCGCGCGGGCCAGGGCCAGCAGGCGCGCGTCCACCGTGCCCACCTCCGGGTGCAGGGCCGCGCTGCCGGTCCAGCGCATCCCGGCCTGCAGCAGGGGGGGCGGATACGCGCGGTGCACTAGCAACCCACGCTCGATCTGCGGGGCCAAGTCCCGGGCAGCCCGCAGCAGCGTGGGCAGAAAGGAACTCACGATCACCCGCCGCGTCAGGCCGTGGGCGGTGACCGCACGCAGGGTGCTGGCCACCCGGTCATCGGGCCAGGGGCCCTCAAACTTCAGTTCCACGTTCACGAACGCGCCCGTATCGGCCGCCCAGGCCAGCGCCGCCGGCAGGGTGGGCACCTGCGGCGGCAAGTCGGCCGCCGTGAGCGCCGCCAGCCGCCGCCCACCGGGGAGCGCCGCGTCGTGGTGCACCGCCAGCGTGCCGTCTGCCAATCGCCGCACGTCCAGTTCCACGCCGTCCAGCCCGGCCGCCAGCGCCGCCTGAAAACTGGCCAGCGTGTTCTCTGGCGCCAACCCCGGCGCGCCCCGGTGGCCCAGCAGGAGGGGGGTCATAGGGCCAGGGTAGCGCAGGGGGCGGCGGGGGCGCCGCCGCCGAGAGGTCTAAAGGTCGAGCAGTCGAGAAACCCTTTGCCCCCCTCAACGCCTCGACCCCTTGACTTCTCGACCCCACCCTCACCCCCTTAGACCCTTTGACTCTTCGACCCTTAGACCCCTAGCCCCCTTGACCTTCCCCCAGGGGCAGGGCCCACCCTGGGCTCACCTCCGGAGGCCCCCCTATGCTCACCCCTGCCCCACCCCTCATGACCATCGGCGCGTTTGCCGGCGCCAGTCGCCTGAGCCCCAAGGCCCTGCGGCTGTACGACGAACTGGGCCTGCTGCGGCCCGCGCAGGTGGACCCCCAGAGTGGCTACCGCCGCTACACGCCCGCCCAGCTGGCCGACGCCCGCCTGATTGGCCGGCTGCGCCAGGCCGACATGCCCCTGCCCGCCATCGGGGCGCTGCTGGCCCTGCCGGCGGGCGAGCGCCCAACCGCCCTGCGCCTGCACCTCGCCGCGCTGGACGCCGAACACCGTCAGCGGCGCGACCTGACCCGACACCTCATTCAGCACCTCGAAGGAGAAACGCCCATGTCCCTGTCCACCCCTCAGACCCGCACCGTGCCGGCCCAGAACGTCGCCACCCTGACCCGACAGGTCTACGTGGACGGCCTGTCCGCCGCCATCTCGCAGGGCATGACCACCTTGCTGCAGACCCTGCGCGACCAGGGCGCGCAACCCGCCGCCGCGCCGTTCGTGATCTACCACGGCGAGGTGAACGCCGACAGCGACGGGCCCATTGAGATCTGTGTGCCTTACAGCGGCACGCTGCACCCGGCCGGCGAGGTGGCCCTGCGTGTAGAACCGGCTCACGCCGAGGCCTTTGTGAGCCTCACCCGCGCCCAGTTCGAGTTCCCCGCCATCCTGGCCGCCTACGACGCCACCTGCGCCGCCGCCCAGGCCCAGGGCACGTGCGGCGACCTCAGCCCCCGCGAGGTGTATCCCCACGACTGGGACGCGGCGGGCGCGGGCGACCCGGCCGGCGAGGTGGCGTGGCCCTACCACCCCCACGCATAGCCCCCGCCTTCTCCCCTACCCTGGGGTCATGAGCTACGCCGACCACCTGGGCATGACCGTGCAGGAGGCTTTACCTGAATTGACCCGCGTCTCCCTCACCGTCGGAGACGCGGGCCTGAACCGGCGCGGCAGCGCGCACAACGGCGTGGTGTTTGGCCTGGCCGAGGAGGCCCTCTTTATCATCAGCAACCTGGGGGCGCAGGCGGTGGCCATAGATACCCACATGACCTTCGTGCGCCAGGCCCGCGCGGGCGACGCCCTAGTGGCGCTGGCCACCCCGGAGCGCGTGGGCCGCACCCTGGGCATCTACCGCGTAGAGGTGCGCCGCGAAGCCGACTGGGAACTGATGGCGCTGTTCCAGGGCACGGTCAGCCGGAAGGAAAAGCCAGCCGAACCGGCAGACCAGGGGTCGTAATCCCCAGTCTGCCGGTTCGGTTAAGCTCAGTAATCCACGTTGTAGGCGGCGGTGTCGCTGGTCCAGTCCTGCTGGGGAATAGGTCTCTCCACGGGGTTCACCACAATGCTCAGGGCCTGGGCAAAGCCGGGGGTCGTGGTGGGTTTCACGGTGGCAAAGTCCTGCCCCGCTGCGTACGAGCTGAGTTCGTTCAGGTTCAGCGGCCGGCGGCTGGCCACCACCAGCACGCGGTTCAGGCCCTCGGGGCCCGCCACGTCAAAGGTAAAGCGGTCGCGGCTGCTGGGAAACGCGCGGGTCTGCCCGGCGCGCAGGTAGGTGCTGCCCGAGAAGCGGTTGGGCAGAATCTGGTCCACGGTGCCGTCAGGGTTGATGTTGAACAGGTACACGTAGGCGTTCTCGTTCACCGTGGCGTACAGCGTGATGCGGTCGCCCACGCGGTAGTTCGGCACCGCGTTGCCGCTGCGGTCGCGGTCCACCCACACCCGGGCCTGCAGGGTGGTGGGCACCGGGTTCACGATGATGCTCTGGGCGCTCAGCTGCGGCGCGGCGGCGGCGGGCGCCGATAGGGCGCCCAGCAGGGAGGCGGTCAGGAGGACGGGCAGGGCAAGCTTTTTCATGATGGACTCCCGGAAGGCACCGTGTGGGCCGCCGCGCGGCCTTCAGACCGTGCAGGGCGGGCCAACTGTGCCTCTGTCACCAAAGTAGGCCGCGCCGCCTGACGCACGGTGAAGGCCAGCTGACGCAAGATGAGCCCGGTCGCGCTTTGTCTCATGAGGCGGCCGGCTAGGGTCTGTCTGGCTGAATTTGGCAGGATAACGGCATGGGACGGACGGATTTGACGGAGCAGCAGTGGGCCATACTGTCGCCGCTGCTGCCGAAGAACCCGAAGCGGGGGCACGCCTAC